>JAFTQM010000005.1 GCA_017462755.1 Lachnospiraceae bacterium | reverse complement strand
CTGTCAAATGCCTCTCCAAGCTTGCCTAACTTAATATAGCGCGAAATATCATCTACACCTGCTTCACCAAACTGTCCGTCATAGAGTCTCTGAATGGTGTCGTACACATAGAGACCCTCCTGTGCCTTGGTCGTGGATTTGATATTCCAGATAATCAGCTTCTTTCCAAGCGCCTTTGCCACAGACTCTGCAAGCATCGTCTTACCGGTCCCCGGCTCACCCTTGATTAAAAGAGGCTTTTTTAATGCAATCGCTACATTCACACTCAGCCTCAGTTCTTCACTTGCTACATATTCGCTACTTCCGGCAAAGCCGTTTTGTAATATTCCTTCACTCATTTTATCCTCATTTCTGCGCTGCCTTTGCCACGCATCTTACACTTATATTTGCCACTCCATAAAGTAATCGTCCATGACAAAGCCATTGCCGATGTCCGTTACTTTCTCCTCGGTTACGACAAAGCCCTTTTTCTTGTATATTGCAATCGTATCTGCATTATAACGGTTTACCGTCAGCCATACCGCGCGTAATCCGCGCACCTTGGCAAGCCGACGCATAAACTCAAACGCTCCGCTGGCATAGCCATTGCCACGATACCGCTGCAAAATGTACAGCTTGCTTAAAAACAAGCGGTCACCATCCGGCTTGATGCCGACATAACCGACATTGACACCGTTTGCATGAATAAAATAATACTCATACGACTGATTCTCCATTTGTTCCCGCATGGCATGCTCCGACTGAAACTTGTCCACCATATAATCAATCTGCTCCGGCGATAAAATGGTCGCAAAATGCTGATGCCAGACCTCGTTGGCAATCGTTGCAAGCTCAGCAAGCTGCTCCTCCGTCTCTACCCGCACAAACTCCGCAGTATCACAGGAAAAATACCGATATAACAGCATCTCCTCTGCCATCGCAGCCGCGCGGCGAATCAATTGAATACATGGACGCTTCCGGTAATACTCCTCCGTTCTGGCATCCGGTGTCGTTACCGACGTATCCGCCTTCTGTCCGTTTTTATCCAGTCCCAACAGCTCTCTGCAGATAATCGAACCATTCTCTGCCCGATATACACCTGCCAGCTGCTGTACCATATCATAATTTCGCTTTTTTCCTGCTGCATCCTTTCCCTCGGTCGCACCGGTTTCCATACCGGCAATCAGGAACGTACCGGAAAGTGTTCCGCACACCTCTCGCATTCTTCCCATACCGCCGCCAAAGGATGCCGCCAGTCGCATCGCCATGTCCCGTTCTAAACCGTACAAATCTCCATGGGCGCCAAACACCGCCTGCGAACAATTATAGCCCTCTCGAAACAATGCTTCTGCTACATCTACTCGTGATTTCATTGCAATCCTTTCCTGTCAGAGCCAGACCGCCCGGTCTTTCTCTACAGCACCTCTTCTATCTTCAAGTCTTTTCTCTTTGCCAAATCTACAAATACATTTCCGATTTTCACTACCGGTCTTGCCAACGAGAACGGATTAATCATAATCACCTCTCCGCGGCTGTCATCGGATAAACGCACCGTATGATGAATATAGGTTTCCACCAGCTTGCCAAGCACCGGAAGCAAATACTCCGGATTAAACTGCCGCATACCGTCCTCTTCAAAGATTTTTATTACATCAAACGGACAGAGCGGTCCGCGATACAAACGCTTGCTCGTCATCGCATCATACACATCCGCAATTCCGACAAGACAGGAAAACATATCAATATCGTCCCCTGCAATTCCCTTCGGATAACCGGTACCATCGTAGCGCTCATGATGGGACATCGCCACCTTCAATACACGCTCATCCACATTTGTGTTTTTCAAAAGCTCATAACCGCTTTCCGGATGCAGCTTGGCAATCGTATATTCATCCTCGGTCAGCTTGCCCGGTTTATGTAAAATTCGCGGCGGTACCAGCAGCTTTCCCACGTCATGAAGCAAACCGCAGGTCGTCAGCATATCCTTTTCTTTTTCCGGCAGACGCAGCCAGTCTCCGAATACATTACAAATCAAGGCTACGTTGATGGAATGCATAAATACCAAATCATCATATTCCCGGATGCAATGCAGCATATTAAAGATATGCACATTGCTTCTCGCATCCGTTACCATATCCCGAATCGTTCCGAACAGCTTCTGCGAGTCAAGCTCCTCTCCTCCGATAACCAGACGCTCAAACACTTCCTTTACCTCTTCCACTGAGGTATCGTACTTTTGCTTAAACTGTTCAAAATCCTGACTTCTTCGAAGGGTTGCGGTATAAGCATCCTCTTCTACTTCCTTCTGGCTTTCTTCATAAATCCATATGCCTCCAACGGCATAAAACATCAGCTTGGCAATGGAATCTGCGCCAAGTACGGTATCTTTATTCAAAATCAATTGATCGTTTCGGGAATAAATATCTCTCGCGGTAATCATTCCCGGTGCAATCTCACTGATTGGAAGTCGTTTTATCTTTTCTCCCCCCATGCTGCACCTCCTATTCGCATAGTAACATAATAACACACCTTAATACAGTACGCAATTAGAGGATTTGCACATTTTTGCCCTCTCTGCTGTACTGATACACCGGCAAACGGTGCACCCAAGGTTGTTGCATTTTTGCTTCTGTCTGTCGCTTTTCTTCTCCGATTAACCGATATCCGGTTCCTGTCTTTATCAGCCGTACAAAATCCTCAATGGAACGCAGCGGCTCATCCGTTTCGATACCGCTAACCTCCGGATTTCCTTCACAGCAGTGCATATCCGAACCGGCAACCATAGGCAGGCCGTGCTTCTTGGCGTATTCTGTAGATAAGCCGTCCTGATACGGCTCATTTCCCAAATTGATTACCTCTGCAGCATCCACAAAATACGGATTGAGGTGGACATCGCTCAGATAGCCGCGCTCTCTGCACGGATGCGCCTGTACAACCAAGGCTCCCGCCTCATGCAGCAACCGGTAATATTCCCTGCGGTCACGAGTCATAACCTCCTCATGCGCCAGCAGCCACTCCTTGGTTACTCCGTACACCAGATATTCGTCGCCCTCAAAATTCTCCTCCAAACCAAAAAATACAGAAAAACCTCGCTTATCGCCTTCTTCTTTGGCTAACTCATAGCCCCGACAATATGCTTCCACCCACTCTTTCCAGCTCAAATCCCTTGCAATACCGCAATTTCCGTGAAAAAAATGGTCTGTTACTATAATTCCGCTATACCCCTTCTCCTGATAAAAGGAAATGTAGTCTGCTGCGTTTGTTCTGGCGCAGGCGCTTACCTCCTTCGTATGCAAATGTGTTTCGTATCGATATCCCAAACTGATTGCCACCTTTCTTCAAAACCCCCTCCTGCACTACACAGGAAGGGGTTTGTGTTAATACGTTATTACAATCTCTTTAACAGCTCCTGACCAAGCTCCTCATAGCCCGGCTTGCCAAGCAATGCAAACATATTCTTCTTGTAGCTCTCTACGCCCGGCTGGTCGAATGGATTTACACCAAGGATATAACCGGATACACCACATGCAAACTCAAAGAAATAGAACAACTCACCCAAAGAGAATTCGGTCTGGTCTGCCATATTTACCACAAGGTTCGGTACATTACCGTCCGTATGAGCCAGTCTGGTTCCCTTCATAGCACTCTTGTTGATGAAATCTACACTCTTGCCTGCCAAATAATTCAGACCGTCTAAGTCTACCTCTTCCTCCTCTAAGATTACCTCACAGGAAGGTGTCTCTAAGTTGATTACGGTTTCGAACATGGTTCTCTGACCGTCCTGAATAAACTGTCCCATCGAGTGCAGGTCGGTCGTCAAATCTACTGCTGCCGGGAAAATACCCTTCTGATCCTTGCCCTCACTCTCACCGTAGAGCTGCTTCCACCACTCGCCTACATAGTGCAGTGCCGGCTCATAGTTGCAAAGGATTTCGATGGACTTGCCCTTGCGAAGCAGAATATTACGAACTGCCGCATACAATACGGAATCGTTCTCCTCAAACGGCTTCGTCAGACACTTCTCGCGCATGCTTGCAGCACCTTCCATTAACTTTGTAATGTCTGCACCGCTGACTGCGATTGGAAGTAAGCCTACTGCGGTCAGTACCGAGAAACGTCCTCCGACATCATCCGGTACTACAAAGCTCTCGTAGCCCTCTTCGTTGGCGAGATTCTTTAATGCTCCCTTTGCCTTATCGGTGGTTGCATAAATTCTCTTTGCAGCCTCTGCCTTACCATACTTCTCAATTAACAGCTTCTTGAATACACGGAATGCAATCGCCGGCTCCGTCGTGGTACCGGACTTACTGATAATATTGATGGAGAAATCTCTGTCTCCGATTACCTGCATCAGGTGAGTAATATAGGTACTGCTGATGTTGTTTCCTACATAGTAAATCTCCGGAGTCTTGCGAACCTCCTTCGATACGGAGTTGTAGAAGCTGTGACGTAAAAACTCGATTGCTGCTCTCGCTCCCAGATAGGAACCGCCGATACCGATTACTAATAATACTTCTGAATCGGACTGAATTCTCTCTGCTGCCTTCTGAATTCTTGCAAACTCTTCCTTATCGTAATTTACCGGAAGGTCAATCCAGCCAAGAAAATCATTTCCTGCACCGGTCTTTGCAAGCAGCTCTGCCTTTGCAGCCTCTGCCGTCTTCTTCATGTAGTTCATCTCATCCTCGCGGATAAACTTCTTTGCTGCATTAAAATCAAAAGATACCTTTGCCATAACGCCCAATCTCCTTTTCATCTATATCCTGTACTATTCTTTCCTTTTTCGGATGTCGTTATCATTCTAGCAGACTGCCCGCCCACTTTCAATCCCTTTTTATCGTTTTTTTTCGGAAATTCTGCAAGCTTGTCACACTTTTTTCGAATATGACTGCTATAGTGCAAGAAATTCTTTTAATACCTCCGCGAGCAGGGCATTTTTTTCTTTTTCCTTTTCGAGCTTTTCTGCTGCGCTTTCTTCCTCCGCACACTCTACGGCTGCTGCCAGCTCCAGCGCAAGCTGCTTTGCCTCCTGCTGCATACGCTCCTTTTCCTGCTCATCCTCGCGCCCTCTTGCCTCCTTGACCTCCTGCAAAATCGCCACCCGCTTTTCCTTTCTCTCCGCAATCAGCTGCTCCTTCAGCTGTTCCTTACGGCTCATCGCAGCTTTGATTTTGCGGTTACGCTCTCTTCGGCTTTCCGGCTTTGGTTCGGAATCTATCTTTTTTTCCTCAGCCTTCTCGTCTGTGGTCTGCTCCTCGTTTTCACAACGGTCTGCTTCTGCCGCCTTCAACACTACTATTTCCTCATCCGGTTCTTTCTCCCCTTCGGATGCTTCCCCATTGCTCTGCTCCGCCTTCTTCTCGTCAGGCTGCTCTGCTGCCTGCTCTGACAACGGGTGATTCTCAAAAAACTCCAACAGATTGACGCGCATCTGAAGCTCCTTTTCCTCCGCATTCGTCAAGTTATCCACAACCAGATTGATTAACACCAGCCAACTACCCACAAAGAATTCAAACATTATCCGCATCACATCCTGCCGGTACAAAATCCCTTCCGCCAGCGTAAATACTATGATTCCGGCGGCTAACAGGATAACCTGTCCACCTATTCTTTTCCATGTGGATAACCTTATCCCAAAATATCTACAGCTTCCAAGATGTTTATCCACAAAGATATCCACATTATTCACTTTTCCGTACCGCGTACAGCAATCTGCATATTCCTGCTGCATCTGCCGCAACCACTTTTTGTCCGAATATGCTACCAGCTCCGTATTGCGCAAACCGACACTCAGTCCATATCCGAGCAGCAGCTTTGACAATACTCCGATTCCCCCGATAGCTACCAGCAAATAAGTCATTATTCCTGTTTCATACCATTGATACAACATACGTTCCTCCCTTTCACAGCTTGTCTCTGACAATTCTGTACAAAAAAAATTTACAGAACCCGGCGTTCACCAGATTCTGTAAATAATATACCATTATTTTACATTTTAAGAAAGTAAAATCGTATGTCAAACTTCGACACAAAACGTCACTGCTTTTTATTCTTCATGTAAATGCTCCAAAGACCTTTCATCGTCAGCATCGGGTCATAGATATCAATCAGGTCGGTTTCATCCGCAATAATCTTGCCGAGCCCTCCGGTTGCCACCACCTTCAAATCCGGCATTCCGGCTTCCTTCTTTACCTGACGGATGATATACTCGGTCTGACCGATGTAGCCGTAGACCAAGCCCGCCTGCATACTGCTGACGGTTTCCTTTGCCAGTATGGATGCCGGCTTTTTGATTTCGATTTCCGGAAGCTTGGCAGTTTCATTCCAGAGTGCATTGGCACAAATCCCAATGCCCGGGCTGGTAATACCTGCGGCAAAAGAACCATCCTCCAAAATCAAATCATACGTCGTCGCCGTACCGTAATCAATCACAAAGACCGGTCCGCCGTAAAGCTCATATGCTGCCGCCGCATCGACGATACGGTCCGCACCGATTTCCCGCGGATTGCCGGTAACAATCCGGATACCTGTTTTTACTCCGGCGCCTACCACTAACGGTGTCTTGCCAAGATATTTGATGATTCCGCTTTGCAGCGAATACATTACCCCCGGTACCACCGAAGAAATAATAACATCCTCTATTTTTTCCTTTACAATCCCTCTTGCCCCCAGCAGCCCTAAAACCTGTAAGCCAAACTCGTCCGAGGTTCGAGGCGTCTTCGTCGTCAGGCGAAAGCTTCCTACTACCTCACCGTTCTCCATGACTGCCAGCGTAATATTCGTATTTCCTACATCAATTACTAATAGCATCTGTTTCTCCCTTAATCACCACACGGTAATACAGCTCCAACGACTCTAACAGCTCCTGCTTCTCCGATTGCAGCTGCTTTACCTTCAGCGCACTGCCAATCTCGTCATAGAGCAAATCACTCTCATCGCTCTCCACACGCAGCATCAACTCACCCTCCGGAGTATATTCCAAAATCAGCACACCGCCGATATCCTCCGTAAACAGGACGCACATAATCTGCAGTTCCTCTTTGATTGCCTGCGGAAGCTTTCCGAATACCTCGTCATTGAAATAATATTTCTGCTCGTAATAATTGCTGCCACAAAGTACCATAGTCATCCTCCGTTAAAAGCAGGTTTCCAAACCTGCACGCTCTCGCTTTCTTCTACTTAATCTCAACGCCGCCCATCAGACAGGTTACGTTTACAAAAATCGTAATCGCATTGTCCGGCAGCTTCTGAGTTCTTTTGACGCGATTGTCCACACCGCCCATAATTGACGTGGCATTGACCTCCACCCGGACATTCTTCGGTACGGTAATCTCCAAACCGCCCAACAGAACCTTTGCTTCAATCACAACATCCTGATACAGAATCGCCTCCGAAAGATTCAAATCAATCGCACCCAAAACCGACGAAAGCATTGCACCCTCGAATACCTCATGGTGATAACGGATTTCCTTACCGGTCAACACTGCCGTGCAGGCACAATGACCATTACGGCGCGCTCCCTGATTAAAATTAGTCGAGGTATATTCATTTTTCTGATAACGGTAATACTGCGAATTGGTATTATACTTAAATCCGGCATTCTCAAAGCTTTGGTTGGTTGTCTGCTTTGACTGCTCCGCATAGCCGGAAGGCTCCTGCTGCCCAAACGAAAATTCCTCATTGTAATCGTATTCGTCGTCAAAATAATACTCTGCAGCATCCTCTATATTATCCCACTGAGGCTTGCGATTATTCTCCCTGCTGCGGTCGCGTCGGTACTCTTTGCTGTACTCTCGGTAATACTCCCTGTTTTGATTCGCCTTCTGCTTCTTTTTATCTCCCGATACAATCATCCGCAGACCTATCAGGATGAACACCAGCGCCAGAATAATCGGAATCAGCATCGACCATTCGATAAAATCCTGCTCCGCCAAAAGCATCAGGATACCTATGGTCAAACCACCAAGCGCCGAAATGCGTCCGCCGCGCTCTGCAAAGAAACGTACCGCTGACGGAATAATGATAAATAAGGTCCACCAGCCGTCAAAGAACAAATCAAAATCAAATAAATCCAGTACCTTGCCACCTATGCCGACACCTACCAAAATCAACAGGATACCCCAAACCATCCCGGTCGAATTCTTCTTCATCGGATCTCCTCCTTGTGTATGACACTGCAAAGACCAAAGGGTCTCTGCTCTTTCTTACTATATATCATACTCGCAAAAGAGCCAAAATTCAAATTATAATATCATTAGAATCCGAGCCGTTTTCTCATTTTGAAGCAATGCTTATTGCTGCCCTGCCGATAACAGCAGCACAGTACCTGCAACAATAATCAGCACTCCCATGAACACCATGGACTGCCCCATCATCTTCTTTTCCTTTTTCATCAGCAGCTTGAGACCGTTGACGGTATTCATCAATCCTGCCGACCATACGGTAATAAACAGCGCAATTACCGACTGCCATACAAATACCGCAATGATTGCCAAAATCATAACCACGCCCAGAATTACATTGACCGTATCCAGAATCAGATTATTCTCCTTCAGTTTTTGTATCAACTTACGCATTTCTTACTCCAGATTTCCAAGCGTTGCTACCATCACTGCCTTAATCGTATGCATACGGTTTTCTGCTTCGTCAAATACCACATCCGCATGCTTCTCAAACAGCTCTGCGGTTACTTCCTTGCCCTTTACTGCCGGCAGACAGTGCAGGAACACCGTACTATCCTTGCCGGTCTTTGCCATCAATGCATCATTTACCTGATACGGAGTCAGCAGTGCAATTCTCTCTGCTGCCTTGTCTTCCTCACCCATCGAGCACCATACGTCGGTATAAATCGCATCTGCACCCTTTACGGCATCTAACTCCTCTGTAATTTCAATCGTACTGCCGGATTCCTTTGCATAAGCTCCGCACAGCTCTACCAACTCTTCCTGTGGCCAGAGACTCTTTGGTGCCAGAATTACAAAGTTTACACCTACCTTTGCACAACCAATCATCAGACTGTTTGCCATATTGTTTCTGCCATCACCAACAAATACCAGCTTCAGACCCTTTAAGGTACCGAACTGCTCCTTTAATGTCAGGAAATCTGCAAGAATCTGGGTCGGATGATATTCATCGGTCAGACCATTCCAAACCGGTACTCCGCTGTACTTTGCCAATTTTTCTACCGTCTCCTGCTTGAAGCCGCGGTATTCGATACCATCAAACATTCTTCCGAGTACACGCGCTGTATCCTCAATGCTTTCCTTGTGTCCTAATTGAATATCATCACTGCTGAGGTATTCTGCGTAGCCGCCCTCGTCTGCACAGCCAATCGTAAACGAGCAACGTGTTCTGGTCGAAGGCTTTTCAAAAATCAGCGCAATATTCTTTCCCTTTAAGCTGTTTCCGGTAATTCCCTTCTTTTTCTTTGCCTTCAAATCTGCTGCGAGGTCCACCAGATACAAAATCTCCTCCGGTGTAAAATCCTTCAATGTTAAAAACGAACGTCCCTTTAAATTTGCCATAATCTTTTCCTCCTTGTCTTTTTGCTTCTTTGCATAAAACTCATATACTCTGTATAAATATTCGTGTCATTCTGTAATATACAAATAATTATACAATCTATCCGCAGAATGTCAAGCCCGATTTATTTACCACGAAAATTGACAGCATTCCCTGTTTTCCAAGGTTCCGAATTCATACCCGGATTCCTTTAAGGTATGAATGATTTCCGGCAGCAATTCCAGCGTCAGACGATTGATACCGGAATCATGCATCAGCACCACCGGCTCATTATAGCGGTATACATCCTTGAATATATTCGTCCGTATGGAATACGCCGTCGGTGTCCCCACCGAATCCTCTGCACTGACGTTCCAATCATAATAGCAGAACCCCCGGCGCTCCATCTCCGCTGCAATTTCCCGGCAGATACCGCCTGCATGTGCATTGCGGCTGCCGCCGGGAAAGCGGTAAAGCACCGGCTTTATCCCTGTCACCTCATATATTTTTAAAAACGCTTTTTCATAATCACTCAGAAACGAATCGACGGAGCGGTACAGCTTTGCATAATCATGCGAGTATGTATGCAGTCCTATCGTATGTCCCTCCTGTACCATCCGCCGCACGGTTTCCTCCCGTTCTGCAGTGATTTCCTCTCCGACCAGAAAAAAGGTTGCTTTGATGCCCTGCTCCTTCAATACATCCAGCACCTGCGGTGTCAGCTCACTGGGACCATCATCAAAGGTCAGATAAGCAATCTTTTGTGCTACCTTTACTCCCTCTGATTCCTGCTGTTTCTCGACTTCTGCGGCACTTTGCCCCTGAACTTCCTCCGGTTCTCGTTCCCCGGCATACAACGCAGCATATCGGGTCACATATTCCGGCAGTGTCGTTACCTGTACCCCTTCCTTGTTTGCCTGCAATGCCGTAAGCTGCGCCATTTCATTTTCCAAGGCGGTAAGCACCTGATACTCGGAGGAGGACTCAAAGGTTACCTCTTCCTCCTCCGGCGTCAGACTCTCACTGCTGAAAAAACCACTTCCTAATGCTACCAATATCAGAAAGGCAGCCGGTATCAGTCCCTTCTTTTCCATATACGACTTATCCACTTCCCTGTTCTTATCATTCTCAGCTATTAGTATATGTGGAACTTCTACCGCTCATAACCTACCCAAGCTCTTTCCAGACACGCAACAATTCTCCGACACTCCATGCCTGTGCATAACAGCCCCTGCTCTCACATGCAAAGTCTCCGTCAAAAATCTCTGCGATGCTTCCCAGACAGCCGTCTGCCATATGGTCCATAAAGCACAGACAAAGCTCTCTTACCTGTTCTCGCGCCTTGCTGCCACCCACCTTCAGCATTGCAGTAAACAAGGCTCCTGCAAGATACGCCCATGCTGTTCCCATATGATATGCCAAATCCCGCTCCAACAGTTTTCCCCGATATTCCGGCTTATATCTGTAATCCGCAGGTGACAGGCTGCGCAGTCCATACGGCGTATACAATTCTTCGTATACCCTCTGTACAATCTGCTTCTCCTGCTCCGGCGTTAGCAGCGCATACGGCAGGGCTACCGCATAAATCTGATTCGGTCGAATCGAAGCATCCGGCACACCCTTCTCGTCCACTACATCATACAGACAGCCCGCCGCTTCATTCCAAAATACTGCCGCAAAGCTCTGCTTTACCTGCTCTGCCAGTGCATGATACTCCTGTCGGTGTTCTCTTTGTGACTCGTCCCTAGCAGGCTCTGTCTGCACCACCGCAGCTTCTGCTTCTTTCCGGTCTCCTGCAAGCTCCTCTAAAAAACGCAGTGCATTGTACCATAAGGCATTGATTTCCACCGCTTTGCCGTGACGCGGTGTTACTACCAGCTCGCCTACCCGCACATCCATCCAGGTCAGCTGGTCCAAGTCACTTCCGCCGCTAATCAGTCCGTCGCTCTCCATATGAATTCCATACAATGCCCTGCCATCCCGATAGCTTGTAAAAATCTCACGCAGCACCGGATACATCTGCTCCTGCACAAATGCTTCATCTCCGGTATAGCTCAGATACTGACGCACGGCATAAAAATACCAGAGCGACGCATCTATGGTATTGTATGCCGGCGGCTCCCCTGCCTGTCCCGGAAATACATTCGGAATCATGCCGTTTTTTACATACTGCGCAAAGGATTCCAACACCTCCCTTGCCTCCGCAAAGCGTCCGGTCGCCAGCGTCAGTCCGGTAAAGGCAATCATCGTATCCCTGCCCCAATCCGAAAACCACGGATATCCGGCAAGGATTGTCTTTTTGCCGGTCGATTCCCGCTCTACGAGGAATGCATCTGCCGCCAGCACCAATCGCCCGGTAAAGTCATCCTCTGCCTCTGCCATCGCAAGCAGCTGCTCTGCTCGCTCCTCTGCCTGCGCAAAAATCCGCCTTGCCGTTGCCGCAACCCGCTCTGTATCCGCTTCTGTCCAGCCGCTATCCCGCTTCTCCTGTACACTCTCGGTTTCCAGACTGCAAAGACAATATAACGTTTTCTTTTCAAACGGCTTTAAGCACACCTGCAGCTCATACGGTGTCGCATGATTGTCCACTCCGGTAAAAACATTCATCGCATCCGTCGCATAATATTCATTTTCTTCCACCAGATAATTCGGCGTCGCCATTGACACCGGCTTTTGCTTCCGGTCATAAAAGCTGCCCTCCGATGCCTCAAACACAATCCGGTCCTTTGGCTCCTGCTCCGGTATCAGGGTCAGTCTTCCTCCCGATTCTGTCATCGTCCCCGTCTGCCTCGCACCATCCGCTGCATCCATACCATCCGGCGTATCCGCATCCAGCCTGACCCGGAAGTTCAAATCCTTCTTTTCGCTTACGGCACCAAACGGTCGATAATTAAACAATGGCGTAAGTGAAAGCTGCGTATCACTCCCGCCATTCTCCAATTCCCATGCAAGCGCCACACGGTTTTGCCCATATTCCAGCGCCAGCCGCTTTTTCATCGTCACACCTGCAACCCGGTAGCAATACTCCGGATAGATATCAAACGTAAAACCGGTAAGATACCGATATCCTTCCCGCTGCATCCCCGGATATTCCTGCGTTGCCAAATCATAGGTCTGATTCCGGATAATAAGCTCTTCGTGTGTCTTTGCCAGAATCAGCAGCCGGTCTGTCGGCGGATGCTTTGCTGCAATCAGATACGCAGAAAATATCCGGTTGCTGTTTCCGCAAACCGTGCTGTTGGCATAGCCGCCGATTCCGTTGGTAAGCAGCCATTCCTTGGCGGTACCTTCTTTCAGATTTCGAAACTGTCCGCGACCGAGCCGATATTTCACTCTGGGTCCTTTCATACTCTGTCTCCTTGCTTTCGTGCCGGATAAGCATCCCCCGCGGTCTGCGGCACAAAACACAAACCTGCCTGTTATGCCTGCTTTACAAATTCCTTCAAATCCTCTACATCAAATCCGTAGTTCTTGTTGCAAAAATGGCAGTTTACCTCAATCGGCTTGTCCTCTGCAATCATCTGCTGCAGTTCCTGCTTACCGATGCTGATTAATGCTTTACTTACCCTCTCTCTGGTGCAGTTGCACACAAAATCCGTTTCCCTTTTCTCGGTAATCTCAAGTCCCATATCTCCCAGCAGACTCTCAAGAATTTCCTCCGGTGTCATATCCTGATCCAGCATAGAGGTAATGGACTTGACCTGACTCAATTTCTCCTCCAATGCCGCAATGACCTCCTCGCTCGTATTCGGAAGCAGCTGAATGATAAAGCCTCCCGCGCGGCGCACCGTATTGTCCCGGTTCATCAGAACTCCCAATGCCACCGACGAAGGTACCTGCTCCGATACCGCATAATAATACGTCAAATCCTCTGCGATTTCACCGGATACCAGATTAATCTGCCCCACATACGGCTCTTTTAAACCCATATCCCGAATAATACTCAAGGTTCCCTGTCCTACGGCTCCGCCTACATCCAGCTTTCCTGCCGGGCTTGGCGGCAGCATTACATCCGACTCAAACGGATATCCCTTGACAAAGCCCTCGGAATCTGCCGTTACCAAAAGACCACGCATCGGGCCGTCTCCCTCGATACGCAGAGTTAACAAATCATCCTCACCCTTTAACATACTGCCCATCATGGCACCCGCGGTCAGCAAACGTCCCAACGCTGCCGTTACTACAGGACTGGTACCATGTGCCACTCTTGCCTTCTCCACCAATTCTCTTGTAGTCGCAGCAAATGCCCGAATCTGGCTGTCTGCTGCCGTAGCTCTGATGATATAATCCTTCATCCTTTTTCTTCCTCCATTTCAAAACCATATTTCACAGAAGCATTACTCCTGATACCATTTTCCTTCCTGATATGCCTCGCGCGCAATGAGAAACATCCGCTCTGTCACCTCGGTAACCGGTTGTCTGGTTCCTGCATCATACGCCGCCACAAATTCCATGCCTGCCTCCTGCAACAGCCGGATTACGGTTTCCAGCGAATATGCCCGCTGCAGATGTGTTTCGGTAAAGCGTTCGAATAGCGGAGTGTCTATCTCCTCGTCCTCCTCAAATTCTACCTTCTTGAAGATCGTCACATCATACTGATTCAGTCCGCTCGCCTCATCGTAGGCATTGTCCCAGATAAAGCTGCAGTCCTCCCGATTCTCTGCAATCGTCGTATCTCCTATCACATCCCGGTACTTGTGTATTGTATTCATATCAAACAAAAACAATCCGCCCGGGTCCAGATAATTATTGACCAGCCGGAATACCTCTCGCAGCTCATCCTCCTCAGTAATGTAATTTAAGCTGTCACAGAGGCTGACCATCGCTGCTACCGTACCATATAGCTCAAATTCTCTCATATCCTGATTCAGATACATAATGCGCGGAAAACCGCCTGCTGACTCATCTGATTCGTCCTTCTCTACAGCTTCATCCTCCTGCGCCTCAGCCTCGTCATATTCGCACTCCGCTTCTTCCAAATATTCCGCCTCGTAGCTTCTCGCGATATCCAACATTTCCTCGGACAAGTCAATTCCTATCATATCGTAGCCTGCCGCTGCCAAACGTCTCGTCATGCTGCCGGTACCGCAGCCCAACTCTGCCACCAGCCCTTCGGTTACCTGATACTCCTTCATAATCTCTACCAGATAACGGCACCACTCATCATACGGCACATTATCCATAAAAGTATCGTACACTGACGCAAATCCTGTATATGCATCCATCATCCATCCGCCCTTTCCTCTCTAGGTAATTGCTCTTCGCCTATTATACTATCAAATCCCGCCCAATTCAAATAAAAGAATGTTTGAGTTTCTGTATTTTTCACTTACCACAGACAGGTAATTGCAAAACTTGCCAGAAATGATAGCTCAGTCCGACAAGTTAACCAAAACCAAAGCAGGTACTTGAGACCCGCCGGTACTTAGACGCTGTATTTTAGCGTCTTATGTACCGCTGCGAGTGTCGAAGTAGCGAGAGCGTGCCTGCGTGCGTTTTAGGTTAAACTTGTCGGACGTTAGAAATCACAAGTACTTGCAATCACCTGTCTGTGACAATGAAAAATACAGGAACTCAAATAAATCGTTTTCAACACTGTCCACTTGACACCTTTTTTCGCTTCTCCTATAATCAAACTACCGAAGCTTTTCGGAATTTTCAGAAAGGCCGTGTGACCTTATGCAAACCACGAATTCCAAACCGGCAGCCACCCGCAGGCGCAGAGCAATCCTGCTTACCGCCCTCTTGGTTCTGCTGATTTTTAGTATCGGTATTCTGGTACCGAATTACCGGAAAATCAAACATACCCTACTTCGCAGCCTGCTCTCTCCGACTGCCTATCTGAGTATCCTTGAGCGGGAATATCTTACCGAACAGGCGGAGGGCTTCGAGCAACGGCTGACAGCTGCCCGGACCACCCTGGCTGCCCGGACAGTTACCGGCGCAGAGGCGACGCTTTCCGTCAATCAGCTGCTCTCCGGTCGTCTTAACGAGCCGCTTAGCAATTTAAAATCCGCCGGACTCTCGCTCCACCATCAGACACAGGCTGAGACCATGGCTCTGACCGCTACCATATCCGTCAACGAGGAAGAGCGTCTGAATGCACATCTTTGGTCCGACACCTCTGAGCAGAAGCTTTATCTGCAGCTTCCGGAGCTTTCTCAGGCTGCACTCTCCTGCTCTTACTCAAACGATTTCCTTCCGGCGCGGATTGTAAGAGAGACACTTACCTTTCTGCAAACCTGCATTTTGTCAGCATACGACCAAATACAGGCAAACCCTTACTCCTATCTGATTCCTTATTTGGAAACCATCGAGGAGGTTACCATGGAGGAAGCGTATAATATCGAAGCATTGGAACAGACCGCCACCCGTCTGACGGCAGAGCTTTCCTTACAGAAGGCATTGGAAATCGCCTCTACGCAGCTAGAGGAAATGAAGGAAACCAACCCGCTGCTCCCACTTTGGCACTTAGCTTCCAAGCAGCTGGAAGAGCTTGCCGCCACACAGGATACCACCCTGCTTCTGACCGCATATGTCGATAACGAGGGCAATATCCTTGGACATGAATTTGCCCTTATCCGCAAGGATGAAATCCTCGCCTCCGTGACCGGTATTCTGACTTCGGATATCCTACAGGGCAAAAACGGTACTCTGCACCTTTCTTATCGGGATAATACCTCCGGCAAGCTTATCGACCTGCCGATAGAACTGCAGCAGTTCGGCTTCTCTGACACAACCGGCTACCCATACGGCTCGATGGTATTTGAACTGCCGGAACTCTCTATGCTTTCCTGCAAGGTTGACTTCTACGAGTCGGGAACACTTCCCGAGGCAAAGCTGCAAATCCGCGCCCTTGGATTTACCGCAGCCTCTGTACAATTTTCCCTTTGCACCGATACCGTCTCTTTGCCGAATCCGGATACCCTTGTGGTCGCTCCTCCCTCCGAATGGGACACCTTTTTCTCATCGTTCGATATGGAGGATTTGTACCGGCTGTTGCTGCCATAATGATTATTTTAGAGTTATTTTAGATTTTGCACCTTTTTTTGAAGCCATTCTTGTGCTAAACTAATACTTGCTTTGCTGGAAAAGAAACCATCCAAAGTGCAATATTTTACAACGAGGTATTTTTATATGATTACAATGAAGGATTCCGATAACACGGAGAAAAAGACCGTTTTGGATGATTCTGCTGCAATTTATCAGCGCAGAGAACAGAAAACCGAACGCCAGAAGTTCAGTGAGATGAAAACCTTTTCCGAGAAGGTTGCTTATTTTCGAATGTATCACTTAAAACCGATGCTTGCGGGAATTATTATTATCGCCATCATCGTTTCCATTTTATATACCGTATTTTCGCCAAAAGCCAAATGTGTGCTGTCGGTTGCCTTTGTAAATTACGCATTTCCTACCGTGGCTACAGACCCGATGAAGGAGGACTTTATGGAATCCAGCGGCTTGGTACTCGGCGAACGTGAAATGGTACGCTTCGATGCTACTACCTACATCAACACAACCACGGATTACTCCTCTGCTTCGGCACTTGCCGCACATGTCATGGCATGTGAGCTGGACATTTTTATTGCCCCTGAGTCCACCTTCAAAAACTACTCCTTCAACGGCACCTTAGGTTCGCTGACCGAAATCCTTCCTTCGGATCTTTCTTCTGCCTTGAGCGAAGATTTCTTTTATCATCAGATACGAATCGAGGATGAGGACATCTCCGAGGCAACCGGTGAGAAATATGTATTGGGTATCTATCTGGAGGATACTGCATTTTGGGACACCTATAGCGGCTATGTTTCCGCTGACCCTTCTAACCTTTCCGATGACGAGCGACCGATTGTCGGTATCGTCGTAAACAGCAAAAACAAAGAAAATGCAATTACCTTTCTGCGTTATCTGTTTGATTTGAAGAACGAATAAATTCTTATCATAAACTTCAAAAAAGAACCGAAGAAATCACTTCTCCGGTTCTTTTCTTATTCTCTTAAATATTACTAACCGCTTATATCAATTAGTTCTTTGCAGTGATGTACTTCTGTGCTGCCAGTAACTCTGCGATAAGCACTGCACCGCCTGCTGCACCACGCTTGGTGTTGTGGGACAGACCTACGAACTTGTAATCGTATACGGTATCCTCTCTCAGACGACCTGCGCATACACCCATACCATTCTCGGTATCGCGGTCTAAGTGAGCCTGTGGACGATTATCCTCTTCGAAGTAGGTAATGAACTGCTTTGGAGCGCTAGGAAGCTCTAACTCCTGTGGGAGACCCTTGAATTCCTTCCAAGCCTTCAAAATCTGCTCCTTCGTAGGCTTCTTCTCAAAACTCATGAATACAGCTGCGGTATGACCATCTGCTACCGGTACACGGATACACTGGCAGGTGATAACCGGGCCGGCTGCCTTTACGATTTCGCCGTTCTCTACCTTACCCCAGATACGAAGTGGCTCCTGCTCGCTCTTCTCTTCCTCGCCACCAATGTATGGGATTACATTGTCAATCATCTCCGGCCAATCCTTGAAGGTCTTACCTGCACCGGAAATTGCCTGATAGGTGGTAGCTACGACTACCTTTGGTCCAAACTCCTTCAATGCGTGAAGCATTGGGGTGTAGCTCTGGATGGAACAGTTTGGCTTTACTACGATGAAACCTCTGGTGGTACCCAGACGCTTCTTCTGGCTCTCCAATACCTCTAAGTGCTCCGGATTCAATTCCGGCACTACCATCGGAACGTCCGGAGTCCAGCGATGTGCGCTGTTGTTGGAAACAACCGGAGTCTCGGTCTTTGCATATGCTTCCTCGATTGCCTTGATTTCTTCCTTGGTCATATCTACTGCACTGAATACGAAATCAACTTCTGCTGCAACCGCTTCTACGTCTGCTACGTTCTTAACTACCATATTCTTAACTGCTTCCGGCATCGGAGTCGTCATCTTCCAGCGATCACCTACTGCCTCTGCATAAGTCTTTCCTGCACTTCTTGCACTGGCTGCAAGGGTAACAACCTCAAACCATGGGTGATTCTCTAACAAAGAGATAAATCTCTGACCTACCATACCGGTTGCACCTAAAATACCAACTCTTAACTTGCTCATCTTTTCTTCCTCCTATTTTTTAACGCCCTGCTGTGTTTTCCTCTCGCGGACATTTGTTTGTCAATTGAGTATATTATACCGTTTTCCGACGAAAAATCAACTCTTTTCGCCGACTTTTCGTTTTTTTGTGAATTCTGTCAAAGAAACCAAAAATTCCATACGTTTTTTAGACAATTCTACTAATGAATGCTTTCAAATCTTCCATCGTTGCAATCTCATTGACGGTCTGACGCAGCTTCGCAGAATGCGGATATCCCGCCGTGTACCATGCTATGTGTTTGCGCATCTCACGAATGGCGGTATATTCTCCCTTGTAATCCACTTCCATTTGTGCGTGACGCAGAATCATATCCACGACCTCCTGCAGTGTCGGCTTCGCAGGTACAATCCCCGTCGCCAGATATTCCTTCGCCTGCGTAAAGAACCACGGATTCCCCTGCACTGCCCGCGCAATCATGACCGCATCACAGCCGGTTTCCTGCTGTATACGCACGACATCCTGTACCGTCTTGACATCTCCGTTTCCGATAACCGGAATCTTTACTGCTTCTTTTACCTGACGGATAATCTCCCAGTCCGCCTTGCCGCCGTAATACTGCTCTCTGGTACGTCCGTGTACCGCAATCGCCGCTGCACCGCTCTCCTCTGCGATTTTCGCCACCTCCACCGCATTGACGGTATCCTCCGTAAAGCCTTTTCGGATTTTAACCGTAACCGGCTTCTTGATTGCCTTTGACACCGCGGACACAATCTCTCCGATGCGCTTCGGATTTTTCATCAGCGCAGACCCCTCACCGTTGTTTACTACCTTTGGCACCGGACAGCCCATGTTGATATCCAGAATATCAAAATTGCGCTCTTCAATCTGCTTTGCCATCTCACTCATGACATATGGGTCCTCACCAAACAGCTGCAATGCAACCGGGCGTTCCTCCTCGCGTACCTCAAGCAGCGCATTCGTATTTTTATTTCGGTACATGATTCCCTTGGCGCTGACCATCTCCGTATAAATCAAATCCGCTCCTGCCTCTCTGCAAAGCAGACGAAATGGCAGGTCAGTAACCCCTGCCATCGGACCCAGCACCAACGAGCCATCCATTTGTACATTTCCTATCCTAAAACTCATACTATACTTTTCCTTTTCGTTTTCCGTCGTTTTTCATGCCACTCTGACCGGTGTCAGCCTATCAATGTGATTTTTCACATTGCTTTCTCCAGCTGTTCGATTTCCTCCATCCAAAGCGTCATGCAGGCATCGCTCGGCATCCGCAAATCACCGCGCGGCGACACTCCCACCGAACCCACCTTTGGACCATCCGGCAGACAGGAACGCTTGAACTGCTGCGTAAAGAACCTGCGATAAAAGGTTTGCAGCCACTTCAAAATCGTTGCAGCATCATAGTCCCCCGCAAAGGCATACTGTGCCAGCCGATAAATCTTGGTCGGCGTATAACCGAATCTCAGCATATAATATAAGAAAAAGTCATGCAGCTCGTAAGGGCCTACAATATCCTCCGTCTTCTGTGCAATCTCTCCGTCCTTTGGTGGTAACAGCTCCGGGCTGACCGGTGTATCCAGAATATCCTCTAACACCGTGCGCAGCTTAGGCGTCTTTGCTTCCTTGGCAAAATACGCTACCAGATAGCGAATCAGCGTCTTTGGCACCGAAGCATTGACTCCGTACATCGACATATGATCCCCATTGTAGGTCGCCCAACCGAGCGCCAGCTCCGAAAGGTCACCGGTACCGATTACCATACCGCCGTTTTGGTTTGCCAAATCCATCAGCACCTGTGTACGCTCTCTTGCCTGCGCATTCTCAAAGGTCACATCATGCTTCTCCTCCGGCTGACCGATATCTATAAAATGCCGGCGCACCGCATCCTTAATCACAACCTCCTTTAAGGTCGCTCCCAATGCCTCCACTAACGTACATGCATTGCGGTAGGTGCGGTCCGTCGTACCAAAGCACGGCATCGTTACCGCCAAAATTCCGCTCACATCCAAGCCCGCCAGTTCAAACGCCTTGCAGGTCACCAAGAGTGCCAGCGTCGAATCCAGACCACCGGAAATGCCCAGTACGGCATTCTTGCAGCCGGTATGCAGCAATCGCTTTTTTAAGCCCATTGCCTGAATCTGAATAATTTCCTGCCAACGCTTCTCCTGCGCTGCCCTATCCGCCGGTACGAACGGTGCCTTATCCACCAAACGGGTCAGGGAAAGCTCCGGCAATGCTTCTGCTGCTGCCAGCGACGGCATCGAAAAATACACCGTCTCATATCCGCCCGCATTCTGCTCAAAGGTTCCCATCCGGCGACGCTCGCTTTTTAATCTGCCCAAATCAATTTCTGTCAGAAGCATTCCATTAGTAAACAACTCTGACTCTGCCAGCATGGTACCGTTCTCGGCAATCATATTGTGTCCTGCAAATACCAAATCCGTCGTAGACTCACCCTCGCCCGCATCTGCATACAGATATGCCGTCAGCGTCCGCGCCGACTGTCCCTGCACCAGCGCCCTGCGATATGCCGCCTTTCCGGTCGTTTCATCACTGGCTGACGGATTCGCAATCACGGTTGCTCCGGCTTCTGCCAGCCTGCCGCTTGGCGGCTCTGCCACCCACAAATCCTCACAAATCTCTATACCAAGCACCAGCTCCGGTATTTCCTCACAGGCAAACAACAGCTTCGTACCGAACGGTACCTTTGTGCCACATACCGTAACTTCCTCCGTGTCTGCACTTCCCGGCGCAAAATATCTCATTTCACAAAACTCGGAATAATTCGGCAAATGCTGCTTCGGTATCATGCCAAGCACCCGTCCGTTCTGCACCGGCACTGCCACATTGTACAACCGATTGCTTTTCAAAAACGGCATACCAAATACCGTAAGCAAATCCATACCTGCCGAAGCCTCACAAATCCGCTTCACACCCTGCAGCGCCGCAGCCAGCAAGGTATCCTGCAAAAACAAATCCCCGCAGGTATAGCCGGTCATACACAGCTCCGGCAGCACCAACAGCTTTGCGCCCTGCTCTGCTGCCTTTTGCATTGCTGCTATCATCTGCTCCGTATTAAATCGACAATCTGCCACCTTAATTTCCGGAGTCGCCACTGCCACCTTCAAAAAACCATCCTTCATACGAACCTCCATTTCGAAGCGTTTTCGTTACTATTTCCGACTATCACCAAAACAATTCCATTATCCTAAAATTTTCGGAATTCATTCAAATCCGAAACAATAATCCGAAAGCCCTGAATCAACCGGTCAAACATACCCAGCCGGTAAAACGAAATCAGCACCATACCAATCGGAATACCAAAAATCATACCCACGATTCCCGAAACACGATAACCAATAAACATAAATACCAGCGCAGTAAACGGATTGAGCCCGATGCTGTCGCCTACCATCTTCGGCTGCAGCAGCTGCTTTACCAGCTGACACACCAGATACAGCACCGTCAATACAATCGCTCTCTTTATATTTCCGTTAATAATATCCACTACAACCCACGGTCCTATTACCGTACCGGTACCGAATATCGGCAATAAATCAATAAATGCCACAACCAGCGCCAACAAAAATGAGTAGCTGACTCCCAGAATCTCAAAAACCAAAAACAGAATCAGCAAAATAATAAGCATAATTTTAAACTGTGCCTTAAAATATCCGCCTACGGCATTCTTAAAATTATCCATAACCAAACGATATGTAGCCTTTACCGACTCCGGCGTAATCTTCGCTATCGTATTTGCCAGCTTATCCCTGTCTGCCGTCATAAAGTAAGAAGCCAAAATCGTCAAAATAAACTGTAACAGGAAATCCGCAATATTTTTCACATAGTTTCCTGCATCCGACAGGGTCGGCATCGAAATGTTTTCCAAGCACTCCCCGATAAACTTTGACAGGCTATCGTTCAGATTACCAAGCACATTCTTCACACTTACCGGAAGCTTTGCAATCAGACCTGCCAGCTCCTGTGACAGCTGCGTAAAGGTCTTTTCTGCCGCCTGCACCAGCATCGGAAGGTCTTCCACCAGCGAAACCACCTGATTTACCAAAAAACTTCCGAGCAAATACAACACGCCGACAATTGCTGCCAATACCAACACAATGATAATCGCCGAACCATGCTTTCGCACAATTTTAATCTTCTTTTCCATGAACCGCACCACAGGATTCGCAATCAGCGAAATCACAAAGCCGATGACAAACGGCAAAAAGAATTTCAGAATCTTTGGCACACAAAAAACAATAAATAGAATCAGTGCGATTGTCAGTAGTAAGTTTGTAAAAATCTGTAGGTACACTTTTCTTCTTTGCATCTTGTTCCCCCTATTCTATTCCTTTACCAATGGTCTTAACAGCAGTGTCACGAAAAAAATTAAAGCTGCGATTACTACAATCATCGGTCCTGCTGCCATATCCAGATAATAGGACAATATCAAGCCCAATACACCGGAAAAAACCGAAATCATTACCGCAAAGCCGTGGTACTCCCTCATATTCGCCGCCAGATTTTTCGCCGCAGCCGCCGGCAAAATCAGCAGCGCATTGATAATCAATATGCCGACCCACTGAATCGACAGCATGACAATCAACGCAATCAACACCACAAAGATGTTATCAATCAGAAGCACCGGTATCCTCTTGCTCTTTGCCAAACTGGAATTTAAGCTGACTGCATGCAGCTTGTTGAAGAAAAAACCCCAAAACAAGAAGGTTACTACAAAAATAATCAAAAGCTTTCCGATTTCTTCTGCCCGAATGCTCAAAATATCACCAACCAGCAAGGCAGAATACTTTGAAAAATTCCCTCCCCTTGAAAGAATCACCAGACCAAGCGCCGTACTCAGCGAGGAAAACACCGAAATGACCGTATCCCCGGAGACAATTCCCGAATGCCGGATGCGATTTAAAAGCAGTGCAAACACCACCGCAAATAATAGCATCGGTCCGCTCGAATCCATCACCCCAAACAGGATACCTATCGCCATACCGGTCAGCGCCGAATGTCCCAGTGCATCTGAGAAAAAAGCCATTCGGTTATTGACAATCATCGTTCCCAAAATACCGAACAAAGGCGTAATAATCAGCACCGCCAGCAATGCATTTTTCATAAAATCATATTGAATATAATCAAATGGAAGCAGTTTCTCCATGATTGCATAGATTGTTTCCATGATAATCTCCATTTCCTCTCCCGTCATCAGCCTCTGCGCTGCGTACCGAATATATTTTTGAACTCCTCACTGGCAAATACTTGTGCCGGAGTTCCCTCCTTCACGATGGACTTGTCCAGCAAAATCACATTATCCGCGTATTTCTCAACAAAATCCAAATCATGACTCACCAATATCATTGCCATATCATAATGCTTTTTCAGCATCGTCAGATTACGATAAAACAGCTCCATACCATTCTGGTCAATGCCTGACACCGGCTCATCCAACAACAGCAGATTCGGCACCGGATCACACGCAATCGACAGCAGCACCCGCTGCAGCTCACCGCCGGACAAATCGCATACCTGCTTGTCCAACAGTTCCTGTGCCTGAAACAGCTCCAACGATTTACGGATACGCTCTGCTACCCTGCGTGATTTTCGCAAAAACACCGGTACATTGCTCACATAGCTTGCAAACAAATCATAGACACTGGTCGGCGTATTCTTCTCAATATTCAGCACCTGCGGCACATAACCAATGCGCAAATCCTGCATACTTTGGTCTCTCATATCCCGAAATTCTATCGTACCGGAATGCCGTATCTCACCCAAAATTGCCTTAATTAACGTCGATTTCCCCGCACCGTTGCGGCCGATAATTACCGTCAGCTTGCCACAATGAATGTGCAGATTGATATGCTCAATAATCGCAGTATTGCCTACCTTGACCCCGATATCATTCATCTTGATACAATGCAGTCCGCACGGCGCCTTCCGGTCAAGGATACCTCGCCGCGGCAGCCGGGGCTTTTTTTCGATTTTCTGCCCGCTGTTTTTTAACGCCTCTGCTTCCTGCCGTTCTGCACCTACAAGCTCGGACTCCTCTGTATGAACCGTCTCTGATACCTCTTTGGTTATCTCTGCATTCTGCGGTTTGTACCGATAATCATATTCCTTTTTCTGATTACTTCCCTCTGCCATTCTCTATCTCCTGTAACTCTCCTACGAGCTTCTATGGTCGGAGTACAATGCCTTTGTACCCGCGCTCACCACATATATTACTGCAGCATTTCCTGCAAAGCTGCCATGTTCTGACGCATTGCATCAAGATAAGCCTCCGTCGTCGCAGCCCCCGAGGTCAGCGGATTCAGATAAATTACCTGAATGCCGATTTCCTTCGCCAGCTGCTCTGCCACTGCACCAGTAGCCTCCTCTGCCAACAGATAGCGAACCCCATGCAGACGAATCTCATCCTCTGCCTCTGCCAGCTCGGCCGCACTCAACGCAGTATCCGCATCCATACTGATGCCCATGATTACTTCGATTCCAAGCTCCTCGCAAAGATAATAAAACGCATCATGGAACACAACCACTTCACTGCCTGCCAGTCCCGCCAATGTCGTCTGATACTCTGTCGCAACCCCTGCAAGCTCCGCACGATAACGTGCCGCATTTGCCCGATAAAGCTCTGCTCTCTCTACATCCAAAGCACAAAGCTTCTCTGTCAGCGTATCTAACTGCTGCATATAAAGCTCCGTATTCAGCCACACATGACCATTGATTGCATGATTATGCTCCGCCGACTCCTCATCATGGTCGTCATGGTCGTGCTCCTCCTCATGCTCATGGGTTTCCCCTTCCATATGCTCATGTTCTTCCTCATGTACTTCTTCGTGCTCATGCTCCTCGGAGCTTTCTTCTGCGTGCTCATGCGTATGCTCTGTGCCTTCCAGAAACGTAATTCCCTCACTGGTATCAATCAATACCAGCTCCGGCTGTCCTTCCACCGCCGCCGTTACAAACAGCTCCATATCTCCGCCGTTGATAATCAGCGCATCCGCATATTCCAACGTCAGCATATCCTGCGTCGTCAGTTGATAATCATGCAGACATCCTGTATGATTTTCCGTCAGATTGATTAAGGATACCCCTTCCGCACCCTCCAGCAAATTTTGCGCCAGAAGATGCACCGGATAAAACGATGTCACCAGCACCAGCTCCTCCTCCGGAAGCTCCATACTCCGGCGTCCGTAAGCCCGAATCAGCCCCAGACTAATACCCGAAAACACCAGCATAATCGCCAACAAAATCAAAAGCTTTCTTTTTAACATGCACTATCACATCTTTCCCATAAAATATGCCACCGCAAAGCCTGCCGCAAAGGTCAGCACTGCAAGCAGCAGCGGCACCAGCGTAATCGTACCGACACCGATTCCCATCAACACTGCTACCGGAGATGCCGTTACCAGTCCGAGAATCGCACTATAGGTATAATTCTTATAGCGATTCAATAAAAACTCAATCAGTCTCGCAATCGCCAGAATACCAAGCACAATACCAACTCCAAACGGTGCCAGAATTGCCACACCATGAAGCAAGCCATCAAAATCAAAAGCTGCCAATGCCCGAAAAAACGCATTAATTTCACCGATAATCGAATTATAATACCCCATCGACATCAGAATCATCGAGCCGCTGACACCCGGTATAACCATCGTAGCTGAAGCAATCACACCAACAAAAAACAATACCACCAGTTGTCCTGCCTCAACCTTCAATACCTTGTCTGCACCGGAATCCAAAAACTGCATTCCTACCACAAGTGCAAAAAACAGCAGAAACAGCAGAACACAGCCAACATTCAGTTTCTTTTTGTCCAATCCCTTCCAGATAATCGGCAGACCGCCAAAAATCAATCCAATAAACAAAAATGCGGTTGGCAGCGGAAAACGCTTAAACAAAAATTCAATCGCAAAGGAAAGTCCTACAATCCCCACTCCCATGCCGATTGCATACGGAAAAAGAGTTTTGATACTCTTTACAAATTCTTTGAAAATCCGATTGACCGACCCGATAATCTTGTCGTAAATGCCCATCGAAACCATCATCGTACCACCGCTGACACCCGGTATAATATTAGCAATACCAATCAGCACACCACGCAAAATTTCTTTTATGAAATCCATCTCATTCCCTCTCTTAAAAACTATTTTCACAAGTAACATAATACCACGCAAATCCCATTTTTGTCTACGGCAGAAAGATTAAGATTTTATGAGTTTTTTTCGCCCTTTTTGTCGAACAATATATAATTTAAACATCATTTCGGATTTGTCAAGAGTTTTCCGGCAATATAATACCAAACCACATATTTTTTAAGGAGGAAGAAAGATATGAAGAAGTTCTTCAAGAAGATCGCTTTCGTATCGGCTATGGCTATGGTAGTTTCTGCTGTACCTGCACAGACTGCTAAAGCTGCTGAGGGTCCTCAGATGTATTCCAGTCTGAAGATGTACCTCGGCCGTGGCGAGGACGAAGAATTTTCCAGCGAAAGATACGCTAAGGTCTGGAACTGGAAAGATGAGTACACTACTGTAAAGTTCACATCTGACAATGAAGATGTAGCTACAGTAACGGCTAAGAAGGGTCTTGTTACTGCACAGGGTGTAGGTAGTGCAAACATCACTGCAAAGTTTACTGATGAAGACGGTAACAGCGTAGAGAGAGTTTGTAAGGTAACTGTAAAGAACAATGCTGTAGAAGCAGGTATTGGTTCTGGTTCGGCTGAGAAGCTTTTAAACCTGACCGTAGGTGATTCTAAGCAGATGTATGCTTACAGAATTGATGCTAACGGTGCGGAAGTTTGGAGCGGAAGAGATGATATTACGGACGGTGTTCGTTTTGCTTCTTCTGACGAGAGCGTATTTACCGTAGGTAAGAAAAAGGGTATGGTTACCGCAGTAGGTGCTGGTGAGGCTACTCTTTCTGTTTGGGCTGTACAGTCCGAGGGTGTTACCCGTGATGAAAATGGCGTGCCAGTTGAGTATCCTGCTACTACCGAAGTTAAGGAATATCCTGTAGTAGTTAAGGAGCCTGCTGCAGAGGAAGTAGTATTTGATAAGGCGAAGTTATCTTCTCTTACCGATACTCTGACTGCAGATGGTGCAAGCAGCACCTTGATTACCTTTACTCTGTATGAGGCTGAGGGTGTTACCGATACGACCACAAAGGACGTACAGGTTGCATTAGAGACCACTCGTGGTGCTCTCGCTGTATCCAAGGCAACTCTTGAGAATGGTGTTGTAAGAGTACTCTATACCGCACCTATCTTAACAAGCGCTGCTGTTGCTCAGATTAGTGCTACTATCGTAAGTGCAAGCGCAGAGGATCAGGCTCTGATTAATACTCAGGCTGCACCTATCTACATCAATCTCGTACCTAGCCAGGTAAAGGATGATACCGTAGATAACACCGGTGCAAAGGTTCTCAAGACCGTAGTACAGACTGCAGACCGTATTACTCTGTTCTTCAACAAGGAAGTAAAGTCTGAAGATTTCATGTACTTAGTAAACGGTAACTATGTAATGACTAAGGACAATGGCGGCGTTACCTATAAGTTTGACTTAGAGTTAGACGATGATATCGAGCAGACTGCAACCGCTGTAGCTGTTGGTTATGAGATCAGCGAGGCTAATGTTGTTAACGTGCTTCAGAATACTGCTGATTCCGTTACTTTAGTACTCAATCAGGCATTAACGGATAACTCCAAGTACGCTCTGAACTTTGTAGATCAGAGATACAATGCAGTAGTTACCACAACCGGTCAGACTGGTTATGTAACTGACGCAATCATCCCATCCATGTTAAGAGTACAGCAGTACAACCAGAGCATGACTCAGATTTTGGTTACTTTCTCTGAGCCAATCGACCCTGCAACTATTACTGCAGATACCACAAAGATTGCAATCGATAGTACTCCATTGAGCGGTGCTATTGCACAACTTGCAAATGATAAGTGGGGCGTTGGTACTACTGCAACTGCTATTATGAACCCTGTAGTTGCAAATACCAGCAGAAACCAGTATATCATTACCCTTGGTCAGGATGCTTTTGGTAACCAGATTTACTTCACTGCTGGTAGCCATTCTCTTACTGTAAACAACGTAGGTGACTATGCATACAATACTGATAATACCAATCAGATTGCTACCGCAACTCTTGACTTCTATATCGTAGGTAATACTCAGGAGCCTACCTATACTGTAACAGTAATGTCTCCAGAGCAGTACAAGGTAGATTTCAATTGTGTTGTAGCTCAGACTGCTGCATTACAGAGCATCCTTCAGTTACAGTACTACAACACTGCTACTTCCAGCTGGGTAGCTGTATCCGGCTTAGGTGCAGGCCAGACCTATGAGGTTAGCTTACTTGATAGCGGTGTAACAAGCGGTAAGACCAGTGCCCTGATTGAAGTACAGAAGGATTGGACTGAGGTATTAGTAGGTTCCAAGACCAACTATTACAACTATGGTTTCCGTGTATATTCTGCAGCTGGTACTTTATCGAATGTAGCTAACGGTAAGACCAATGTAGAAATTGCTCGTGAACTGAATGATACTATCATGAAGCAGGTAGATTATACTAGCCCTGCAATCGTAGGTGAAATTGAGGAAGTTACCACCGGTACTACTTTTAAAGTTACTTTCAATGAGCCAATTCAGGCTCCTGGCGTAGCAGGATTTACTTGGACAGATATGAGCGATGAGAAGACTCCTTCCACTGCTCAGACTGCAGGTAATGATGTTCCTGTAGTCACTGCTCAGATTGTTGAAGCAGGTCTTAAGAATACCTATGACGCAGTAGTAAGCGGCATTAACGAAACAGATAACACATTAACAATTACGGTTATTGGTGGTACTTTGGCTCCAGCTACTTCTTATATTCTCTATGTAAGAAGCGTATCCGACGATATCGGAAATACCTCTAACACCGTATACAAGGGCTTCACAACCAATGGTGTAGCAGCAGTTGAAACAGACTTCCAGATTGCCGGCGTATGGGCTGATGCAGCTCTTGAGAACGTAAATGGTATCTATGATTTGACTGAGGTTGCTGCTGGTGCTGGCGCAATGGATGCTATCTATGTAGAGTTTACTGCTCCATTTGCTACCTATGGTGGTGTAAAGACCGTACTGACTAATACCAACTGGACTCTGAATGGTGCTTCCTTACCGGCTGGTTCTTATATCGTTTCTAATATTGTAGGCGATAACAGATTAACTGGTGTAACTATTATCCTTCCAGATGGTACAATTACTGATATCAACAATACCATTATTACTCTGTCCAATCAGGTAGAGGATGTAAATGGTAAGAAGCTTAAGGGCGAGACTCGTGTGAAGACTCAGTTCCCAGCTGATATTACTGGCGAGTATGTGGTAATGCCTACCGGTTACTTAGGTAAGGTTGGTAAGTTCTCTGCAGATGTTGCTGGTCTTACTATTACCGGAGCTGCCTTAGATGGTCTCACTCCTGGTTCTAACTTAACCTTTACATTGGGTGGTGTAAGTGCTAACGCAGCAAGCATTACTTTAGTAATCAGAGATGCAAGCGGTAACTTGGTAGAGCAGATTGAAGGTCTTGCAACAACTGCAACAACCGCAGCAATTACACAGACTTATACTACTGGTGCTGACTATGTAGTTTCTGCTGTAGCTATCGCTGCAACCGGAAAGTATACTGCTCCGGCATCCGCTAATTGCGCATTTGTTGCTCCGTAAACAGAGTAGATATTAGCTATTTCATAAGCTAAGCAAACTAATAAAACCCCGCTCCTCGTGAGCGGGGTTTTTGTTAAATACAAACAAGTTTTGTTTGTTAATTCTATTACTTTTTCGTCTTCTTTTATTCCTTCAGCAGCCAATCCAACACATTTATCTGCCGAATTCCGTTGTGCGATACGACCGGAACAAAATCCATGGTCAGCAAATATTTCGGATTGTGATCGCGTATAGCATCCAACGGTGCCAGCTCGCGTTCCAGTGTCGTTCTACCGTTTGCGTCACGACCATCGCCAAGCACAGTATAAGCAACCTGATAGTATTCTACACCATCTTCATTCACTGCATAGAAATCGATTTCAGCACGTTCCGCTTTTCCGATATGCACCTCATAGCCGCGGCGCAATAATTCCAAATACACGATATTTTCCAAGATATGTCCCTCGTCTGCCTGCTTGGTTCCGAGCAGATAGTAGCGCAGTCCCAAATCCGTCAGATAATATTTAAAGCCGGTGGTCAACAGCTGCTTGCCTTTCATATCAATTCGGTCAACCCGGTGCAAGATAAAGCTGTCCACCAAAGCATTCAAGTAATTCTCCACTGTATGAAATGAAATCTTCCTGCCTGCGGAAGTCATCGTATTGGCAATCTTCGTAGAAGAGCAAAGATTTCCAATATTGTCAAACATATACGCAATAATGCTTTCCAGCATTGCAACATCGGTAATTCCCTTTCGTGCGACAATATCCTTCAAAACTACCGTAGAATAAATGCCGCCAAGATACGCATGAATTTCCTGCTTGGTATCCAAATTGCGCAGATACGGAAACGAACCGTATTGAACATAATTGCGATATTTTAAAATCAAATCCGTCTGCTCTCCAAAAGAAGATACATATTCCTTAAAAGACAGCGGAAGCATCTTAATCTCCACATAACGTCCGGACAGCAGAGTTGCCAATTCTCCGGACAACATATATGCATTCGAGCCTGTGATATAAATGTCACAATTTTTTTTGATAAACAAACCGTCTACCGCTTTTTGAAAATTTGGCACCGTCTGCACTTCATCGATAAAGATGTAATTCATCCGATCCTGACACAACCTAGCCTTAATATAATCATAAAGCTTCTTTTCATCATCCAATTCACGATAATCCGGGTCCTCCAAATTCAATGAAATCATCTGTTCTTCTGCAACACCCTGCTCTCTCAGATATTGTTGGTATATTTCAAACAAGGTTGATTTGCCGCAACGGCGAATACCTGTCACTACCTTAATCAACTGTTTCTCGCGAAATGAAATCAATTGCTTCAAATATTCCGGACGATTAATCTGCATAATATTCTCTCCTTTACCAACTTTATGAACTCATTGTAACATTTCATATCCAAAAAGTCAATTTCAAGAAGTGTACTTCTAAAAAATATAAAATACAAACAATTACTGAATCGCAATTCATATTCTTGTATTCTTTTTCATCATATAGAAATCCTATTCATTAAAATACGCTCTTTATTACAAAATATGCGCTTTCCTTCAAATTTCATATACTCCACATCCTGACATAATTGTTTCTTGCGATTTTTGTCAATTTTTGAAGAGCATTATATAATTACCTTCTGACAAAACATAGGAGCCAGGAGGTAATATGATATTCCCTCTGACTCCTATTATAAAAGATAGTGCTGTTGATAGATGGGGTGTAGTAGGAAAAAATTCCACATCTTCCTACTCATACTAGCTTTCGCTTGTCTGCATTTTATCCAGAAATTCCTGCACTGTCATGTTAAGCTCGGCAGCCGCGACCTCCTCAGATAAGAGATTTTTGCGAACCAGACGAAACATTTGAGACAGAGCGACCTCTTCCGTGACTTCCGCTTTAACTTCATCTCTGACTTCTACTTTAATCTCATTCCTGACTTCCGCTTTAACCTCATCTCTGACTTCCTCTTTAAACTTTGCTCTAACTTCTGCTTCAACCTCATCCCTAAGTTCTTCTTTGGCGGTCAGACGTTCGTCCCTACGGATAATTGCCCATTCCCGCTCGGCATCAAATTCAAATATGCTCATCTGTACTACCTCCCTCCGACACCTGGTCAGGATGTCTGCGAGGATTCCCTCGCCGATACATTCCAAAACCGCACGTTCTACGGCATCCTTTATAGGTAATAGTATAGCATATTTTCGGACTCTGTCCACATATTTTGCATAGTCCGATAGTATTTTGCAACGCTCCAGCAGTTCCCGGTTCATGCCGAGGTTGATGTTAAACATATGTACCACCAGCTCCAGTCCGGCAAGTGCATTTTTCTTGCGATAAAGGTCGGAAAGCTTCATGGTACTGTACTCCGGTTCGTTTTTCAGACCATTGTAAAATACCATAAATACCGGTGCGGGAATTTCCTGCTTGCGCGTAGAATAAACGCTACGTTGCAGAAAGTCAGATTCCGGTATGGCGAGCAGCTTTTCATACTCTCTGGAGATGTAAAACAAATCCCGGAGCGGCATATTTGGATTTGGTGTAGATTGATGCTCATACAGATGCAGTTCATCATAAAGGACGAAAGCTACATCGTTTTTCATATCCATATAAATCGCATTTTCTAACGTGACGATTTCCAAATCGTCCGGATTCGTGTAATTTGTATTGTTGACTGCGTTGTACAGGCTCAAGAGATTTTTCTTTTCACGAAAAATCAATCGAAATAATGTGTCCTTAAAATCGCGACGCGGAAAAACGCCTTCGCGTGTAACATGTTCTGTCATTTAATTCCTCCTTGTCTTGTGGTGTCTTTCCGGAAAATAAGAAACTTGATTGAAAATAATTAGAATCGTAAAGAATAATTGATGATGTGGAAAACCGAACAAAATCGGTAATTCCGTAGAAGTACTTCTGAGATTAGAATAGCATGTGGAGGCGAATGCTGCAAGTAGAAAATTGGACAGATTTGTTGTGCAAAGTGTCAAGGAAAACAAACTCTTTTGGATGAGAGATAG
>JAFTQM010000048.1 GCA_017462755.1 Lachnospiraceae bacterium | reverse complement strand
CTCCATCCATTGCCTTTACTGAACCATACATACCGCCCTGTGCCTCTAATGCTGCCGCCATATCTCCCTGTTTGTAGCTATTAGCTACCTTCGTACCGATAGCTGCCAGCTTCTCTACTGCTGCACGATAAGCCTTATATGATTCTACTACTATCTCATCTCCGATTTTACTACATAGACCTTCAATCGTCTCTAAATGCGTATTCAGCAGAGCAACCTCATCCGGCATAAAACCAGCCATACGTTCCTGTGAATCCTGCGCCGAAGAAGTCGCAATCATATTACAATACATCTTTACCGTTTCAATGCTTGTTACTAAATCCTTCTGCGTAACTCGAATCTCCATAAATATTTCATTCAATTCTTCAACATTCTGCTTTACTTTGTTGGAATTGCTGCTATTTATTACCGAGCCTGCCATGTATACTACAAACAACAATAATAAAATAGACATTATTTTGGCTACAACACTTTTTCTCATCTGACTCCTCCTTATGATGTTTGTGAAAATCGCTTATATTATAACACATCTTTTTCTTCTTTTCTAGTTTAAATTCTGAAAATCTTCATCGCATTTTCTATTATTTTATCTTTTTCAGTATTCTCTTAATATTTTTCTCACAAAACATCCTGCCGTTTTTGCATTTACTAAAAAAAGACGGTTCTAACTGAGATATTTTTCTCACACAGAACCGCCAGTTTCATTATTATTTTTCTTTTTGACGCATCAAATTTTGCAGCCGTTCGATTTCTCTCCTATGCTCATCAATGCTCTCACCGCTCGTCACATGATATTCTTCCTTCATGCACTGAATCAGACGCTTGCGGTCTTCCATAGCCGCTGCATAATCTCCCAAACGCTCGTGCAGCTGTGCCAGCGAATACAGACCATCGGTAATGCGCAGTGCTTCCTGCATCATGAAGCATTTTTCGTAGCATTCCATTGCCTCCTGCACTCTGCCGATTTTTTTATAACGGTCTCCCATGCAGCAATATGCTTGCCAGATATCCGTATGCTCTGCCAGTGCTTTTTCCCAAAGTGCTACCGCACGCTCCTTATCTCCCTGACCAAATGCCACATCTCCCAGATACATTCCTGCCTGATGCGTATCGCGAATGCTTTGCAGCTCCTTAATGTACGGCACTGCCTCTTCATACCGCTCATCATCCAGCAGGTTTTCAATAACCGCATACAAGCCGCAGAAATTTTTCGGATTTTTCTTCAAGAACTCCTTAAAATACTCAATTACTGTAAAATGATTGTCATACCACTCATCACCGCATACACCGTTGTTTGCCTCCAGATAAGCCACCCAACCGCCTTTATCCTCCGGCGCTAACTCCATGACCCGCTTTGCATACTCGCTTGCCAGCTCGTGGTCACTATGCGCCCGATGATTGTACAAATATGCCAAATTACGGTAGGCACGCACATTGTCCGGCTCATCCTTTAGAATCTCTTCCAGAAAATATACTGCCTGGTCAAAGGTCTCTCTCTTGATTCTGCGCTCGCTCCAGAACATATTTTCAATGCGTTCAAACTGCTGCTCCTCCGGCAGCTGGAACAATTCATCAATCGTCACGCCAAAATAGGATGCCAGCCTCGGCAGCAGCTCAATGTCGGGCATACTTGCCTCGGTCTCCCATTTGGACACCGCCTGATAAGACACACCTAAATATTCTGCCAGTTCCTCCTGCTTTACTCTCTTCTGTGTTCGCAAAAAGCGAATCTGTTTTCCTATATTCATCTCTTCCTCCATCTCAAAACACCGGATTGCTATTCAACCAATGTTTGAGTCATCACTATTTTTTATTATCAGCTGATGACTACAGTATAAGGCAATCAACCCTGTTTTTCAATCGAGGCAAAAACGAATCCATTCAACCGTTAGTCGAACCAGAATGCCACTTCTTCCGTCCAATATTCCTTCTGATAAATATCTTTCAAGCAGAAATAAACATTGGTCGGCCATTCGTCCAGCAGTTCGTAGGAAAGCTTTTTCTTTACACTATTTTTATCACATGAACGGCATGCGGCTCCAACTCAATCTCCATCCGCTCCGTACCAATTCCTAACTCCTTAGTTATAATATTGACCTCTGTTCTGTCTACATCGTTATAAGCATTTTCATCCTTCCCCTGAAGCATATACACCGTTACCTTTTTGCCGGCACAACAATCCAGTACAATTGTCTGTGCTTCTGTACGATGCTTGTTGACCGCCGAAATTGCCAATCCCGGACGAGTCGACCATTTTGTTGCAAGCATATCCAACGTTTCTATCTCCGTCACTGCGCCCCATTTATTTTTTACCTGCCATTTCGGAAGTTCTCCGTCCACCCACAAATCAACCACGGTATCTCCCATATAATTTGCAAACAAATCAAACACATGATAGGTACTACGCAATACGATACCATCCTTGTGACTGTAGATGCATCCTCTGGTATTCAAAATCGGAGCAAAATTTGCCATTTTAACAATATCACAATTCCGATTCATTGCATTTAAAAAGCAAGCGGTAAACACTGCATCTGCCATGGTATATGCACTATTATCATCATTCTTGTCTCGCGGAGCAATATATTCGGCTTTATCTACTCCCTGCTTAATCGTATGTACATTCGGATGATGCCAGCTACGCAGATTCCATTCATCGAAAGCTATCTTGATTTTTTTCTCCAAATCCAATGCCTTCAGCATTCCGCGCACGACATCCACCTGTCGATCAATTCGTTCGGTAAATGCCATACATGCTTCATAATCTGCCAAATTATTTTCCTCCGGCACCATATCCCAATATTGATGCAGCGAAATCCAATCAATATACGCACCACAGGTCTGCAACAAATGAAACGTCCAATTTACATCCGGAATGGCAGCTGCCGAAAGCTCTGTCTCCGGGTCGACATGCTTCATCATCTTTGCCGCTTCCCTTACTAAACGTCCCCATTCATCTGACACCTTCGCTCCGATTTCCCACGGACCATAATTTTCATTTCCGATGCTCCAATATTTTACCTTATGTGGCGTTTCAAACCCATTCGCAATTCTCCATTTCGCATACTGTCCTTCTTTTTCTAAATTACAGTACTCTACCCAATCGCTCATCTCTTCTGCGGTACCGGTTCCTGCATTCGTGCAGATATATGGTTCACAACCGATTTTACGGCACATTTTTATATACTCGTCCGTTCCAAAGGTATTTGGTTCCTCTACACGCCACGCCTTATCAAATAACGGCTTGCGTTCCGGACCAACCGCATCCTTCCAATGATAGGAAGACACAAAACAGCCACCCGGCCAGCGTAATACCGGAACCTTAATCTTCTTCATTGCTTCGATAATATCTGTTCGAAAACCATCTTCATCTGACAGCGCATTTTTCGGGTCATAAATCCCATCATAAATTTGTCGATGAAAATGTTCGATAAAATGTCCATACAGCATTTCATCTCTAACTCCGATAACTCTTTTTTCATTTATCTGAATCCCAATACTCATAAGCATATTCTCCTTCTTATCTGTTCCGTTTCCCTTCATCCATATTGATACTCCGCTTTTTTTAGTTTTCCATGCGCTTTACCGGTCGGATATATTTCCAGAACCGAGCCGGGTCATGGTAAAAATAGAATACTCTGCCCTGTGTCAAATCCAACTGATAACCGCTTTCTTCGTAATAGAAGCCTTTCATGGCTTCCTCTATTTTAGCTTCCACACTACTTCCCTGCGTTTCAAAATCAAACGGTCCATGTTCGAACACAATGTATTCTCCCTCCGGAACCTCTGTCAACAGCATCTGCGGCGGAATTGCACCGGCATAGTCCATCGGAAGTCGCACTCCGTAGCATTCGGCAAGAGGAATCCCCCAACTGCAGATTCTTCCGTTCGGTTCATTGATAAACGCCATAACCTGACCGCTTCCGCTGTTAGCTTCATTGCCTCCGACATCGTCTAACTTTCCCTTGATGCTGTCCAGCAAGCCACATATTGTCTCACAATCCTGTCCCGGTATCAAGCTTTGTTTTTGCCAAAAATCCCAATATCCAATGCTCTCATAATTTCTAATGTGTAAAAACTTATGCGCCGGAATCGTCACAAAATAAATTTTTACATCCTCGGTCGATTTTTCCATACCGACACCTCCTATTCCCAATAAGTAACAGTCGAAGGGTTTGATAATCGTCCGCAGCGCGACCGGCACCGGATTTCTTCGGTATACGCTCGGTGCAATGCCATATGCCTTCCTGAATGCGCGTGTAAAGGCTTCATGTGAAGAAAATCCATAATCCAGCGCAATGTCCAGCAATCCTTTCTCGGTATCCCGGACCTCCTTTAAGGCGAAAGCTAATTTTCGGTAACGCAGATAATCCCGAAATTGCATTCCCGATATTTCCTTGAATTTTCGGGAAACATAAAAATCCGAATATCCGAACGCATCCGACAACTGCTCTAGTGTTAACTGCTCGTCCTTGTGATTTTTGATACATTCATCAATCTCTGTCACTATTTTTTGAATTTGCTTCTGCCATTCGTGCATTGTTTTCCTCCCTATTCAACTGCTCTGGAAATACTATAACATTCTTAGAAGCATCTGTCTTGATTTTACTTGCGAAATATCCCCTGTCACACGGACAGGGGATATGGTTAAAAATTATTCATCTTTCTTTTCCGCATTTTCCGCAGGGGTAGCACTCTTGCTTCCCTTTTTCTTCATTACCACTACAACTGCACCGGCAATGACTACCACTGCTGCAATCGCGATTGCAACGTATACTCCAACGTTGGACTTTTCTTCCTTCTTATCATCGTCCTTTGTATCGTCCTTGCTAACCTCTTCTGCTGCTGTCGTAGGAGTTGCCTCCGGTGCTACAGTCGGAGTTGCCTCCGGAACAGGAGTCGCAGTCGGTGCTTCGGTAGGCGTTGCTTCCGGAGTTGGCGTAGCAGTAGGTGCTTCTGTTGGAACAGGAGTCGGTGTCAGCTCCTCACCGTTGTTGATTCCCTCTAAGATAATGGATGCCGGGATATCGGATGTCTCTGTCGCAATACCTGCGCCAAGACCTGCCGCCTTCACCTCTGCTGCTGCCTTATCGGTCAGCTTAAGCAAGCCGTTCATATCAATCGTACCGTCGCTATTTCTTCCCGGAACCACACTGGTATCCAACGACTCGAACCAATCTGCAGAAACTGCCTCGTTCTTGTTATTCACTGCCTGCTTCAGTCCGGTGTTCCAGTAATAATTGGTAGCACCGTAAACCTTTGCCTCATCCTGTGTTCCTGCAAGCTTAATCGTCTCAGCTACATCGTAATTCTCTTCTGTATCGCTGTAACGGAAGGAGATTACGCCTTCTGCGCTAAAGTCCGTATTCGCTGCGGTATTGGTGTAGAACGCAACATTGTAAGCACCGTTGTTGAAGGTGATACAATTCTTTACGATAATATCCGGACAGGAGTTCGAATCGATACCCTTGTTCTTATTGTCGTAAACAAGACAATTCTCCAGCACATGCTTACCGGAAATGCTTTCGCCACCAAGCTTAAAACCGTTACCGTTACCTGCTAAGGTGCCGTCCTCCAAGTATCCGTTTGCATATGCTACACAGTTCTTGATGGTTACGGAACCGATTGCACCGGTCTGTACCTTTGCATAAAGATCCCAACCGTCATCGGCGTTGTGATGTGCGATACAGCCGTCGAATACATTGCCGTCACCAATGGTCAGCTTTGCTGCGAAACCATCGGCATCCTCAAAGCCTGCATCTGCATTGCCATAAGAGGTACAGTTCAAAATGGTATTGTAGGATGGCCATTCCTCATACAAATCCGTAGAAGAATATCTGCTGATCTGAATACCGGTATTACCATTGTAATATGCATTTACGCTATCTACCAAATTGTAGCTTCCCGAAATCTGGAGACCCTTCTGTGCATCTGCAGACTTCGTTACGTCAAAGCCACGCAGTACCCAGTAATTGCCGCCCAGCGTCATACCGGTGCAAATCTTACCAAAGTTGAGTACCGGTCTGGTTGCTGCTTCCGGATCTGCTACCATATAAATCTTATTCTCTGCCGTACCGTCGATTCCTCTCTCAATCTTAAGAGGCTGATTCAGGGAATAAGTACCCTCCATCAGTACAATCGTCTGACCCGGCTGTACATACTTCACTGCTTCATAAATACTCATCGGAGAATCCTTGGTACCAAGACCGTATGCACCCGGTGCTACCCAGAGCGACTGTCCTGCTTCTCCGTAAATCTTGTGTGTAACCGTATGAGACAGCTTCTGTGAACGATAGGATTCCATAATCTGATCTTCGCCCGGTACATAATTCTCATCCGGTGTAAAGGTTACTACAAATGCGTTGTTTCCAATCTGTAACTCACTGGTACAAAGGGTTACTGTCGTCTCAGCCTTTACTGCAACATTCTCTGCCAGCTTGTTACCATAACTGTCATTTACCGATGCTACACCATCGCAGTTTGCATAGAACTTCAAGGTATAATCCTTGTGTCCGGTTGCTGCCGGTGACTGGAACTTGGTATTTACTGCAATCTTCTCAATCGGCTTTTCTTCTGCCGGAGCATCGTTTGCCGGATCCGTCGTCGTAAAGGTTACATCCGAAACGGTAATCTGTGCATATCTTGCTGCGAAGAAACCAACATATACATTCTCCGGATCAATCTTCGATAATGCATCCGGGTCATAATACTTCTTTGTTACCGAATAGCTTCCGTCTGCGGTCTCATAGGTAACAAAGTATCCGGTGTTATTCTTCTGGATGGTCAGGTACATTTCTGTAATCAGCTCACCCTTAATCGACTCTTCACCATCAACATAATAGAAATCTTCCGTTACTACATTGATTCCGTTGCCGATAACATTGGTTGCATCCGGATATCTCTGCTCCAAACCATACATAGTGGAGGAGAACTCCTTCTGAATGGTAGTGGTATCATTTGCCTCAAACAGAGCCAGATTGTCCTTTGTGATACCTACCTTTTCCTGTGCTGCAATACCTAACTTCTGCGATACCTTCTTAGCACCGGTATCGGTTGTTACCTTTAAGGTGTTGTCATTCCAATAGTACTCTGTCTTGGAAACAACTGCCATATAAGAGTTGTTCCAGCCCGAACCGCCAAGCTGATCCGCTGCCATCAGACCAAAGCCTTCCTGACCATTGGATAACCACCACTGGTCTACGGTAACCTTTGCTCTTAAGGTAAAGTTCTTGTTGCTCGGTACGGTTGTATAATAGAACTGCAAGCCGTCGTAGGATGCCGGAACCAGCTTACCATTGTTGCCGCTGCCGGTCAGCTTGCCATCGGTCAGCTTACCGGAGGTCAGCTGAATCTTGCCATCCTCGTTCAGGCTTCCCGAAACGCTGGAGTTCGAGGTGCTTGCGCCATTACCGTATACGATATAGCCCCATGCAACCTGCTCCTCTGCGGTTACCTTAATATCTGCATTTGCAGATACGGTGGAATCCTCGCCGCGCTTTGCAACAACACGGAAGAAATACTCCGCATCAACCGTCAGACCGGAAACCTCCAGAGTCAATGCATCATTTGCCGCTACCGTAGTCCATGCACTTCCGTCCGTGCTATATTCTACATCATAAGCGGTTGCTTCCTTTACTGCACTCCATGCAAGAGAAACGGTTCCGTTACCCTTGTTGTAAATGGTACCGATGGTAGAGGTGGTCAATGGCAATGCAAAGCCTTCCATCGTAACGCTCTTTGCTGCTGCCTTCGCATCCTCACCCTCACGGTAAGCTGCAATTTCAAAGGTATAATTGCCGCTCTCCGATGGAGTAAATTCCTTTGTGCCCTCAGCACCCGGAACCATGGACTTCAAGGTAGACAATACCTCTCCTGCCGCATTCTTCACGGTAATCTCAACATATTCTGCACCATCATTCTCATCAATCAGCATTGTGTAAGGAATTACAATCGTTCCTGCACTGCCTTCCTTTAAGACAGGGGTTCCGAGTACCGGAGCTGCCACCTCAGACCAAGCCTTCTTTGGTGCTGCCACGCTACCGCCAGCCTCTGTTACCTGAATCTTAAAGATATAGTTGTTTCCGATATCACCGCCAAGCAGATAGCTTCCTGCCTCGCTCAGAGAAAGCGTGGACATACACAAGCCGTTCTTTTCTGCTGCTGCGCCCTCGGTTGTCTTGGCTGCCTCGGTTCCGTCCGGCTTGTAAATTACAAGCTCTCTGTGATCCTCGCCGCCTTCTACCCACCAAAGCTTTACCGTTGCTGCTCCGCCGGTCTTAAAGGATACGAGATTCTTCATAGCAGATACATCTGCCTTGCCACCGAAATTAATTCTCTGGCCGCTGGTATAACCGTCGTCCCAAGTCTTCTCGCTCGAATCAATCTTGGTCTTCTCACTCATGTACAGAGCAAAGTAATCATCTACCTTTACTTCCTGTCCATTCGTATAGGTACCTGCTGCTGCCGCGGTAAGCGCACTTGCTTCAAGTACATACTCGCTTGCTGCTGCCGCTGCTGCCTCTTCTACTACTTCAATCTTAAAAATATAGTTGTTTCCGATGTCTCCACCGAGCAGATAATTGCCTGCCGCACTCAGAGAAAGAGTAGACATACACAAGCCGTTCTTTTCTGCTGCCACTCCCTCAGTTGTCTTGGCTGCCTCGGTTCCGTCCGGATTATAAATCACGAGCTCTCTGTGATCCTCGCCGCCTTCTACCCACCAAAGCTTTACCTTGGCTGCCGCAGAGGTCTTGAAGGATACCAGATTCTTCATAGCAGATACATCTGCCTTGCCACCGAAATTGATTCTCTGGCCGCTGGTATAACCGTCGTCCCAGGTCTTCTCGCTCGAATCAATCTTGGTCTTCTCGCTCATATACAGGGTAAAGTAATCGTCTACCTTTACCTCCTGTCCGTTCGTATAGGTACCTGCTGCTGCCGCGGTAAGCGCACTCGCTTCAAGCACATACTCGCTTGGAGCCGCTGCTACTGCTGCCTCCTCGGTTACTTCTACCTTGAAAATATAGTTGTTTCCGATGTCACCGCCTAAGAAATATGTACCACCCTCCGCAACGGAAAGCTTAGACATACACAGTCCGTTCTTCTCTGCTGCCGCTCCTTCGGTCGTCTTGGCTGCCTCGGTTCCGTCCGGCTTGTAAATTACAAGCTCTCTGTGGTCCTCGCCGCCTTCTACCCACCAAAGCTTTACGGTCGCTGCTCCGTCGGTCTTGAATGCCACAAAATTCTTCATGGCAGATACGTCTGCCTTGCCACCGAAATTGATTCTCTGTCCGCTGGTATAACCATCGTCCCAAGTCTTCTCACTCGAATCAATCTTGGTTTTTTCGCTCATGTACAGAGTAAAGTAATCGTCCACCTTTACCTCCTGTCCATTCGTATACGTACCTGCTGCTGCCGCGGTAAGCGCACTTGCCTCAAGCACATGTACGTTGTCTGCTGCTTTTGCTTCCTGAACACCCTTGTCCATCGCCGGTATCACGCCGATGACCATCAGAGCGGTCAACAAGAAAGCAACTGCTTTTTTTGCTTTGCCTAGTCTCATGTTGTCCTAGCCTCCCTAGTTCGTATTGTTTGAAAATTGCGTACAAAATCTTCCGATTTTCATTTATTATATCATTTCGTCCCCGTAGGCTGTCAATACACTCCCTTGTCATTATGCACTATTTTTCTTATTTTTTTTGATATCGTATATACATTTTACACAACGAAGAAGAAAGCGCTTACAAAAATACATCTCTTGCGAAATCAGATACAATATAATATAATTGTAGCGCAAAGGAGAGGAATTAAAATGAAGAAAACGAATACATCAAAATCAAATACACATCAAAATTTAGTTAAGCTGGAATGTCAGGATTGCGGAGCCGCACTGGAAATACAAGAGGGCATTTATGCATACTGCAGATATTGCGGACAAAAATACATCTTTAGCGAGCTTATCAAGCAAACACCGGATTTTCAACCCAATCAAACCGGAGCATCTGCTCCCCGGCCAAACAAAACCGCTCCTTCCAAAAAGAGTGGGGCAAACAACCGTCTGCGCATCGTAAGCGTATGCCTGATAAGCTCACTGCTTCTTTTTGTCTGCCTTCTTATGTTCAATAAAGCAGACCAAAAGCCGTCCCGCCCTGTAACCGATGCTTCCAAGGTCAGCACATCCATAATCATAGACAAGGAGGACGAAGAAGTAGCTGTACCTGAACGCAACGGCTTTCGTTCCCAGATGATGCAGCAGATTGTATTAGGAATGTTCGGTAAGCCGGTTGAGGAGGTCTCTGACGAAGAGCTGGCAAGCATCCGTTACCTTGATATGAACGTCTCCTGGATTAATGAAACCTGTACCGTTTCCTACAGCACTGCGGATTACCGCGAATATCCGGCAGATTATCGCGAAAAGCTTCCGGAATACGGCGAAGCCGTTCCCTTTGCTTACAGCAAGGAGTTTGAGGAAACAATTCAGGTTATTACCATCCCATATATAAAAGAAAACTCCACCTATATCTACGAGGATATCAAAAATTTCAAAAATATCACAGCGTTGAGTCTGGTGGATTACACCCATGCCAATCTGGACAAATTGTCCAACCTTACCATGATTGATTGTCAGAGCAACGACATCAGCGAATTGCTCGCCGCCAAGCTGCCGGTTCAGCAAATCGAAGTACTGAGAATATCCCGAAGCGACCTGACCGGTATTCAGCAGTTTACTTCCTTAAAACAGCTCTGTTTGGAGGGTGTGGATGCCGAATATCTGGACGAAATCGCACAATGCACCTCGCTAGAGACCCTGTATTGCCTATATTCCTTTCGGAATGCAAGCTACGAACCATTGCGCGCGCTGACCAACCTCAAAAGCCTTTATATTTACGGCTCCTCTGACGGTGTAAAGGATTTAAGTGTCATTTCCGCCTTCCGTTCGCTTGAGCATCTGAGTATCCTCAGCACCGATATCCTCTCCGCAAGCTTCCTGAAGGATTTGCCCAACCTGAAATCACTCCGCTTATCCGAAAACGGAGAGCTTGCCAATTTTGAAGGCATCGGAACATTACAGAGTCTCGAGTTCTTGGAGCTGAATATCAATGCCTTACACGGAAGCCAGCCGGAATACGCAGAAATCGGCGAATTGAAAAATCTGAAATCTCTGGTGCTGCATACCTGCTATGACCTTGATTTCTTATACGAATTGGATCAATTAGAAGAGTTAGAGGTTCGATTGACCTTCTACAATTCCCTGCTGGACCCAATCAGCAGCATGAAACAACTGAAGGTATTAACGCTTGCCCAATGTCACACCAACAACCTGAACGAATTTGCCTGCTTAAAGGAATTGCCGCAGCTTAAGGTTCTCACCATCGACCGAATGGAGTTCGACGAACCGGTAGACGGCTTATTTGCGTTAGACGCCTTAGAAGAGCTGTATATCACCAGCTGTATCTTTGAGGTGCCGCCGACTGCCATTACGACAAACGAGAAGCTCAAGGTATTAGATTTTTCTTATACCCAATTCGAGAACCCTTACTACAGCGAAGAGCCTTACATCGGACTCGAAGAAGGCTCTGTCGCACAGGGGGTTTTGAATTGCTATTGCAACGCAATTAACTTAGAACAGCTTTCGCTGGATTACTATGACATAAGCGACCTTTCTGCTTTAAGCTTATTGAACAATCTGAAATCCCTTTCCCTGCAGCGCTGCGAGCTGACTGCCATTGACGAAGCCGCATTAAGCGGCTGCACCTCGTTGGAACACCTTTGCTTATCCAACAACCAGATTAGTGATATCAGCTTTGTACAGAACCTGTCTAGGCTAATGTATCTTGAAATGGTAAACTGCTATATCACGGATTTAACTCCATTACTTAGTTGCCCGAACTTGCGCTCCGTCGATGTCCGTCAAAATCCGATTACCGGAAATCCACTGACCGACGTACTGGTGCTGCAGTAAGCGATTTCCCCGAAAACCCGCATGTTAATCTGCGTTGCTTGTAGCAACAGGCCTTTTTTCGTACAATCGTGGTGACAACAGAACGAAAGGAGACTGTCACGAATGCTAAACGAAAACATTAAAACAATCCGAAAATCCAAAGGACTTTCTCAAGAGGAGCTTGCCATCAAGCTGAATGTAGTACGACAAACCATCTCGAAATGGGAGAATGGCTTGTCCGTTCCGGATTCGGATATGCTAATCGCCATATCCGAGGCGCTCGAAACTCCCGTAAGTACTTTGCTCGGAGAAACCATTAACGAGCCGCAAGCGGATGATTTGAAGGCCATCTCGGAAAAGCTGGAAATCATAAACCTACAGCTTGCACGAAGAAAGACCTCAATAAGAACGGTGATTCACTGGCTACTAATCTCCCTCTGTGCAGTCCTTGTAATCATTTTTCTGTTCTTAGCCGCAGCCCAAAGCCCTTACCTGAATTGGGATTACAGCGACCCGGAAACCGCTGTCGCCGGAGTAGCCTTTCACGCATTTGAATGGCTGTTTATCCGACTTGCACCGCTTCTTCTTATCGGAGCAATCGTCGGAATTGTCCTGACACGCAAAAAAGTATAAAGAGAGAATAGCACAGTTCGTGCTATTCTCTCAGCATCTTTTCAAGCTCCCGGATATTTGCACCAACATCACTTTGCTTGTGCGCATCCGAAGCCGTCTCAATTTGTACATTATTTTTTCTTAAAACAGATAACAATTGCGCATTTAAGCCAAGTTCAATATCAGGGCTATAATTCAAGCGCAACCCTCCGCTATTCTCAGCATACATACCGTGCTTATTTAGCAGCACAGCCAATTTATTATAATATTCCGTTAAATCAATGTTTGGTTTATATCCAAAACACTTGATGGAGTCAGGATGTGCAAGACCATGAAATAAACCGCTCTCACATAGCTGAAACATAATATCATAATACCTTTTATATACTTCTTCTACGTTCTTGCTTTCCCAAATCTCTTTTTGCCCCATATGGTCAAATCCCCAACCATCAATCCAATGCACTGAGCCGGTCAAAAAATCAAAAGCATATTGCCCCAGAATATCTGCCAGAATGTCCGCAGTTTCGGGAATATAGCAGACTTCCAGCCCAAACTTCACTTTTACAGGGTATCCGGTATCCTTTACTCTTTCAATAAAACGAATGTACTCGTCTATCGAACCGGTCATTCTTTTGGTTATCCAGTTATGTTGAAAATCGTTATATCGCTTTATCGGTTCATACACTCTCTCAAACTCAGTAAACTGATGGGTATGCTCAAGCATATATATTTCATCAAGCCCTGCTGCTTGTGCCACTTTAATAAATCCCTCAAAAAAATCAATATCATAGCCTATCGGATTTCCGTGCAAAAAGTGTACATGTACGTCTCTCATTAACATTCCTCCCTTATAATTCAAGAAAAATCAACATATTTTCATTGACAAATATCCTCTGAGATGCTACTATCAAAAATAAGAAACGACGTTTACTACCGTACAGCATTATTGCTCAAGCGGGCTGCGCGTTTCTTTTTTTATTCTTATAAAATCGTATAGATACAATTTTCCATCCACATCACATCTGACCAACATCCGCATTGAAAAAATGTTATACCTAAGCAGCTCACCATTCTCATCATAAACCGGAATTCCAAACCGCGTATCATATCGGTACCATCCATGTTTAGCTTTTACCTTCTGCATCACAAATCACATTTACATTTTGTACTATTTCTGCACAATTCTGCTCTTCTACGGTCTTACTAAGCGCATCCAGTTTTACCTTATACGCAAGAAGTCGTAGTAAATAGGTCGGCATTTTCCTCTTTCCATGTTCCCAATCTTCTATAGTTCGAAGCGGTATTCCGTATGCTGCAGCAAACTCCTTACGGTTTAGCCCGATTTCATTGCGTATCCTATGTAGTTCTTCCTGTTGCATTTCCAATTCGTTTTCTTGCCCTGTCATGTGTATACCTCCTCACCGCCATCAACAACGCATTGCGTGTATTTTTAACAATAGCATACATACGATATCATTGTCAATTGTGTTTCCTCCTGTACCAACCCAGCGTAGCTAGATGAGGGAGCAGCGAAGCTTTGATGTCCTCTGCAATCAGGGCAGGGCTTTTCCGTAAGGCTTTGGCAAAGGAAAAACATGGTAGGGCAAAGTCACCCATGGATGGCTCCGGCGGGAGTTCCAGCAACTTTGTGATGGTGTCAGAAGAAATGTCCGGAAACGTGGTTGCGATTTGGTTACAAAGTTTTGTTTTCATAAGAAACCTCCTTGAAAAATAAAAAGAACCGCAAGGCTCGTTGTTCACGAAATCCGTTGCGGTTCTATGTCT
>JAFTQM010000047.1 GCA_017462755.1 Lachnospiraceae bacterium | reverse complement strand
CGCCTGACTCCTATGGAATACATGTATCTGTGCCTTATTAACTTCCGTCCGATAGACGGGGCACAGCTGATGTACAGCGCCGACTATGACAGCGAGCACATCAAGGTACACAAGATTATCAGTCCGAATTTACCGAAAGAGCAGGCTGAGGAGCTTGGTGCATACATGGATGCCTTGGAGAAAGAGCCTGCAAAGCATCATGTTATCGGAGCGCCGGGCCAGATTTACAATCCGGAAATATGCTTTACGGTAATGTATAAGGGCGATGAAGCGGGCAGAGCATATACACTCCAGAATGCAGAGGACGGAGCATGCTATGTAAGTCATCCTGTGGATGTGCTTCCGTATGTGATTCGCTGGATGTCCAGAACAGGTGATGAAGATTCCTGCGGCATGGTACTTCCGGCTACGGCAGAGCACTTTGGTTACCAGAATGCCAAGCGAAACGGCCAGATAAAGGTGCTGGGAGGCAAAGAGACTCTGGAATTTGATATCGAGGCCGGTTGGCTGGAAAAATCTCAGGCAGAAGAACTTATTGCTGCAAAAGGATTGGTTTAGGCGAATCTCATGAAAATCAGTGCCTCAGAGCATAGAATGGAGGAGATAGCATTGACCGAAAAAGAAAAAGCGGAGGCCGGTTTATTATACGATGCAAACAGTGATCCGCAGATTGTACGGGACAGGCTGATCAGTCAGGAATTATCCTACGACTACAATATGCTTCGCCCTTCTCAGATAAAAGAACGAGAAGAAATGATTCGGAAGCATTTGGCCAAAACCGGCAAAACATTTTTAATTGAGCAGCCGTTTCGATGTGATTTCTGGTACCGGGTCAGCATCGGCGAGAATTTTTACTCGAACTATAACCTGGTAATTCTGGCAGGTAACAACGTAACCTTCGGCGATAATGTGTTGATAGGCCCCGATTGCGGTATCTATGCTGCAGGCCATCCACTGGATGTAGAGCAGCGTAATGCCGGGCTGGAATATGCTCAGCCGATTCATATTGGCAATAATGTCTGGATTGGCGGCGGCGTGAAAATCATGTCCGGAGTGACTATCGGAGACAATACTGTCATCGCTGCAGGCAGCGTGGTGACCAAGGATATCCCGTCAAATGTGCTGGCAGGCGGAGTACCCTGCAGGGTGATTCGCAAGCTGGATGCGTAAATAAATAGGATAGAAAAAGCTGGGCAGGTGTGCACCATGAGGTGCATATCTGCCCGGTTTTGTGTATCAACTAATTAATTTACAGTTTTATATGATTCTTCTTTGCACTTCTGTCAAGAAATCTTCGAGTTTCTTTATAAGGATTTGCAATTACATAAGAGGCGAAAATGCTGCACATATGATTTTGCTTTGCAGCCTCCACAGCAGCATTTACGGCAGCCACGTCACCTTGTACAAAGACGGTTACCCGCCCAATACCAAAGATAGTCTCCCAGGATACAAATCTGACGGCAGCTGCTTTTAGCATGGTATCGAGAACATATATTGCATTTGCGCTGCCCGTAACTTCTACAATTCCGACTGAATGATTCATATGAGTACCTCTAAATATTCGAATAGATAAGTGTATATTCCGTGTCGTCTGCGGGAGCCGGGATAATGGTATGCACGCCTGCAGATGAGACCTGTTCGGCTGCAGCAATGGCGCATTCCATCGCAGTCTGAACAGACGAAATATCACCGCGTATTTTGATGCAGACGTTGCAGCCGCCTCTGGTGCGTTCTAAAGCTTCTATTATAATATCCGCAGCCTTTTCAGCGGCATCTATGGCAGCAAATGCGGCACATACGCCGTCTACCTCTAAAAGACCTATAGCCATTTCACATCACCCCATGAATCAATTTGTCAATACGCACTTTTACAACTACTTTTTTGTAATGCCGAGGAATATCTGCGTGTACGCAGGGTTTGTGACCGTCCTCGGGATATACGATATAGAACATACCCGGTTTTATCAGGAGTGGGCTTCCTTTTCCGTTCAGGAATGCTACATCTTTTTGTTCATCATATGGAACATCCGGAGCCAGCTCTGTTAAAGGCGCATACTCCATATATTCCGTTCCGGCGATCATGAACTGGATATCCAGATATTTTTGATGGACCTCAAATTTTCCTTCAGAAAAAGGACGGGTAGTGCCTTCCTGAACCAGAGCAAAATT
>JAFTQM010000046.1 GCA_017462755.1 Lachnospiraceae bacterium | reverse complement strand
GTCAGATTGTCCGCCTGATGCTCTTTGGTACAGCATATGATAATCGGATACACAATCAATGCACCACACAGCTGAATCGGATAATAAGCAACCGGCTTTAAAAACACAGACATCGGTATCACCACTACAATGGTGAAATAAATCATTATCGAAAAAATTCCTTCTTTGGTTGTATTCAGATAGGTAATATAAGCCGCCCACAAAATCAACAAAAAAGAAAAGCATACCGCAATTCGCTCAAAGCTGCGATACCTTTCATCAATGTCTCTTCGTACATACTTTATCGCATAACGAGCCGCAATACTCAGTATCAAAAGCAATGCATATGCTGCCACCTCTTCTACATTCAGCGGATTATTCAACAGCTTCCAATAAGCAAGCCAGACCAAAATAATCGCCACTTCCAAATAAATCAATATCGACACGGTACGATTCATCGAAACAACCGTATCCTTCGCCGCCATCCGCTCTACCTTATGCATCTGCTCTTCTGATGTAAACTGCGCTCGAAAGCTCAGTGTCTGCATCCACTTTTTCATTCGTGCATATGCTCCTCTCTTCCGGGAATCGTCAAAACCAACTCTTTCCATCTTTAATTATAAGTTATTTCCCACATTCTGTCCAGCAGAAAAGCATCCCCGAAAGCCTTGAATTTTCCGCCTTTCTATGATAGATTTATTCTGTCAGATAAACCAAATTACAAATGGAGGTATGTATTTTATGGAAAAGTTTTTTCAAGTCAAAGAAAAGGGTTCCACAGTAAAAACCGAAATCCTTGCGGGATTAACCACATTTATGGCTATGGCATATATCCTGATGGTTAACCCAAATATGTTCGCTGACCTCGCCGGCTCTGTGGTAGACACCACACCGGAAAAGATGTACAACGCAATTTATATTGCTACTGCAATTTCTGCAGTCATTGGTACACTTCTCATCGGTCTGCTGGCAAATCTTCCTTTGGCACAGGCATCCGGTATGGGTCTGAATGCATTCTTCGTTTATACCGTATGCTTTGGCTTCGGACTTTCCTACGCCAACGCGCTTCTGCTCGTACTGCTCGATGGTCTGATTTTCGTTATCCTGACCGTAACCGGCGTCCGCGCAAAGATTTTCAAAGCAATTCCGGATTCTGTCCGCATGGCAATTCCTGCCGGTATCGGCCTATTCATTGCATTCCTTGGTCTGCAGAACGCCGGCATTGTCGTACTCGACACATCTACAAAGGTAAACTTAGTATCCTTTAATATTCTGAACGGAAATGCAACCTGGGCAGGCATCATGCCGATGCTGGTCACCATCTTTACCCTGATTGCCATTGCTGCTCTTTCCGTCAAAAAGATAAAAGGTGCTGTTTTTTGGGGTATGCTCGGTGGTACTGCCGGATACTATCTGCTCGGTCTGACTGTCCCAAAGTTTTACGATGGCTTCGGTGACAAATTTGACATGAATCCATTCGGTGCTTTCGCGGATTTTGGCGAATTATCTCTCGGTAAAGTATTTACCGAAGGCTTTGATTTTTCCGCATACCTCGCAGTAGAGGGCAATACGACAACTTCCTTGATTATTCTGATTGCTACGACTGCACTTGCATTCTGTCTGGTAGATATGTTTGATACGCTTGGCACCCTGTTCGGCGCATGTTCCCGCGGAAATATGCTTACCGAAGAAGGTGATATTCCCAACATGAACAAAGCAATGCTCTCTGATGCAGTAGCTACCGTATGCGGTTCCGTATGTGGTACTTCTACCGTTACTACCTTCGTAGAGGCTTCCGCCGGTGTAGCAGAGGGTGGTCGTACCGGTCTTTCCGCTGTAGTCAGTGCCATCATGTTCTTTATTGCAATGTTTTTGAGTCCGATTGCCTCCCTGATTCCGGGCTGTGCAACCGCTGCGGTACTGATTTTCGTAGGTGTATTGATGATGGCTGCGGTATTAAAGCTTAATTGGGAAAATGCAGAAATCGCTCTTCCGGCATTCCTGACCATTTCCTTCATGCCATTTACCTACAACATCAGCTACGGTATTGCATTTGGTCTGATTTCCTACATTTTCTTAAAGCTCTTCACCGGAAAGGTAAAGGAAATCAAGGCAGGTACCTGGGTCATCGGCATCCTGTTTGCGATTATGTTCTTCGTAACACACTAAGCAATCGCCAAAAAACAACTTTTCAAAATTAATTTATACCAAAAGCGCACACAGAAGCATTGCATTTGCAATATCATGCCTGCTTCCATGTGCGCTTTTTACGGCTTTAAATCACTTCATCTACCTCTGCCTCCGGCATCGCAGCTTGCAATATACCACGGCTACCAAAGTACTAAACAGCGTCGCCAACAGCGCCGGTACAATGATTCCTGCCGGATTCACACTCCCATACTGACTGCGATAGGCAATGATATTGACCGGAATCAGCTGCAACGAAGAAATGTTTAAAATCAAAAAGGTACACATCTCATCGCTTGCCCGGCGTTCCCTGTGTTTTTCCCGTTTTTCTTCCAGATATTCGGTATTTCCCCGCTCCTTTTCCAACCGTGCCAGCTCCTGCATTGCCTTCAGCCCGGCCGGTGTCGCTGCCCAGCCAAGTCCCAGCACATTGGAAATCATGTTTAATCCGATTGCCTCCAATGCGGCGTGTCCGCGTGGTATTCCCGGAAACAAAAAATGCAGTACCGGCTCTAATTTCCGCGTCAGCCGCTCCAATATCCCTGCTGCCCGTGCCACCTGCATCATTCCCAACCACAGGCTCATAATCCCAAGCATGGTAATACACAAACTAACCGCTTCCTGCGCCGATTCCAGTGCTGCCTCGCTTACTTCCGGCATCGTTCCATTGATTGCAGCGTACACAATTCCGATTAGAAGCATTCCTGCCCAAATATAATTTAACATCCCTGCGCTCACCTATCTTTTTTCTGTTATACTATTTATGCGCCCCCACAACAAACTATACATTTTATTCCGGCTTTCCCAATACAAAATCTACATTTTTAGTCAAAATGCGACTGTATCCTGACAAAATGTAGAAATATGTCCATTTTTTGATTGACTAAATCATGAAAGTGTGCTATCCTATCCTTAGGATTATTTTAGTATTTTTTACAACATATGACAGCATTTAATTGCAAAAAAATACAGAAAGGCATGGTGTATATTTATGAAAAGTACCGGTATTGTAAGAAAGCTTGATGAACTTGGACGTATCACTCTTCCGATTGAGTTGAGAAGAACCTTAGGAGTAAGCGACAGAGATGCATTAGAGATTTATGTGGATGAGAACCGCATTATCTTAGAAAAGTATGAGCCAGCAGATATCTTCACCGGCTCCAGAGACAATCTCATCGATTACTGTGGCAGAAAGATTTCCAAGGAATCCATCATCGAGATGGCTAAGAAGGCTGGTCTGAAGGTTACCGAGTAATCTTTTCCGACCGAAGGAATGCCGTCAAACGGCGCTTCCTATTACTCTTAAACAAAACGCATCCGAAAGCATAATGCTTCGGGTGCGTCTTTTCTTTTGATGGCACGCCGAAGTTGCGGTTGCTATCGCAAATGCGACGCTTCGGCGGCACTGTTCTTATTCATATCGAATTTCCACTGTGTCGTAAGCTACATCCTCTTCTTCATACATAATCTCTTTGGTATCACAATTCAAGACCCTAAAGTCCCTTTCCTCTGCTTCCGTAAAAAAGCCCAAATAATTGTCCGTACCGTCAAGCACAATAGAACCCACCAGCCGCTCACCACCCGCGGTCTTGTAATATTCCTTTCCGGTATGGTCTAAGATTCTCTCTGCTACATCTGCATTTTCTCCCCAATGCGGAGCTTTTTCTGCATAATAGAGGGTTTCATATTCGCTATCCCAAGTAAAGAAAAGTCCATAATACTCTTGGAACGTATTGCTTCCCAAGTCATACACAACATACACATTCAACGACGGATTTCGATGTCCCTCCAGAATGATTTTTTCTTCCCCGAGCCAGCGAAAATCCAGCAGGGAACCAAACAAAACATTCGTCAGCTCGCACGTTTGCACCGAGCCGTCCTCCAAAGTTACATCTATCGACTCGAAATGAGTACCCTCCACCGGAGTAAGCACGGCTGTTTTGCCGGATGCACTTGTAATTGGGGTGTCCTTTAAAACTGTCGGTCTGATGTCTGTCGTCGTAGTTATCTCTTTGATATCGAATCTTTGCTCCTTGAGCGCTTCTTCTACGGAAGATTCCAATACGACATTCTCATTTGCATAATTTACCTTATAAGAAACTCCTTGCATACAAACAAATATCATTAAAAGACTCATCCAAACATACTTAAGCTCCACAAATACCTCCTATTCCTGCTCCTCCAGCAGCTGCTGATAAATCTCGCGCTTCGAAACACCTCGGTCGGCTGCCACCGCTTTCATTGCTTCTTTCTTGTCCATTCCCTGTGACAGATAGCGCTCCATATGCTCGGACAACGAAATTGCCAGCCAGCTCTGTTGCTCCTGCTCTGCCAGCTCGTGGGCATCCACACCCTCCAACACCAGCACACACTCACCCTTCGGCTCCGTCTGGGTATAATAGTCGATTGCCTCTGTTAATGTCGTCAGCAAGGCAGTCTCGTGCTTCTTTGTCAGTTCCCGCAACACCGTAAGCTTTCGTTCTCCTAACTCCTCCAAAAGCTCCTTTAACGTCTTGACCAAACGATGCGGTGCTTCATAAATAATCGTGGTACGGGTTTCGGTTTTCAATTCCTCCAGCACCTGACTGCGCTCCTTCTTATCCGTCGGCAAAAACGCTTCAAAGCAAAACCGTCTCGTCGGCTTGCCGGACATCGTAAGCGCCGTAATCGCCGCACAGGCACCCGGCAAACTGCTTACCTCAATGCCTGCCTCATATGCCATACGCACCAGCTCCTCGCCCGGATCCGAAATACCCGGTGTACCGGCATCGGTAATCACCGCAATATTCTTGCCCTCCTGTAACTGCGCAATCAAATATTTCGCTTTTTCGATTTTATTGTATTCGTGATAGCTCGTCATCGGCGTGCGAATCTCAAAATGATTAAGCAGCTTAATACTGTTTCTGGTATCCTCTGCCGCAATCAAATCCACTTCCTTTAGGGTACGCAATACCCGAAATGTCATATCCTCCAGATTTCCAATCGGAGTCGCACACAAATATAATCTGCCAGCCATTCGCACTCACCTCCCGTTTCTTTTCCACGATGCCTCACCGGAAGACAGAATATCTCCTGTCCCTGTAAGCTGCATCAATATCCGTAAATATCATAAATCTCCGGCGTATATACTCCCGGCTCTTTGTATACAATCAACGGTGCTTCTACAGTTATCCGCGGCTTTCCGCCTTTCGCACACTCCAACAGCACCATATTCGGTTCCTTGTCCACATACGGATGCACCAGCTTCATGCGTTTCGGCTCCAGCTTATACGCAGATAACACCCGAATAATTTCCGCCAGCCGAAATGGCCGATGAACCATATAAAATCTGCCTCCCGGCCGCAGTACTCTTGCTGCCTCCCGGATAACATCCTCCAACGTACACAAAAGCTCATGCCTCGCAATCGCCTTTGGCAGCTGCGGATTGACCAAGCCATGCTGCCCGGTCATATACGGCGGATTGGTCGTCACCACATCAAAAGAAGCCGCACCAAACAGTGCGGACGCTTCCTTGATATCTCCTGTTGTAATTGTAATCTTTTGTTCCAGACCGTTATATGCCACGCTGCGGCGCGCCATATCTGCACTTTCCTCCTGAATCTCCAGTCCGGTAAAATGCTCTCCCGGAGTCTTCGCACTCAGCAAAATCGGAATGATACCGGTGCCGGTACCAAGATCCAGTGCCTTTTCTCCTTCCTTTACCCAGGCAAAGCCGGACAACAGCACCGCATCCATGCCAAAGCAGAACTTCTCCGGATTCTGTATGATTTTATAATTGTTTCGATGCAGCTCGTCCAGCCGTTCTCCTTCTTTCAAACAATCCTCTCTCATATCCGGTTGTTCTCCATTCCTCACAAAATATGCTTCCCGCTTTATTCTAAGTGGTTTCCTTCCTTTTTCTCCAGAGCCTCCAACGCCTTCAGCTCATCGTCCATTGCCACACGTTCTTTTCTTCTGCGCGGCTTAAAACGCAGGTCATCCACCTTGTACTCACGAATTTCCTTCTCATCCTCACCGATGGTCACTACTACCTTTACCAGCTGCTTTAACACATTCACACTGGTTACGTCTCCATGCAGATTGTCCACCGTTGTTACATGATCACCTACATTCGGCAGCTTACTGTTCAGATATTCGTAAGCCTCCTCCTCGTTCTTCAAACAGCACATCAGACGGCCGCAGACACCGGAAATCTTCGTCGGATTGAGTGACAGATTCTGCTCCTTTGCCATCTTAATCGAAACCGGTGCAAAATCAGACAAATAAGTATGGCAGCACATCGGACGACCACAGATTCCGATGCCTCCGATAATCTTCGTCTCATCGCGCACGCCAATCTGACGCAGCTCGATACGGGTCTTAAATACCGATGCCAAGTCCTTTACCAGCTCACGGAAATCAATTCTGCCGTCCGCAGTAAAATAAAACAGCACCTTATTGTTGTCAAAGGTGTACTCGCAGTCAATCAGCTTCATCTCCAGACCATGCTTCGCAATCTTTTCCAGACAAATCTTAAAGGCATCCTTTTCCTTAACCTTATTCTTTAACTCTATATCATCGTCCTCCGGCGTTGCCAGACGCATCACCGGCTTGAGCGGCTGCATTACCTTTTCGTCCTCTACCTCACGGCAGCCCAGCACTACAAAGCCGTACTCGACTCCCCTTGCAGTCTCTACAATTACATGATCTCCCTGCTTTATTTCAAGTCCTGCCGGGTCAAAGTAATACACCTTTCCCGCCTTACGGAACCTTACTCCTATAATCGTTGTCATATCTGTCCTAACCTTTCTATTCTCTCTGCATTGCTAACAGCAAAAGCTCCACCGATGCTTCAAAATTTACATTGTTCTTCAGTCTGGAACGCACCGTACTAAACGCTTCGATAATATCATTCAGTGTTTCGAAGCTTTTTCCTGCCGCCTGCTTTTGTATTGTTAATAATTCCTCTTTATAAATAATCTGGCCGGTGTCCTTGGTTGCCTTAAACAACAGCACATCCCGGTACCAGAGCAGCAACAAATCCAAATATTCTCCAATCATGGTTTTCTCTTCTGCCAAGTGCTTTAAGTACTCCATGATTTCATTCATTGGCATTTCTTCGATATGCTTTACCAGATGCAATACCTCATCCCGACGGCGCACAAACTCCTCCGAGGATGCATACTTTATCGCTTTGCCGAGATTTCCTCCGGAAAACGCCGCACTCAGCTCTGCCTGATAATCCGGAATACCGCAATACTCCATCAGGTACTGCTGAATCTTTTCCCTCGGCACCGTTTTCATATTCAGAGTAACACAGCGCGAAAGAATCGTCGACAAAAATGCGTCTAAATTATTTGATAACAGCATAATGATTGCATATTCCGGCGGCTCCTCAATGGTCTTGAGCAGTGCATTCTGCGCTGCCTCCGTCATCTTCTCCGCCTCGTCGATAATATATATTTTGTAGCGACTGCTGTACGGCTTGACCTGAATATCATTGTTCAGCTGGGTACGAATATCATCCACACCAATTGTCGCTTTCTCGTGAAGCACATGGATAATGTCCGGATGATTGCCTCCTGCTGCCTGCAAACAGGATTTGCAGACTCCGCAAGGCTCTGACTCAAACTCCTCACACTGCAATGCCGCCGCAAAAATATCCGCAACAAAATTCTTACCGATGCCGTCCTCGCCATGAAAAATATACGCATGAGATACCTTACGCAACCGAATCGTGTTTTTCAGATGCTCTACTACCTGCTCCCGTCCAATTACGTCCTTAAATGTATTCAATATCCGGCACCCCCTTTTCATGACTTATGCTCTTTGCTGCTTACGCCAGAATATCCAGTAACAATCCTTGAATCTCGTCAATCCTGCTCAAAATATCAATGCCATCCTTCTCATCTGCCAGCAACGCTGCTGCCAATGCGTCCAGATTCTGATCTACCAGCTTAATCATACCGTAAACCCGGTGTCTTCCGCGTCGATCGAGGAAATTTTCTCTGGAAAACTTATGCGAGCGATTGACAATCTCATTCATAAATTCCTTGATTAGCTCACGATAACGCTTCATATCACGAATATCCATATGCTTTTTCAGCTTTTTTCCCTGCATCGTGATTTCTTCCATCATCAGGTTCAGGCGCTGCGCAAGCTCCTGCTCCTGAATATTGCTAATCAGAGTAAACTTAAAAGAGCCATCGGCTTCCTTCACCGGTGCCTTCTGCTCTACCTGATTGATTGGTGCAGTCTGTCCTACTCTGATTTCCATTCCTTTACCTCCGGGTATACGCCAGTCATATTCGTAACACTCAATTTCTGCAAAGCATCACAAATGTTACATTTCATTTTATCATAAATCCTTACGAAATACAAGACTGCAGCTTTTGCTTCAACGCTGTAAAGCACTCGCCTGCATCAAGATTCGGATAGGTTTCTACGATACCTGCCTCTGCCAATTTCTCCGGTGAAAAATCTCTTGCATCCGCCAAAAAACGCCTGCACATTTCTTCGTATTTCGGCTGCGCCTGCTGTCGTTCCCTGCTCAACGCCCGTTCCAGCCGCAGTCCGTCCTCCACCTCAATATACAGCGGCACCACATAGTCCTGTCCGAAATATTGCACCAGCCTGCAATACCCCTCCAGCGTATTAATCATCAGATAATTCTGCGTTCCCGCCAGATTTATCTGTTCATCTGCTGCCGTAAAATAATGCCACGGTCCATGCACCGTCTGATATGTCCGGCACTCTACCACCTGCCCTGCATTCTCCATTTCGTAAAAGCGCTCCTGCGATACAAAATAGTATTCTCTTCCGTTTTCCTCGCCGGTTCGAATCGGTCTGGTCGTATATAATATAATGCGCTTCAGATGCAATGCCTCCGTCTGCAGCAACTGATTGTACAACGTATCCTTACCGCTCGCACTCTTTCCCATCAGTACATATATCTTCGCCATGGAACTAACTCCTTTTTTCTTTCCAACATCACAATCTTTTTTTCTTCATTATAACAATCAAAGCGCCGATTTGTCTATCCTTTCTCGCATCCATCTAAGCTTAGCTGACATTAAAAAAGGCGTTTTTTAATCGTTTGTCTGCTTCAAAAATGCGAAAACACTAAAAATCTCTCATTGAAAAAAGCAGCTCTTTATGGTATTCTATCACATAGCTATTTGCTTTTGAGCGAACGCAAGTAGCTTTTCCGGCAAACGCAAGGCAAATATTTGCGAATCAAGGTTATCCTTTGATTTGCCCCTCCATAACAAGTCGCTCAGAAACGAGGCTTATATGAGATTACGAAATATTAAAGGCGCAAAGGATGCCATTGCGCAAAGTCCATATGTTGTACATAATCCGGAAGAATACAAGTGACGCTGGCATGAATTTTTCAGCAACACCAATCCGATTCACATCGAAATCGGTATGGGCAAAGGAAAATTCATCACTGCATTAGCCACTCTGCACCCGGACATCAATTACATCGGCATCGAAAAATATGACAGTGTGATGATTCGTGCCGTAGCCAAGCGGGAAGCTATTGAGGATTGCCCAAATTTGACCTTTCTGCGATATGATGCGGAGGATTTGGCAGAGGTGTTTGCCCCATCCGAAATCGACCGGATTTATCTGAATTTTTCCGACCCTTGGCCAAAGGACCGTCATGCAAAGCGTCGTCTGACTTCCATGGAATTTTTGGCACGCTATCGCTGCTACCTAAAGCCGGAGGGGCGCATTGAGTTCAAAACCGACAACCGTCCGTTGTTCGACTTTTCCTTAGAGCAGGCAAAGGAAGCCGGCTGGCAATTGAGCGCAGTTACCTACGACCTGCATCACAGCGAATATGCCGTAGGCAACGTTATGACCGAATACGAAGAAAAATTCTCTGCGCTCGGCAATCCGATTCATCGCATGGTTGCCGAATATCCTGCAAAATAATTATTGTCATTAATCAAAGATGACAGGGCTGCTGAACTTATCTGCACCCTGTCATCTTTTTTACATATAATGATATCAAAATCAATAATAGCCGGAGACCTCCATGCATCGCTCCTTCAAACGAACCCTGATACAGATTCTTAATTCCAAGCGCTCTCTAAATCGAAAAGCCATCCTTTGGAAGCATTCCTTCGACGAAATCTGCCGTATGGTCGACCGCCTTGCCTGTGGTCAATGCCATGGTAAGAAGAAAAAATAGTTATAATATTTCGATTCTCTTCTTATGTAGAATGCTGCTTACCAGCTTATTCAGCAAATACGCTACTACCGCTACCAACGGCACACCAAGGAACATACCAATCACTCCGCCGTAAGCGCCGCCTACCGTAATACCAAAAATAACCCACAATGGGGATAAGCCTGTCGAATCACCCAAAATCTTCGGTCCCAGAATCCATCCGTCAAACTGCTGCAAAATCAGAATCATAATACCGAAAACCAATGCATCCAACGGGCGGATACACAGGTAAAGCAAAATTCCCGGAATTGCTCCAATAAATGGTCCAAAATACGGTATCATATTGGTAATTCCTACAATCACGCTAATCAGCAACGGATAATCCAGCTTCAAAATCTTCAACGCAACAAAGCAAATAATACCAATAATCAGCGAATCCAACGCCTTACCGCTTACAAAATTCGAAAAAATAGCACTGCATTCCTTCGTTGTATTACAAAACACCTTTGCCTTTGCCGTCGGCATAATTGCATAAATTCCCTGCGTTCCCATGCGCTTCAGCTTGCGCTTATCCGCCAGCATATAGATGGAAATCGCGATTGCCAACAGCGAATTAATCGCCGTTTTTGCCAAGGATACCGTCATACCCAACAGCTTCGGTACCACTCCCTTAGTCAGATTGGTCAGACCTGCCAACAATGTCGGCCACATTTCCTCCAGCTTCTTCTCAAAATAAGCCAAATCCAAATCCGGAAAATGCTCACGAATCATCGCTTCATAAGAATCCCAATTCTCATAAATGCGGGTCAATGCATTCGTAACATCTCCTCCAATGCTCACAATACTATCCGTAATCTGCGGAATCACAAACACCAAACCCACTATCAGCAAGCCCATTACCAACAGATACGACGTAAGAATCGCCAAACCGACTCTTACCTTCGGCGCTTGTATTTTAAATGCCTGATGAAACAAGCGATCTTCTACCCAATCTACCAACGGATTCAAAATAAATGCGATAAAAAAACCTCCGATAAATGGTGACAAGACCCTCAAAAAGCCCTTAAGCCAAAGCTTTATCTCGCCGAATTTCATCAAAAGACAAATAATCACCGCTGCTGCCGCAATAGTAGCCAGCGCATAAACCGAAATCGTAAAATAATTCCGATTCGATTCAAACCTATAATCATTTTCCTTTTCCGAACCATTCAACTCATCAATCAGCTCATGCTCCGAGGTTGCGTCCTCTAACGTCGCATCCTCCTCTGAAAGCATCCGGATTTCAATCGGTCCATACTCCAACGGCTGCTTCTTTTTTACCGGCAGCTTATTCTTCGCCAATATCACTTTTTCTTTTACATGAAATTTTGATTTTCCCTTTTTCACACTACTTCCCCATCCTTGCAGTTTCTTTCAATCTGTCCTACTGGAAAAACTTCCACACACGATCAATATCTCTTCTTATTTATTATAATACTTTAATACGATGAATTCAATAGAGTTCTTCTCTTGAATTTCCTTTTTTTGTACCGCTGTTGTTTAATTTTTTTGTTTTTTTTATATTTTTTGTCCATTTCACCTGCTTTTTAAAAACTTTTTATTTTGCGCAAACCCGCTAAAATCAAGGCTTTCCAGCGTTTTTTATCTTTTCTCAAAAAAATTTTTGAAATTTTTTAAAAAAATGCTTGCATTTTTCTTTTTCATGGTATATAATTAATCTTGCGTTGAGGGAGTAACAAAAACGCAAAACAAAATAAGCGCGACTAGCTCAGTTGGTAGAGCACCTGACTCTTAATCAGGGTGTCCAGGGTTCGAGCCCCTGGTCGCGCACTGAAAGGTATCAATTTTGGAACGTATGAGTCCGGGGTTGGTGCTTTTTTTTGCGCGCCTGACTTTAATACTGTAATTTGCGAAATTTTGTTCTGAGAGGTCGCTTTCAGAACAAAAGGAAATTTGCGTCAAACCCTTTGTTTTCAAGGCTCCGCGCAAGTTTTACCTTGTACATGTAGACCACGTATTACTCGGACGTGGTCAGCTGATTTCCCGGCGCTTCGCGCCCTTTTTGTTCTCCGTCCGGGTGCAGCTGCGGCAGTAAACTGCCGCACCCACACCCGGACTTTCTACCCTACTGCAAGGACGAAAAAAGCACCTTGCAAAAATCAGGGTGTCTAACTTAGTCTCATTTTTCCACTAGGGACGCGGAAGGACGGGCCCGCAAAAAACCGCCCATGGGTTCCCGCCCGTCCTTCTGTTCGCTGTACCTGCAAAAACGGTAATTAAGAAAAAAGCCGCCTGCAGCTTATACAAAGCAGCCATCAATCCGGTAACAGTCATAATGCGTCAGGAGGCACTGGCTTGCCAGATGGATATATCCTTTGGTTACATCATAATCCTCATGCCCGAGGTACAGGCGCAGATATTCGATGTTACTGTGTGAAATCATGTAGGATGTTGCAAATGTATGCCGGAGCAGATGGGCGTGAACCCGGGGAACCCCGGAACGTTTCTTCAGCTTTGCAAAGAACTGCTTCAAAGCGTTTGCATTCATTGGCGAGCCGGCTGCATCCTGAAATACATATTTTCGGCAGCTTCCAGCATCGGAGAGATAGAGCCGCGCTAAGATATGTATGACTTCCGGCATTGGCAGGAGCCGGGACTTGCTGAATTTCGAATCTACTATCTTAATGAGCTTCTTTTCCATATCCAAATCCGGGAGCGTGAGCTTTCTGGCTTCGGAGGAGCGCAGCCCGCAATCCAACATCAGCCGGAACAGCAGCATATCCCGGATATTGTTCACGTTTCTGGATGCGATGCAGCGGATTATCTGCTGCACCTCACTGCTGCTTAATGGCATTACCAGCGCAGGATCCGGCTTTGGCAGTTTGATTTTATAATTGAATTTCTGCAGAAAGCCCTGCTCAATCAGGAATTGTATGTAATTGTTCACTGCCCGGAAATTCGTGTGAATGGACGTTGCTTTGATTTGCCGGGTGTTCCGGAGATACGCAGCATAGGATTTCAACACATCCACCTGCAGCTGCTCCACCTGAAGGTAACCTTCCTTTGAACACCAGAACAGGAACAGACTTAACGCTTCTCTGTAATAGCGCACGGAATCCGGCGCACAATAAACAGCCTTATCAGCAAGATAAAGCTCAATCGAATCATGTATTCTCATAAAATTCCCCACTTTCATCCGGTAGGATTTTAACATTACGCTGCAGCGTAAGCGATACCAGAGGATCCTCTTCCGGCGGGCGCAGCTGCCTATAGCGCTTATTTTTATATTTGTATAATTTCTCAAAATCGTTATCATTCAGGATGGCCAGCAGTTCCGCTGCATCCTCATAAATCGTAGCATCCGGATTTCGTTTCAACTGCAAGGCGAAGTTTGAAACGGCTCGTACTGCCGTTGTTTTCCGGATCTCCATATTTAACTTTGATGAATAATCCCGGACAAGCTTCAGCTGATGCTTGTTTAGAACGACATCCACTATTTTTGTTCCACGCAACCTGCGCCAGAAATCCGTATATTCTGACCGGGAGGTATTGCAATCATTACCCGGACGAACCAGCCGCAGGGTATCATGTGTGAGATATTCCGTAATCCGGCGACGATCGTCCAGAAAATCAAAGATACGCTTTGCTTCTCCCTGATTCTCCTTCGGCGGGAGTAATTTAAAGCTTTTGCTCATGCGGCGCATTACCTGAAATTCCACATTGATTATCTTGGTAAGCTTCGGCGTATATTTGTTAGCGAGCGCAGCAATGGATGCATAATCCGGCGTTTTTGCTTCGATGTGCGAGCAGATGAGCGAGCGTGCTGCTGCAGATAACGAATCATCATACTCCAGGGCGAACTGCAGCCTGGCAATATCACAATAGCTCCAGCGCTTTTCTTTGTAGGCTTTCTCCAGAACGTAGAGATCATATTTCGAGATTAAGCCCTGATAGTACCATGTGTAGAGAAACCATTCTTTATAATGCATCTCTATTACTTCTTTTGTTTTTAAGTACACGCGAACAAAGCACTTATCTCCTCTACGGCCAAGTGCTAAATAATCCCACTCATATGGTTTTTCCGGTTCCTCGAAGCATTCCGGCTTCGCCCGGTGCCGTTCCGGTTCTCTTTCCAGCTCTGCTGATTTCTGATACCGCTTTCCACCCTTCAGCTTTCTTTTATTCAAAAGCTTATAATGATAATTTACGCCCTTGAACCGGGAAACCTGCATTTCTGAAAAGTTATCAATGCGGAAATAGGTTTCCGGGTCCTGCAACGCATTCGTATGCCAGCAGAAATCACAACGATTCTCTTTTACCTCTTTAATTGTAAGATGATAATGCTCGCAAAGCGATTTTACATATTCATACGTTTGCTTGAAGGCAAGGGTTGCTCCCAGCTCCCAGAGCATCCGGGCATGAATCTTTACAATGATTTCGGAAGTAACCGAAGCAATTCCGCTGGATGCCGGAGGAACTACCGGAGCAATGCAGATATCAAACTGCTCTTTTACATGAAGGATAAAGTTGTAATAGCTATCAAAGCAGCCATAGACGTATTCCACTTCTGTAGAGTATGGCACTTCCATAAATGGAATAAAATCTGCATCTGTATTTTTGTAGCGTTCTATCATCCGGCGGAAGCGTGCCACAACCGGATCGGTTGAATTACGAGTAAAATCTTCTTCAAGCTTGATACTGAAATAGAAGGTATCGATATTATGTAAAAACTTTTTCTCTTTTTTACTGAACCATTCCGGATCTATCACAGTATCACCTCGTTTCTTTTATTATTTCGATTTCTTTGTACGTTTTTTATGCTTTATGGCAGCTTCATTGCATACCAGTCCGGCATCCAAGCCTTTACGGACAATAGCTTCTTCGTTGGATATGAAATCTGCAGCTGCAGACCGGGTAATCATTTCACTGGTATCATAAGCTGCATAATCCTTATCCCGGCAGAACCACCAGCTATGCCCGAGCCGCTGCAGGATGCTGGTTGTTGTAGCATTCTCATAATCCCAGGCATCGAAGTAGGAGTTATGTACAAAGCGCCACACCTTATCGCAGATGATTACGCGGGTTGTAATTCCCCGGAATATCTTATCTACCATGAAAAAACGCTGGGCGCTGCACATAATGTAAATCCGACGTTTGCGTTGCTGGCAGAGCATCGAGAGCATCTCGAGAGGGAAGCTGGAGAAATTTCGATGGGAGAGCACCGACGAGATTTCATCCAGCAGCACGACATAGCCTACAATTTTCTTTTTCTTCTTTGGCTGTTCTGCAGCTTCCTCTGCGGGTTCCTGAATCGCTTCCGGATCGGAAACGGATTCAACCGGGTTATCCGGTTCTTCTGTAGGAGCAGTTTCCGGTGTTACATTATCCGGAGGATTTTCCGCTGCAGCTTCTTCCTCTTCGTCCTGATCCGCGCCAAGGTCGACCAGCTGATTAAAATTCGTTAACGGCGTGTAGGGGATTCCGTTCAAATGATAGTTAGAGAGGAATTTCACACTATCGCCGTACTGAGCGTAGATTTGCCGGGCACGATGCGTCATGCTAAGAGTTTTGCCTTTGCCAAACATTGCAACAAACATATCAATGCCGTACAAATCGAATTCCTTCCATTTCTGCAGCACAAAGTACATGATGATATCCTTCACGGAGTAGAAGGCTACCCGGTGCAGGTTGGCAACAATGCAGTTTACGATTTTGATACACCATGCCGCAACGAGTGCTGCCAGATAGATGAGGCTCTTGCTGGAGTCGAAATATGCAAGGGCAAGCATTGTAATTGTGAATAATATTTGCATAGGCTATATCCTCCGGCACATGTTAATAATTTGCTTTACAATATTGAATAGTCCACCCAAGATAAACACGACAAAGAAGAATCTCAGCTGTACCTCCAGCGTCAACTCTACAGAGCCTTGGGTTATAAGATTGATGATGTAGTTTAAGCTGTCCAATTAGTCCACCCCCCGCCATGATTTTTTCGAAAACCAAAAGGCTGCGATTGCAGTTGCCCAAAACCGAATTTGATTCCACGCGTCCTGCAGGAGTTCCTGCAGCTCTTTTGCTTCTTCCAGGTGTTCTGTATAAAATGCCTGAGCTTCCAGCATAGCATCCGTATATGCAATCCAATCCGGTTGCGGTACCGGAGTTGCAGTTGGTTTTGGTTCTTCCGGTACCGGCGTTGCATCTGCATCCTCCGGAGCTTCGGTTGGTACCGACGTTGCATCCGGTTCTGCAGCTTCGGTTATTTCCGGCTCCGGAGTCGGAATCAGTTCTGCAGCTGATGCTGATACCGGAGTCACAAGAGAACAGAGCAGCAGGAGCAGTGTGAGAAAGAATAGTTTTTTCATTTTTTAGTCGTCCCCCTGTCGATTAAATAGTGCGAATAGTAGCCGGAGCAGCAGATAGGCAATTACGGTGTATACCAGAAGGTTGAATAAGGTTATCTGATAACCGGCTATCGGGATTTCGATATGAAGGATTCCCATGCAGATTTCAAAAAGAGTGCCGAATACTTCCATGTTAACCTCCTAACTTAAGCAGATTTCGAATTCCTGCGAGAAGTGCCGGAGCGAAATATAAGAAAAGACCTATCCCAATCAAAGACCATAATTCTTCAGGTATAAAAGGCATAAAACTAGATAACAAAGCCGGTACCTGACCGACATAGGATATAAGGCGAAACGCATCGTTAATCACATCTTTGAACCAGTTGATTACGGTTTTAATTGATTCACCGATATTATTAAAAAAGTTTAAAACATTACCGGTAGATAAAGGGTCATCATCTTCTACAAGATAGCCATCATCATTATCATCCCATTCATCGCCGGAGTAATCGGCAAGGGCAGAGGATACGTTCTGGGTAATCCGGCTGGTATTACCGTAATGGTATTCCGCTGCATCCGCGTCGTAATAGAATGGAGTCAGGTAATAGGTCAGTTGCTTCAACTGCGTTGGAAAGTCGGTCACATACTCAGGATAAGCTTCTTTCAAAAAAAACACCTAAATCATGAAATGAAACTTTTCTATTTCCAAGTCCCACACCCATGAAATCATCATAATCTGAAATCGTATACTTCAAAGTTTTTGTTGTATTACTATCAATCTTCAATTTTGCTTCAACATCCAATTTCACACACCTATGATTTTTCGAAGAAACAAGCAATCCTTCAAGTCCTGTAGCTTCACCAGTTATTCCACGATATTCCCATGTAATAAAATTACCCAGTCCCCAAACATTTGAATTTAAATCAACAGGATTATCACTATCCCTAGCATAATAATTGTTATATGTTATAGCATCAATCAGCTCATCCACGCCGACTAACTTAATTGTCAAATCTTCAATATCCTCCAGATTCTCCGAATCATAGACGTAGGTAGGTTCTACTTCATTATTCGCCGGGGAATCGTAAATAAGAGTATCGCCGTCATAGATATCCTCGGAGCAGTAGGCGATGTAGGAATAGCCATATTCTTTTTCGTCACTAAATTGAGCAGTCACGCCATGCCCCATATTACCAGAATAATGAGTCCATCCAGAAGAAGTATTTTCAGAAGCAGCATAACTATCGAAATAAGAATAAGTAATGTAATAGGGAAACGACATACCTAAGCCTGCAATTTGCCCCTCCAAATCACCGGATGTATAATAATAAAAGGTTTTGTCTACATTATTCTCCCAGTAAGTTCGCTCACATTCGAACACTTCTAACCTTATAAATGTCGAACGATATGCATACACCGATACAAACAGTACGCTATCATCTGCCGGAAATTTCTTGAATGTGTAGGTTGTTGTATCATACGGTGTTGATATATACAACTCTGTCCCACCAACATCTACCGAATAGGAGGGAATGGCTGCCTTTGCTTCCAGCACCGGGAGCAGCCCCACCAGCATCGCGGCAACCAGCAATATACAACATAATCTTTTCATCTTTTTCACACCTTTCTTTTTTGGGTTAAAAAAAGAGCAGACGTTTGTCTGCCCTTCCGGAACAGATCCGGATTTATTTGGTTGCGGTTTTCTTAGCACCACGGAATACTCTGAATGCAAGCATTATCAGGGAGCCAATCAGAAAGATGTTGATTGGGAACACAAGAAACAGAGTATTCACTGCCTTAATCAACTCAATCAGCTGATTTGCAAGGTTCATATCAATGTTTGTTGCTGTTGTACCTGTAGTATCACTCGCTAATACCGGTGTTACTCCGGAAGCTACCAGCATGAGTGCGAACGCTGCCATCATTACCTTCAGCTTTGCAAACATACCTTTGCGCGGTTTCTTGGTGCTGCAGCTTTCATTGCAGCTTTCAGTTTCGGTGCAGTTCTCCGGGATATTTCCTTCCGGAGCTGCTACTTCCTTCTTCTTGAAAAACATAATTTCTCCTCTCTGCTGCGTCCTGCAGCATATGTTTTGATAGCAGCATATCCCGGGATGCTGCATTGCATTGTGTCTGCCGTAATCCTACGACGTACCATATTTTAAACAGCGTTTCCGCTGGTTATGGTCAGCCCCCGCAGCTCTGCAGGAGCCTAAAAGTATGAAAAATCAAAAAAATTACTTGCCTGCAAATTTAAGCGTACCAAGAACCAGCACGTTCTTTCCGGATTTACCGCGAAGCACCATTTCCGCATCATACAAGCCCGGAACCTCTACCAGAGCTTTGGCAGCTTCTACAGATATGCTTTCCTTTGTTACTGCATACCCAAGCTCTCCGGTATCTGCATCCACATTTGGAGCAAGCGAATCCGATAATATATACTGAACCGATACTCCACTTCTCTCCTGCTTTGTTACCTCATCCACCATACTCCATGGCTTGGCGTGTAAGATTGTTACCTTTGCATCCATATTTTTTCCTCACTTTCTGCCCGTACCAGCCGATAGCACAGCATTTTCATTTCATATAGCAACCCGCAGCTCGGGAACGCTTTAACAATTGATAAAATCGCTGGGAAACCTTTCTTCCCCTTCATATGCCGGAAACACACGGTAAATTTCATTATCCACATACACAAAAAAAGCTTTTTCTCGATATCGTTCTTTCAATGCTCCTGCAATAATCATTGCATCTGCACAAGCAATCTCTGAATCCATGCAGCAGCATATGATTCTTCCGGACAAATCCCGGACGGAATATACTTTCCCGGAGTTATTTGGTAATCCATCCATTACTGGCATCCTCCTTCTGCTGTTCTTCACGCTGCTGTTTTTTCCTTTTGCGGTCACACATATACAAAAGAACATCCGCAACAATCAGGAAGCTGGTAATGCTACAACATACAATTCTTAATGTTTCCATCCTCACACCTCCTTATGGCAGCCCGGTTTTGAAATCCGCTTATAGCCTTTGTTATTCTTGTAGAAAGAGCTGATGAACATATCAACACCATCGTTTACTAGCATTTCAACATCCAAAGGACGACCAGCTTTCGCCCATAAATCAACGATAAACTTCAAATCCTCCATGTAATCTTTATTAATTTCTATATCCTGATCTAATTCCTCATAAGGACAATCTTCTGGTAATACTACCGGACAGCCTGTTTTATGAAACCAGTGTACTTTATGCGAAAATGGCATTCCGTTAACATAACCATCTATTGTCAACCTATACCCTCTATGAGAAACCGAAAAAACATACTCCTTCCGCTGATTCCGTAAAATCAAGGTCTCACTTGTCATAACGCCATTTACAGTATGGCAGCAACACTGAACACGAGTCCCCTTCTGGAAACAAAACTCCTGATGATACTTCATTGCCAGTTTCATCATGCCATCACTTCCATATTCTATCCGGGGAAATTTTTCATCGACTTTCATCCACTAACCTCACTTTCTGCCCTGCTCCACCGAGCCCCGGGACTTGTCTTAAATCGGTTTTTTTGGTAAAATGATAGGTAAAACTTAAATTCAATAGTATGCTAATTTAACTTAGTACCCTTTCTAAATTTATCACATTTTATTTAGTATGTCAACTATTAGATACTAATTTAACTTAGCAAAAGGAGGGCATTTTGTTTATAGATCGACTCAATGAAGCATTGAAACGGAACAACATTTCAGGAAATGCTTTATGCAAAAAACTTGATATGCCAAATGCTAATTATACAAACTGGAAAAAACAAATACCGAAAGGCGAAACCCTTAAACTAATAGCCAATGAATTGCATGTATCTGTCGATTGGCTACTTGAACGTGAAAATGCAATGGAACCATCAGAAACTGAGCTAATAGATAACTACCGCGCATCTGATGCTGACGGTAAAATAACCATCATTAGTGTTGCGGAACTGGAAGCTAGAAGAAGCCGGAAGGAGCAGGCACAGAAGGATGAAGAATTGAAACCATTCGCCTAACACTACAAAAAAGCCGTCATTGCTGGCTACAATGGCGGCTATGTTTTACTTTTCAATTTTTCAGCTTATCACGCATACATCAGTTTACCCTTTGGCTGCGGTATCTCCCGCCCTAATTCCTCGGCAATATCCAACCACTCACTTATAACAACTTCTGCATTTTCCAATGCTTCTGTAGCGGTCCTACCATCTGCCATACAACCTGCTAACTCTGGAACTTCAACAATAAATTTCTGATCAGCTTCCGACCAGTATATAATTCTTTCATACTTATGCATTTTTACACCTCCATTTGATATTTTAGGATTATATTTCTAACTTGCTTTACCTGATAAGGCTTAGCTTTGTTGCCACTAGGCTGAATATTTATGATTTCATCTACACCATTTTTATAATATATAAAATGATCGCCTTTTATTCTACAACTAAAGCCTAGTGTTTCCAGAAGCTTCTGCAATTCTGAAAAACGGATATTGTTATCCTTTGAGCCACTCATGACCTCAAAAAATATTTTGTCTACTGCCGGCATTTTACTACTCCCTTATCTATTATATTATCAATCGTTTCTCTACCGTTATTATAACAACCTATTCCAAATTATGCAATTATAATATCAAATTCTATCTTTGTAATTAGTTCCAAATACTTGATTAAATTCTTCTAAAGAAGCGTAACCAATTCTATCATTATCCGTTTCACTGACTATAAAAGCCTCTTCATAACTGTTACATAAATTTTCCGTACAACACTTCACACTTTGACCTTCTGAAAAATCACATTTACAACATCCACAAGGTATATATCTTTTCATTTCTCGCCTCCAATTTAACCACAGAAGAATTTTTTCAAGACTACTAGCAAAAATCAAATATCCTAACTCTTAATCAGGGTGTCCAGGGTTCGAGCCCCTGGTCGCGCACTGAAAGGTATCAATTTTGGAACGTACGAGTCCGGGGTTGGTGCTTTTTTTTGTTTCACGAGCAGTTTTTGAAAAAATCAGATTTCCCAAAAATAAAGTGTCCCTAAAAGTTAAACTTTTAGGGACACTTTAATGTACAACTCCTTATTTCATGAGAAGAAACTACCAACTTACTACATAAAAAAGATAAACGCAATAACTATCTGTAGCTAATTTTATAGCCCTCTTCTTTTGCCCATGCTTCCGCGTAGGTTCCTTTTGAAGTAACTATCGTAATAAAGCCACAATCCTCAAACGCATACTTATCAATCAATGTTATGCTATTAGGAATAGTTATCTCTTTCAGATTGGAACACTTCCTAAATGCACTCTGCCGAATTTCACTTACTCCTTCTTCCATAATCACACTTGTCAAATTCTCGCAATTGGCAAATGCATTTGGCGCAATACACTTTACACTTCCCGGAATTACTACGCTTGTAATCTCACTATAATCCTTTCCCTGTCCGGAACTCATAAAGCCATTCCCTACCTGCATGGTTCCGAATGCCGTTTCACCAATACATGCGATACCTTCCGGTATTACAATATCTCCCTCACATAAGGTTGCATCCACTAATATCTCGTTTACTATCACATATGGACTCGCTTGTTGCTTAGCCGCAAGCCATGCTGTACCGCAAAACGCTTCATAACCTATATCCGTTACACTACTTGGTATGTCAATATTCTCCAAGTTGTTACAGTTCAAAAATGCCCAGTGACCAATCTCTGTAACCCCATCCGGTATAGTAATATCGGTTAAGCTGTAACAGCCTTTAAAAGACGCTCCTCCTACGCTCGAAATCTTATTCGGAAGTGTAACGCTCTTCAACGACGTACAATTCATGCATATAGCTTCTCCAAGCTTTTCTACCTTATCCGGAAACACTAAGCTGGTTATTCCTTCACAGCCTTCAAATGCTCCATTTCCAATAGATACCAATCCTGATGGAAGGATAATTTCTTTTAATCCTATACACTCAGAAAAAGCATAACTCCCAATAGATGTTACACTTGATGGAATCGTGATTCCTGTAATTTCTGAAGCATCAGCAAATACCCATGAACCAATACCGGTTATTCCATCCGGAATTACCACATTTCCCGTAAGCGCTGTACCGTCTAATAAAACGCCATTGACAATAACCATCGGGTTTTCTTTTCTTTTTTCTTCTAACCATTTTGTATCTCTGAATGCACTTCCATTGATACAACTCAGTCCTGTCGGAATTATTACTTCTTCCAGGTTTGTACAATGAGAAAAGACACCGCCTTCTATTTCAAGCAAACCTGCAGCTAATTCTACTCTCTTTAGTTTTTGGCAATCGTTAAAAGCATCACTTCCTATACTTGTCAGACTTTCAGGAAAAACTACACCTTCCAATTGATTACAGCTACTAAATGCACTACTCTCAATTCTCTCAAGACCTTCTGCAAACTCAACACTCTTCAATCCCGAACACATCCAAAATGCTGAAAAGCCTATATTCTTTAGACTTTTGGGAAACTTAACACAAACTATTGTACTTCTGATATAAAAAGCATACTCCTCAATAGATGTAATCCCTTCTTTAATCACTACAGTATGATTAACTCTGCTTGCTTCGATAGCTTCCTTTGATTTATATATTCTTCCAACCGTTTCTGCGGTCAGCTCACCTTTTCCCCAAATAATAAGCTCCGAACCAGTCCACTCAAATCCCTCTTCCGAAACCGGAGTTGGGGTCGGGGTATTCGTTGGCTTCGGGGTCGGACTCGGACTTGGTGTACTCGTTACTGTCGGCTCCGGCATCGGACTCGGACTTGGCGTACTCGTTACTGTTGGTTCCGGCATCGGACTCGGACTTGGCGTACTCGTTACTGTCGGTTCCGGCGTCAGACTCGGACTTGGCGTACTCGTTACTGTTGGTTCCGGCATCGGACTCGGACTTGGCGTACTCGTTACTATTGGTTCCGGCATCGGACTCGGACTTGGTGTACTCGTTACTGTCGGCTCCGGCATCGGACTCGGACTTGGCGTACTCGCCACCGTTGGCTTCGGGGTCGGCATATTGGTTGGTGTTACTACATCCGTTTTTTTACCGCAAGCGCCTAACAACACTGTAAAAACAATAATTCCAAAATATAAACAAATATGCTTTTTCATATTCACCCTCATTTACAATCAACAATATTTTCTATTCTCCCAACAAAGCCTGCTGACAATACTCCAAAAACTCACGGATTACCTTCTTATCCGCCTGATAATACACCCGATTATTGACTTTATCAATCCTTACCAAGCCTTTCTGCATCAGTGTACTCATGTGATGAGAAATGGTTGCTGTCGTAAGGTTCAGATATTTCGCAAGCTCGCTGCCATAGGCACTGCGATCCTTTATATAACACAATATTTCAAACTTACTCCGGTCACTCAGCAGTTTCATTATCTGACCTGCTTGCTCAATGTAGCCTGCACCCTTCACTGAGACCACACAGGTAATATCAAAATGTTCGCCAAATAAAATGCCTGCTGTCGCGTAATCTGCTCGTCTATAGTTCCCATCGTCGTCCATATCCGCATTCATACCAAGCATTACCGGCACAAAAATGGAAGGTGACAGAATTACTCCCTGCTCATTTGGCTTCATTCCCATATTATATTTTTCAATCATATATCGATTGAACGGCATCTCTCCCAATTCCTTCGTCCAATAAGCAATAAAACGGTTTATGATTTCCCGGATACGCTCCTCGTAGTTTTTCAAAAAGCTGGTTGCTTTTTCTACCAGTAAAAGGATTTTCCGGATGTGCTTTTCACGCTCCACATACAACTCCTGCAGATGAAAACGTTCCTCCATAGGAACCTCTAACCCCATAATTAAACGGATTACATCTATTGCACTGCAGGTCATCTCGCTCTCATCCTCTTCCCGGATATCACTGCCATAGCTCATAATAAAACGGCTGAACTTTCCCGCATATTCTTCCTCAGACAATCCAAACAGGTAATCTTCCAATTCCTTTACCGTCTCAAATCTGTTGCATGCAAAATGATCCCACAGGAGTAGAAGATTTGCCGGACACTCTCTTTTGTCCTTGCTCGAAAAATAAAATTCTACCGTCTCCATGTCCTGCGCAAACTCCTTCTGCGCCTTTGCTTCTGCCTCATATAAAAACGAAATCTCTAGCTCCTTATCCTCGAACGCATTTCCGTATCTTTTTTGCAGCTTTTCCATAAAGGTATGATAATCCTCATCCCCGCCTAACTGCGCCAGCAGACCAATCCCTTCGTATACATAATCAATTTTGCTACTAATTTCCCGTATCATAATTCCCTCTATTTCTCTAAGCGAATCTTTAAAACAGCTACCAATACAAACAATGCGATGCACAATGCACCACTGATTATAAACATTGTAGCTACAGAAATGACAGATGTCAATCCGCCAATCAAAAATGATACCACAGGAGAAGCTGCACAAGCTGCCGCGCTAAAAATAGAACCGGCACGAGCCAGATATTCCTCATCTACACATTTCATAAACTGTACATTCAGACAGGAATTCACAATGGTCACTCCAAGCCCGATTACCACAGATGCCAAAATAACAAGCGCATACAAAATTACGATTTTATCCTGAAACTGACCTGCCAGTACATAAAGCCCGAAGCCTGCGCCCATAGCAATACCACCGCAAGCAACCTGAATCCGAACCGAAACCTTTTCCGCAATCACCGGATATATTATTGTTCCCAAAAGCATCGCTGCCATCATTGCAATTGACAAAACACTAAGCATTTCGCTTCCCTGACCCAATACCTCCGTTACCAACGGTGTCTGAAGCGCATTAAACGGCACCACAAATGCATTCGCAAATACTGCCAGAACAACAAAGTTGATGATAATCCGCTCCTTTTTCAGATACTTACAGCCATCCCCGAGAATTCCAAAATATTTTTTTACAGTCAAAGACTCCTTGACCAGCTTTTCTTCCTTTACCTTCACAAAAAGAATCATAAACGCTGACAAAAAGAATGTAATACCGTCGATGATAATCGCTGTTTCCACACCAAATGCCCCGATAATCATTCCTGCTGCCCCAATCCCAATCAGCTGCATCACTGTACTGATTGCCGAATTTAACGAAGTACAATGTGTATAATATCTCATATCAATTATTTTCGGAATTACCGCAGTAGACGCCGGAATACGAAATGCCTCTACCGTAGAAATCGTAATGGTAAACACCACAAGGATTGCCGGATTTAACAGCTCAAGTACATATAACACTGCCAGCCCTACTACCACAAAGCCACGAATGATATCTGTAACTACCATAACTCTTTTCTTGTTCCAACCCTCTACAAAAGCACCTGCAAACGGCTGTAAAAGCACCGACGGAATCTGATTCATTGCGAAAATAATCGCTGACCACGAAGCCTCTCCGGTAATCGCATAGACCAGCCAGGTAAAAGCGATGGCATCTATCGAATCACCAAAACGACTGATAATATTCGCTACTAACAGCTTCATATACTGTGTTTGTTTTAATGCTCCCTTATAGGTTATTTTTTCTTCTGATACAACGGATGATTGATTCATTTTCCTTTCCTCGTTTCCTTGTTTTATGTTCGATGCACATCTAACAATATTAGATTATCATCTAATATTACTTTTGTCAAGCATTTTATTAGATGATTATCTAACAACCAAATCGACAAACTGCCAATAATGAAATAAGACTGCAAAGTAACGACTACATTTTTACATACAAAACAAGGACAGAGATTCCTCTCTGTCCTCGCATTCAATCATTATTTATTTACTGCTTCTGAAATACCGGTGTATACTCCAGCGGAGCTGCTACACATACCGTCTGTCCACCCTCGTAAACAGTACCATCACTGGTCAGCTTCCATGTACCTGCCGGCAGATATACCTCTCTCTCAAACTGATTCAGCTTAAAGATTGGTGCTACCAGATACTCGCTACCGAACATGTACTGATCCTGAAGCTCCCAACAGGTCGCATCCTCAGGGAATTCATAGAACATCGTCCGAATGAGCGGAGAACCGTTCTCCGAAGCCTCCTTGTACAGGCTCTTGATGTAGTCTAACATCTCCATACGGATGTTGTAATACTTCTTCATAATCTTGTAGTTCTCTTCGCCATAGCTCCACAGCTCGTTTGGCTGACCGGTATGCAGATATCCGCCACCCCAGTCACGATCATCCAACGGTGGAATATCGTAAGGACCACGGTCGCCATGCATACGGAACACTGCGGAATAAACCGCAAACTGATACCAACGAATCAGCAGCTGCTGGAAATCCGGATCATTTACATCATCGGTCATGAAGCCGCCGATATCGGTCGTCCACCAAGGAATACCTGCCAGACCCATGTTCAGACCGCACTGCAGCTGATCGTAGAATGCCTCAAAGGTACTTGGCACGTCACCGGACCATACCACATTGCCGTACTTCTGACTGCCTGCCCATGCACAACGAAGCAGGTTCACTACATTGCCATCTCTCAAATCCTTCATATTGTCATAGAAGATGCGGCTGTACATCTGCGGGTACATATTGCTGCACTCCAGTGCAGGTGCATCCATATAACGATAATTCTCAAAATCATAAACACCATAATCCGGCTCCGAGTTGTCCAGCCAAAATGCGTCGATACCATAATCGTAGTAATTCTTCTTACATACTTCCCATACATACTGTCTGGTTTCCGGATTGAATGGGTCGATTTCTACACAGTCGCCCTGATAATCGTAGGTCTGTGCAGCACCACGCTCGGTCTTAATCAGCAGACCGCGCTCCATCATCGGATAGAAGTTCTCGCTCTTGCGGTCTACGGAAGGCCATACGGATACGATAACCTTGATACCCATTGAGTGCAATTCATCTACCATCGCCTTCGGGTCCGGCCAATAGGTCTTATCAAACTTCCAATCACCCTGTAAGGTCCAGTGGAAGAAGTCGATTACGATTAAATCAATCTTAATGCCTTCCTTCTGATACTGACGTGCTACGGTAAGTACCTCGTCCTGGGTACGGTAACGCAGCTTACACTGCCAAAGTCCCATGCGATCCTCCGGGAACATCGGTGCATGTCCGGTAACATCGGTATAATTTGCAAGAATCTGCTTTGGTGCATCTGCTACGGTAATCCAGTAATCCATTTCCTTCGTTGCACGCGCAATCCACTCGGTATAATTGCGGCCAAAGGTTACATTTCCGACTGCCGGATTGTTCCATAACATACCATAGCCCAGATTCGATACTGCAAATGGTACGGAAATCTGAGAATTTCTCTGTGCCAGCTCCAGTGTACAGCCCTTCAAATCCATATAAGCCTGCTGATACTGACCCTTACCGAAAATCTTCTCACCATCATTGCTTTCAAACTTTAAGTTCAGGGAATAATCGCTTCCGCCGATGATACCCTTCCATTCACGATTCACTACCTTTAAGCAGCGGCTTTCCTTCGAAATCGTACCGCCGTAGCTTCTGTAGTACTCCTGTAAAATCTGCTTTCCATCCCGATAGAAGGTAATTACGCCCGCAAAATTCACCGTTGCCTTAATGCGGCCATTGGTAATCACTGCCTCCTGATGATTTTCCGCAATCTCAACTACTGCATTCGATGCCTTTGGCGTCTCCGTAAGCGCCCAAAGATTCTCCGTAAACTTCGAAAACATCGTTGCGCGAACACGGAAGGAATCCGGTCCCCATGGCTCAATACGCAGTGTTTCTCCACTACGGCGTGCAATCAAAACCCCATTGTCGTTTCTAAACTCCATAACGTCTCCTTTCCAGCCCTTCAGAATAAAGTTCTAAAAGGTGTTCTTCCATTTTCTTATGTAACAACATAACTATTATACCATAAAATTCTTTAAAAACACACCGCAATATTTTCACTACTTTATAGGACACTTTATTCTTCCAAAAGCATCATTGCATACGGTTGCAGTTCTTTTTTAATTTTTTCCCAATGACTCTGTAACTCCTGTAGTGCCGATGATACCTCAAATATATTATGCGGCAGCTCCAGCGCTCCATTGTTTTTGAATACCCGGCGAAACTCTTCTTCGTATGCTTGTATATATTCCAAAACCTCCTGCTGCCTCTCATAAAGCACCGGCATACGTTGCAATATCGCGCACTCGCGAACCAAAATCTGCTGCTCCCGCTCTACATCCGCACATAAATTTTCCTGCCTGCGCTGCCAGAACATCATGCCATGCAATGTACCGCAGAGCATTTGAATTCCCAATCCGGTCTCCTCTTTTCCCTTGTTTTCCTTCCAAACCCCCCAATATTCCGCAAGCACCTCCGCAACAAAGCGGTCCGCATCCCATTCAAGCGTTTTCCAATCCAGAATGTGCTGCTCCCAATTCTCCTTCCAGAATTGTCGCAGGTACAAATGCCCGCGATAGATATGTGCGAGCTCATGCTGCAGCACACAACAGATGGCTACATAAAACATACTCCATCGCACCAGCCGCACATCTTCTCCAAGCGCAAGTGCATCTCTGCCTTTCAACTGAAAAAACAGCTGATACATTGCCATCAGCTGTAAGCGCGGAAACAGAATCACTGCCCGATAATCATCATCCGTAAGAAAACGTGAATGCAACTGAAAGCTTGGCGTATCTACAAATTCCAGCTGTACTCCCTTTCGCGCAGCTCCACGACACCGATGCTCTAATTCCTGACTTTTCATCTTGACATATTCTAAAAAAGTACTTTCTATTTCATTTAGCTCCTTGTTCGTTAACTCGATAATTTCCACAATAAACCTCCATTTAAATAACTCCTGTTCCTCTACATAAATAAGAGTTTGCGACGCAAACTCGTGCGCCGCCAAAGCGTCGCATTTGCGACATCAACCGTTGCTTTGCGCGTAAAAAACGAATTTTATTCGTTTAATCAGTTTGCGCTGTACGCAAACTGTGCAAGCGAACTTTGTTCGCTTTGCATCCCCAGATAATTTTATGTAAAAGGAATAGTCGCAAAGCAACTACTTTCCTTTTACATAAAATTATAGTCGTGGTACGACTATTTTTCAATAGTTTTTCCTAATACACATATAATATAACTTGTTTCCTGTAATATATTCCTTACAGACTGATACATATCACTCGACATGAGGTAGTTTATGACATTTGAGAATATTAAAAACCTTCGGGAAGACAATGATAAAAAACAACAGGAAGTAGCAGACTTTCTGCATGTAAAACAGACCACCTATTCTAAGTACGAGCTGGGCAGAATCAACATACCGATTGAGATTCTGATTAAGCTTGCGGATTATTATGGTGTTTCTGTGGATTACTTGCTGGGACGAACACAAAAAAAGCAATAAATCGCTTTTTTAATATTTCGTAAACATTTTCTTATCAATTCCCCTTTCAGCCTGCCGGAAACGCAGGCTGATTTTTTGTGTTCTGAACCATAACGATTGCTCTACAAACTCTTTTGTATATCTCTTGTATGCATCTTCATTTTCTGCTACAATAAACAAGGAAATCGAGTATAAAATTTAAAGAAGGAAATTATAAGAACAAATGGAAACAAAAACAGGACTGATTTTAGAGGGCGGTTCCATGCGAGGTATGTTTACCGCCGGTGTTACGGATGTATTTATGGAGCACGGTATCCGTTTTGACGGTGCTATCGGTGTCTCCGCCGGAGCTCTTTTCGGCTGCAATTACAAGTCACACCAGCCCGGCCGTGCAATCCGCTACAACAAAAAATACTGTAACGACAAGCGCTACGGAAGCTTTCGTTCCTTGCTGAAAACCGGCAACTTTTATAATGAAAAGTTTTGTTATCATGAGGTACCGGAACATCTGGACCCGTTTGACAACGACACGTATCAAACCTCCCCGATGGAATTCTATATTACCTGTACGGATGTACGCACCGGCAAACCGGTATATCACAAATCCGAATCCGCAGCAGGCAAGGAAATCGAGTGGTTTCGCGCCTCCGGTTCCCTGCCCTTGTTTGCACGCATTGTAAAAATCGGTGACTTGGAGCTGTTGGATGGTGGTCTTTCCGATTCCATCCCACTCAAATATTTCGAATCCCTTGGCTACAACAAAAACGTAGTCATCCTGACGCAGCCAAAGGAATATATTAAGGGCAAGAACAAGCTGCTGCCACTGGTACGCATTGCTTTACGAAAATATCCGAACGCAATCAACGCAATCGCAACCAGACATACCCGTTACAATGAAACTACAAAATATATTGCCGAGCGGGAAGCCGCCGGAGAGGTTTTTGTAATTCGCCCTCCGCAGGCATTGAACATCGGCTCGATTGAGCATGACCCGGCAGAATTGGAACGAGTATACCAATTGGGAAGAAAAACTGCTGAAAAATACCTGACGCAGGTACAGGATTTCCTGAAAAGTTAACAAATCAACCTTCTTACACAAAACCTGACTTGTGTTTCTAAAACACGAGTAGTATAATAACCGCATAGAAAAAAGTATAAAGCACACTACAAAGAAATGAGGACATTAACATGGGCGGATTTTTTGGCGTAGCAGCACAGCAGGACTGTGTATTTGACTTATTTTTTGGAATTGATTATCACTCCCACCTTGGTACCAGACGCGGCGGAATGGCAGTTTACGGAAAAGATGGCTTCAACCGCTCTATCCACAACATTGAAAATTCCCCGTTCCGAACCAAGTTTGATAAAGATGTAAATGAGATGCAGGGACATCTGGGCATCGGCTGTATTTCGGACTATGAGCCACAGCCGCTGATTATCCGTTCCCATCATGGTACTTACGCAATTACTACCGTTGGTAAGATTAACAATACCGCTGAGCTGATTCAGGGGCTGTTTGATACCGGACATGCACATTTCCTGGAAATGAGCGGCGGCGAGATTAATGCAACCGAGCTGGTAGCTGCTCTGGTAAATCAAAAAGAAAATCTAATCGAGGGTATTCGTTATGCTTTGGACGTAATTGACGGCTCCATGTCTCTGCTTTTGATGAACAAAGCAGGTATCTATGTTGCACGCGACCGTTTCGGCAGAACTCCGGTTGCCATCGGAAAAAAAGAAGATGCTTTTTGCGCATCGTTTGAAAACTTTGCATACAAAAATCTCGGTTATACCGATTACAAAGAGCTCGGTCCCGGTGAAATCGTCGTAATGACCGACAAGAACTGCATTACCTTATCCAATCCAAACAACAATATGAAAATTTGTACTTTCCTTTGGATATACTATGGTTATCCTGCCAGCTCTTACGAAGGAATCAGTGTAGAGCAGATGCGCTACAACTGTGGTGCCAAAATGGCTCAGAGAGATACGGTAAAGCCGGATATCGTTGCCGGTGTACCGGATTCCGGTATTGCACATGCTGTTGGTTATGCAAATGAGTCCGGTATCCCATTCTCCAGACCATTTATCAAATATACACCTACCTGGTCTCGTTCCTTCATGCCGACAATGCAAAGCAAGCGAAACCTGATTGCTAAAATGAAGATGCTGGCGGTAGACGAATTAATTAAAGACAAGAGTCTGCTTCTGATTGATGATTCCATCGTACGCGGAACCCAGCTTCGCGAAACCACCGAGTTTCTTTATCAACGCGGCGCCAAGGAGGTTCATATCCGTCCGGCCTGTCCGCCACTGTTGTACGGCTGCAAATACCTGAATTTCTCCCGTTCCTCTTCGGAGATGGATTTGATTACCCGCCGTGTCATTGCACGTTTGGAAAACGGTAACGTTACAGATGAAATCTTAGAAGAATATGCAAATCCGGAGACCGAAAAGTATGCACAGATGGTAGAGGAAATCCGCAAGGAAATGAATTTCTCGTCCCTGCAGTTTATCCGTCTGGATGATATGCTGGATGCTACCGGATTAGACCATTGCAAGCTGTGTACCTACTGCTGGAACGGCAAAGAATAAAACATTATATAACGGAGGTTATCATGAGCGATTACAAAATAAATACAAAATGTGTACAGGCCGGTTATACACCGGGCAACGGCGAACCACGCCAGATTCCGATTATTCAGTCTACTACTTTCAAGTATGCGACCAGTGAGGATATGGGCAAGCTGTTCGATTTGGAGGCAAACGGCTATTTTTACACCCGTCTGCAGAATCCTACCAACGACTATGTAGCTGCAAAGATTGCAGAGTTAGAGGGCGGTACAGCCGCAATGCTGACCTCCTCCGGACAGGCTGCAAACTTTATGGCTCTCTTCAATATTTGTGAATGCGGCAGCCATATCGTAGCTTCTTCTACGATTTACGGCGGTACCTTCAATCTGATTTCCGTTACCATGGCAAAGATGGGTATTGATGTTACCTTCGTATCTCCGGACTGCACAGAGGAAGAGCTGAACGCAGCATTTCAGGAGAATACCCGTGTCGTATTCGGCGAAACCATTGCAAACCCTGCTTTGACCGTACTGGATATCGAAAAGTTCGCTAAGGCAGCTCATGCACATGGTGTGCCGTTGATTATTGACAATACCTTCCCGACTCCGGTCAACTGCCGCCCAATCGAATGGGGTGCAGATATCGTAACCCATTCTACCACAAAGTATATGGACGGACATGGTGCTGCTGTCGGTGGTGTTATCGTAGATTCCGGTAAATTTGACTGGATGGCACATGCAGACAAGTTCCCGGGACTTTGTACTCCTGATGATTCTTATCACGGTATTACCTATGCAGAGCGCTTTGGTAAGGAGGGTGCTTTCATTACCAAGTGTACTGCACAGCTGATGCGTGACTTTGGATGCATTCAGTCTCCGCAGCACGCATTTATCTTAAACCTTGGCTTGGAATCCCTGCATGTCAGAATGCCTCGCCATGTAGAAAACGGTCAGGCTGTAGCAGAATTCCTGCAGGCACAGCCACAGGTGGCTTATGTAAATTATCCTGGTCTTCCTGGCAACAAGTACTATGAGCTTTCCAAGAAGTATATGCCAAACGGCGGCTGTGGTGTCGTATCCTTCGAGTTGAAGGGCGGTCGTGCAGCAGCAGAGACCTTTATGAAGCATTTGAAGCTGGCTGCCATCGAAACACATGTAGCAGACGCAAGAACCTGCTGTCTGAATCCGGCTACCTCCACTCATCGCCAGATGACCGAGGAGCAGTTGATTGCTGCCGGTGTACCTTCCGGTCTGGTGCGTATCTCCTGCGGTCTCGAGGACAAAGAAGATTTGATTGCAGACTTAGCACAGGCATTGGCTGCAATTCAGTAAGCATTTTTCAAATAAAGCTGCCCCCTTTGGGATGTACCTGCATTCCAAAGGGGGCTTTTTTGACTTTTACTTATTCTCTATTGCTTTTTTGTCGGTACTATCCTTTTACGGACAGACCAGATATTGCTCCATAATATAATCCTCCACTACATATTTCGCCTGCTCCGGCTCCAGCTTTTCACGATTCAGCAATCCGCATAATTTGCTTGCAGCCTCCTGATTCAGAGTTACGTCATGATAAATCAGCTCTTCCTTCTCCTGCATTACAGCAAAGATACCATACGCGAGATAATGCATACCATTACTTTCCAACTGCTCTGCTTTTGTACTGTAATTCCACTCTGTTTTCATTGCCGGTTCCTATTCCTTCCCATTTTAGTCTCCATTCCGGAGTATTACAACTTCTATAGTATACCATAAAGTGTAAATAATTGCCATATGTTATTCAATATTTTTTCTATTTATTTCCATCTTTTTTGTTGATTTTTGGCCGAAAAAAATATCCATACCACTATTTCTAGTAGTATGGATATTTTTGAATACCATTTCTTGATGTGTTTAGTACATAAAACCGAGACCTAATGGATAAACGTACCACTTCGAACCAATCTTGAGGGAATAAAGAACTACGGTATCTGTATCCTTTTTACCGTCTTCCTTTACTGTCATCTTTACATAAACCTCATAGCCCTTCTTGATGTTTACTGACTCGTCATACATCCAATCGAAGTCTTCTTCCAGACTTTCGATTCTTTCCTCATCCATCTTCTCTGTCTGAGTAATCGTGTAGGAAATTTTATAATCGCCCATCTCATCTTCCATATCGTTCTGCTTATCACGGATTTCATCCTTATCCATATCGACCATGAAATCAGGCATCAAATCATACATTTCCTGTAAGTCCAAATCCTCTACTGCATTCATGAACTTCTTTGCAGCCTTCTTGTAACCCGGAGTAAAAAGCTTTGCCAAAAGAACAATAACCAAAATTGCTGCTACTGCAATAAGCGCAATCGTAATAATCTTCTTCTTGTTCTTCTTTAAGCCCTCTGCTACTGCCGCTACCGGATCACCCATTTCCTGAGCTTCTCCGCATGCCGGACAGAACTTTACGTTATCCTCCATCGAATTACCACATTTTGCACAAAATTTCATTCTCGTCTTCCTTTCTATCCATCCCGATCAACTTTATGACAGCATCATACGGTCATTGACTAATTCCGAACCGCTTACCTGCTCAAACTTCTGCAACAGGTCAGAAACATGCAGATTCTTCTTTTCTTCGCCCTTGATGTCTAAGATGACCTTTCCCTTGTTCATCATAATCAGACGATTTCCGTTTGCAATCGCATCCTTCATATTGTGCGTAATCATCAGTGTCGTCAGACGACTTGCATTGACAATCTGGTTCGTTGTTTCCAATACCTTAGCTGCGGTCTTTGGGTCCAGTGCCGCAGTATGCTCATCCAACAAAAGCAATCTCGGCTTCTGCAGTGTTGCCATGAGCAACGTAACTGCCTGACGCTGACCACCGGAAAGCAGACCCACCTTTGAAGTCAGACGATCCTCCAAGCCAAGCCCTAAGGTTGCCAACAGCTCGCGATATTCGTCACGTTCCTTGCGGGAAATGCCGCCGCGCAAGCCTCTGCTTTTGCCTCTGCGCGCTGCTAACGCAAGATTTTCATCAATTCCCATCGTTGCTGCGGTTCCCATCATCGGGTCCTGAAATACACGACCAAGGAATTTTGCTCTCTTGTGCTCCGGCATTTTCGTAACATCCGTACCATCAATGATAATCTGTCCTTCATCGACAAACCAAGTTCCTGCCAGTGCATTCAAAAGCGTCGATTTACCGGCACCATTACCGCCAATGACGGTTACAAAATCGCCCTCTTCCAGCTTTAAGGAAAGACCATCCAGTGCCGTCTTTTCATTGACCGTACCCGGATTAAAGGTTTTATATATCTCTTTTACTTCAAGCATTCTGACCTTCCTTTCCAGCACGCTTCACCGGCTTCATAAAATATTTTTGCTTCCAATAAGGTACTGCAAGGAAAATTGCTACTACTGCTGCCGACAGAATCTTTAACAGGTCTGTATCAATACCCATTGCAATAACTGCCTGAAGCACAATGTAATAAATCACACTACCGATTGCTACACTGAGCAGCTTCAATGCAAAGTTGCGGAAAATCTTCTCAAAAATAACATTTCCGATAATTACTGCTGCCAGACCGATTACAATCGCACCACGTCCCATGTTGATATCAACGAAGCCCTGATACTGTACCAACAATGCACTGGACAAGCACACCAGACCATTCGAAATCATCAGACCCAGTACGATATTGCGCTTCGTATTGATACCTTGTGCGCGGCTCATGCTTGGATTACAGCCGGTCGCACGTAATGAACAACCAAGCTCTGTACCAAAGAACCAATACAACAATGCAATAATCACAACGCAAAAAATTGCTACAATCAAAATCGTATTCTTATGAAGCGGTACATTCTTTACATTTCTTAACGAAACCAGTAAATCATATTTATCTACACTTACCGCCTGATTGGATTTGCCCAATATCTTCAAATTAACTGACCATAATGACAGCTGGGTCAAAATACCTGCCAAAATCGGCGGAATTCCCATCCATGTATATAGGATACCGGTTACAAAGCCTGCCAGCATACCTGCTGCCACTGCACATAACATACAAAACCAAATGTCGTGTCCCTTCATCAGCATGACGATACACACGGCACCGCCGGTACACATCGTACCGTCTACGGTCAAATCGGCGATATCCAATACCTTGTAGGTAATATACACACCTATCGCCATGATTCCCCAAATAAGTCCCTGTGCTACTGCACCGGGTAATGCATTAAATAGCGTTTCCACGAATATCTCCTCCCGATTTACTCAATCGCGCTATATCCCTCTGGAATCTTTACGCCAAGTGCATCACAAAGTGTAGGATTGTACATCTTGGTCGCTTCCGGAGCAAACTTAACTGCCATCGTCTTCACATCTGCATCATTTACTAAAATCTCATATGCCATCTGACCGGTAGTATATCCAAGGTCATAGTAGTCAATCGAAAGAGTTGCCACACCACAACCGGAGCAGATACCTGCTTCACCTGCTACAATCGGTACACCTGCAGGCTGACAAATATTATTGATTACCTCAGTATTGTTAGCTACGGTATTGTCAGTCGGAACATAGATTACGTCCGCTGCTGCCACTGCACCATTTACTACCGCTGCAATATCATTCGAGTCTACAAAGGAGAAATACTCACAGGTATATCCCATACCCTCTAAGTGACCCTTGATGATATCTACCTGATACTGGGAGTTTGGTTCTGCGGAGCAATACAACAGACCCACGTTCTTTGCATCCGGGAATAATTCTTTCAACATTGCTGCCTGCTGATCCAATGGTGCTAAGTCAGAGGTACCGGAAATATTGTTTCCTACCGTACCGGTCCAATTGTCAATGTCCAGCGCGGTTGCATAATCAGTAACCGAAGTACCCAAAATCGGAATATCTGCGGTTGCTGCAGCTGCAGACTGCAAAGCTGCAGTCGCATTTGCCATAATCAAATCTACACTGTTCGATACAAAGGAGTTTGCAATCGTAGCACAGGTTACAGGATCACCCTGCGCATTCTGCTCATCAAACTTTACCTTGTCACCTAACTTCTCTGTCAACGCAGCCTTAAAGCCCTCCGTTGCAGAATCCAATGCCGGATGCTGTACCAACTGACAAATACCGATTTCATAGGTATCATCCTTCTTGTCTCCACAACCGGTCAGCATACCACAAGCTGCCGTCATTGTTAAACCTAATGCAAGTACTTTCTTCATATTCTTTTTCATATTATCCTCCATTCTTTTCGCTTTTCCTTTTTTGCTTCCTTTCAAAGCCAGTGTCATATCTACATTCCTTTTACTGAGTCAATGCAATAAGCAAACGCTTTAAAGCGATAAATTCATTTTGCTATTTACATATTATAAAGTAATTTGCGCATAACGTCAATAATTTCTTACTGTAAAGTTTTCAAATTTTGCAGAATGAAATTTCAAAGAGAGAGACTCTTTCGAATCTCTCTCCTATTACTGTTCATTATTTTTCTTTGCTTATCGGTGCAATCGCATATTTTGCCATATAACCACGGTATAAGGTATCAAAATCAACTTCCTTCTCTCTTACCGTATGAATATATTCATGCAAATCCAACGACGCATGCTCGGACATCTCAATCAGACAGCTTGCCACGTTGGAGCAATGATCCGATACACGCTCTAAGTTAGTCAGAATATCCGAAAGAATAAATCCATGCTCAATCGTACATTCTTCCTTCTGCATACGGATGATATGTCTAAGACGAAGCTGCTCCTTCAGATAATCCACTACATCCTCCAAAGGCTCTACCATATGAGCCTTCTTCATATTGCGATTGATAAAGGAATCCTCTGTCATCTGTACAATCTCATCCACTGCACCATACATCGAGGAAAGCTCTGATACCGCATCCGAAGAAAACGCAATTCCCTTATCCTTCAGCTCTTCTGCAGACTCCACTAAATTTACCGCATGGTCGGAAATACGCTCAAAATCTCCAATCATATACAGGAGCTTGGTAACCTCCTGACTGTCTGCCTCCGTCATACTTCTTGACGAAAGCTTTACGAGATAAGAGCCAAGCACATCTTCGTAAACATCGACCTTATCCTCAATTTCACGAATTTCCTGTGCAATCTTATCATCATAGGTATCAAGCAATGTAATGGACTGCTGAATTGCTTTAGAGGAAAGGGTAGCCATCTGGTCAGCTACCTCATAGCTTCGCTCGATTGCTACGCTAGGCGCATCCAAAAGACGCTCATCTAACATATCGGTAAAGGTATCGCCTACCTTATCCGAACCCTTTATGGTCAACATCGCAAGCTTTTCAAGCAGGGAAGAAATCGGCATCAACAAGCATACGGAGAATATCTTAAATATCGTATGAATTGCAGCAATACCCCACATATCAATGACAGTTCCTTCTGCAAACTTAAATAGCTCAAATGTATTTGTCGAACTTAAAATCGCTCCTATCAGATAATACAAGCTCATCCATAGGATTACACCTATAATATTAAAATACAGATGTATTAATGCTGCTCTCTTGCCATTTTTATTCGCACTAATCGACGACAACATTGCCGTTACACAGGTACCGATATTCTGACCCATGATAATTGGCATTGCTGCACTATAGGTAATCACACCGGTACTGGAAAGTGCCTGCAAAATACCTACCGAAGCAGAAGAAGACTGTACAATCGCAGTCAATACCGTACCTGCCAGTACACCTAAGAATGGGTTGTTAAACAAAAGCAAAATCTCATGAAACTCCGGGCTTTCCTTCAAACCGCTTACCGCACCAGACATGGTCTCCATACCTACCATCAGTACCGCAAAGCCCAAAAGAATCGTACCAATATCCTTTTTCTTGTCCTTCTTTGAGAACATTAAAAAGCAGATACCAATCAGTGCCAAAATAGGCATCCAGGAATCCGGCTTTAACCACTTCAGCCACTCCGCTGCTTCTGCCGCACCACCACCGATACCATTTAAACCGGTAATCCAAGCCGTTACTGCCGTACCGACATTGGCACCCATGATAACGCCAATTGCCTGCGCAAGCGTCATCGTACCTGAATTAACAAAACCTACCACCATTACTGTCGTTGCAGATGATGATTGAATAACAGCCGTTACACCCAGACCTAACAAAAATCCTTTGAATTTATTAGAGGTCAGATTGCCAAGTATCACTTTCAATTTTCGCCCGGCACTCTTCTTGAGTGCTGCGCCCATTACATCCATTCCGTAAAGGAAAAGGGCAAGTCCACAAATTAAGGTTAAAACATCAAAAATATCCATTTGGTATTCTCCTGTACATTCATGCTTTCCTGCTCCGACTCCGGTCCCCTCTTCATCTGTCGCAAGCAATGTTTCGTATAGTGGAACACTCCACATCTGGTATTCACGGATGTGGAGCGCTCCTTATTTTTATCTGTTTTTCCGTTTCATTTTGATATTACAGTACATCCTTTACTGCTGCCACTACGTTCTCTGTGGTGAAGCCGAACTTCTTGAACAGAGTTGCTGCAGGTGCAGAAGCACCGAAACCGGTCATCGTCAAGGTCTTTCCATCCAAACCTACATACTTGCCCCAGCCGTAATCAATGAGAGCCTCTACCGCTACTCTTGCACGCACTGCCTTTGGAAGTACGGACTCCTTGTACTCTGCGGACTGCTCCTCGAACAAATCCATACATGGCATGGAAACAACGCGAACATCTACGCCTTCCTTTGCCAGCTCAGCCTTTGCTTCTACTGCCAGAGATACCTCAGAACCGGTAGCAATGATGATTGCATCCGGAGTTTCCTTTGTGGAATCTTCCAGAATGTAAGCACCCTTTAATGCTTCCTTGGAGGAACCTGCTAACTGCGGCAGATTCTGACGAGTCAGAACGAGTGCCGTAGGAGTTTCCTTAGAGGTAATTGCGGAATACCATGCTGCAATCGTCTCAGTAGCATCTGCCGGACGGAATATATGGAAATTCGGCATGGAACGAAGCATAGCCAGCTGCTCGATTGGCTCATGGGTCGGTCCGTCCTCACCTACACCGATACTGTCATGTGTCAGTACATAGGTAGTAGGAATTCTCATGATGGAAGAAAGTCTTGCCATCGGCTTTACATAATCACTAAATACAAAGAAGGTAGAAACGAACGCACGCAAACCATGCAGCGTCATACCGTTTCCGATTGCTGCCATTGCAAGCTCACGTACACCAAAATGCAGGTTTCTGCCGGTGTAATCGTCCTTCGAGAAATCTCCCATATCTTTCATATAGGTCTTGGTCGAGGGAGAAAGGTCAGCTGCACCACCAATCATGCCCGGCACTTTATCCTTTAAGCGGTTAATAACCACACCGGAAAGATTACGGGTAGCTTCCGGCTTGTCCTCATATGCCCAGAAAGCTTCATCATCAATGAGGGCCTTTGCGATATCAAGGTCAAACTCCTCATCCCAAGCCTTCTTCATCTCAGGGAACTTCTCGCAGTACTCTGCGAACATCTTATTCCAAGCATCCTCAGCCTTTGCCAAATCTGCGGAAATTGCGTTGTAATTTGCATATACCTCATCCGGTACAAAGAACGCTTCTTGGGATGGCCAGCCTAAGTTTTCCTTCAATGCTGCTACGTTCTCATCACCCAGAGGCCCACCATGTGCACTGGCCTTGCCCTGCTTTGCCGGACAGCCGTAACCAATCTGAGTCTTAATGGTAATCATGGAAGGTCTGGTCTTGTCTGCCTTTGCAGCCTCGATTGCCTTACCGATTTCCTCAAGATTATTACCATCCTCTACTACAAGAGTCTGGAAACCAAATGCCTCAAATCTCTTCTGTACATCCTCAGTGAAGGCGATATCTGTGCTTCCCTCGATGGAAATCTGGTTGGAATCGTACAGAACGATTAACTTGCTAAGTCCCAACGTACCTGCCAAAGAGAATGCTTCAGAGGAGATACCCTCCATCATACAGCCGTCGCCGCCAAGTACATAGGTATAGTGGTCAACTACCGGATAACCTTCCTTGTTGAACTTTGCTGCCAGATGTGCCTCTGCCATAGCCATACCTACTGCCATACCCATACCTGCACCAAGAGGTCCGGTCGTAGCCTCTACACCCTTGGTATGACGATACTCCGGATGACCCGGTGTCAGAGAATCCAACTGACGGAACTGCATCAAATCTTCCTTGGTCAGACCATATCCGAATAAATGAAGCAGGGAATATAACAGAGTAGAACCGTGTCCACCGGAAAGGATGAAGCGGTCTCTGTCAGCCCAGTCCGGATTTGCCGGATTGTGCTTCATGTGCTTTGCCCATAACTCATATGCTGCCGCTGCACTACCCAGCGGAAGTCCCGGATGTCCGGATTTTGCCTTCTGTACGGCGTCTGCTGCCAGTACACGGATGGCATTTACAGACATGGTATCAATATTGCTCATAATTGTCCTCCTGTTTTGTGGAATTTTTTCATTCTAACGAAGGGACGCTTGCAAACCCTCACGATATCATTATAACTTATCAATTACTTACCGAATACTGCCTCGTAATCCTTGCGGAACTTCTCGATACCCTGATCGGTTAACGGATGCTTGGTGCACTGCTCGATTACACCATAAGGTACGGTAGCAATATGAGCTCCTGCTAAAGCACAGTCTGTAATGTGGATTGGATTACGAACACTTGCTGCAATAATCTCAGTGTCCAAATCATAGATTGCAAAAATCTCAGAAATAGTACGGATTAAATCAATACCCGGTGTGGAAATATCGTCCAAACGACCAAGGAATGGAGATACATAAGTAGCACCTGCTCTTGCAGCTAATAATGCCTGATTTGCGGAGAAAATCAGAGTCACGTTGGTCTTGATACCCTCAGCAGCAAGCACCTTTACAGCCTTTAAGCCTTCTACGGTCATAGGAATCTTTACTACCATATTTGGATGGATTGCAGCGATTTCGCGGCCTTCCTTAATCATGCCCTCTGCATCTACTGTCGTAGCCTTTACTTCACCGCTGATTGGACCGTCTACGACAGAAGTAATCTCCTTGATAACCTCGTTGAAATCTCTACCCTCTTTTGCAATCAAAGATGGGTTTGTGGTAACACCGCAAATAACACCCATATCATTTGCCTTCTTAATGTCCTCTACATTCGCTGTGTCGATAAAAAATTTCATGGTAAATCCTCCTTAAATGGTTTAGTTTACTATTGAATATTTTACACAACCGTAAAATATTTTTATCTATTCTAAATATACTACAAATTGCTCAATTTCGCAAGTGGAATATAGCTGTTTTTCGTGCAGATTATGCTATTTCAAAAAAATTCTTAGCATTTTCTATCATTTATCAGCATTCCGGTAAATTTCGGCACTCCAAAGCTCTTTGCAAACACAGCACACTTACACAAAAACAGATACTAAATATTCTTTCCGCATCTGCGCAATGTTTCAAAATTCGCCTGTCCCTTTGCCAAAATTACATCTGCTGCCTCGATTTCTTCTCTTGCTTCTTTTGAAACCTCCGGCAGCCAAGTACCTGCAATACCGTTTCCATTGCCGATGACACGCACCATATCCGTTAGCCCAATTTGTTCTGCATCCTCTCTGGTAGCATCATTCAGTACCTCACTGCCTCGCACAATAACGGTAACCTCACACTCCGGATACAGCTTTTGTATCTGTCTTATTAATAGCTTGTCCATTACGATTTCACCACAATTATCCGTCAGATATACCAGTCGCTTTGCCTTTCTTAAATCTTCTTTCAGCGCCTCATATTCCTCTGCATCCACTGCGATGTTATCTGCATCGAGAAGCATTTGTGCCAGCTTCTCCTCTTCAACACTATCTAACGCCCCAAAATCAATATAATTTCCAATCAGGGAATACTGAATTGCCAACCGAAGCGGCTCCTGTGCTTTGGACAGCTCTGCCTCAACCAACGGCTCCTGTTTCATCATCAGCGTATTAAAATGTGTTTTAATAGAAGAATAGTCCTCTTCAAACCCGAATCGCTCAAACAGCTTTCGATAAATCCGGTGTATCAGCACCGGTCCGCCAACCTCCCATTCTGCATCTGCCAATTCCCGGAATACTATCTGCATATAGGTCAGACGAGATTCATCGTCCAAGCCCTCAGGACAGCGCTCCATATATTTATTCAATAAGCAGCTAAGACATTCCGAACGCAGCCGCTTTACCTGTGTGTTCTGTTCCATTTCTAATTCTCCGTTTCGCTTCTTGCTATACTAAATTGCTCCGGGTATCCCACACTCTTTTACAATAAGCTTTCCCGGTGCCTGTCTGATTATTTTTTTACAAGCAGTTCTACTGCTTCTCTCATTACCTTCGCAATATCATCATTAATTACTAACTCTGCCTTACGGTCTGCCGACGTTTCACTCTTATTAATCAACACCAAATGCTTCCCACGAAAATACTGAATCAATCCGGCTGCCGGATACACCACCAGGGAAGTACCTCCGATAATCAGCATATCCGCCTGCGCAATCGCATTTACCGCGCCCTCTATCGTCGCCTGATCCAAGCCTTCTTCATATAATACCACATCCGGTTTTACTCTGCCGCCGCACTCTGTACAATGTGGTACATCCTCTGCCTCTAACACATAGGCTGCATCATAAAATGCGTGACAACGCTCACAATAATTGCGATGTACGGAACCATGCAGTTCATATACCTTCTTACTGCCCGCTGCCTGATGCAGTCCATCAATATTCTGCGTTACCACTGCCTTCAGCTTTCCCATCTCCTCCAGCTTTGCGAGTGCCAAATGACAATCATTCGGCTGTGCCTCCGGATATATCAGATTTTTCTTATAAAAATCAAAAAATTCTTCCGGATAACGCACATAAAAGGTGTGTGACACTGCCTGCTCCGGTGTAAACTGCCGGTTCAGCCTTTGGCTAAACAAGCCCGTTGAACTACGAAAATCCGGTATATTGCTTGCTGTGCTCACCCCGGCTCCACCAAAAAATACAATATTGTTACTCTCCCTCAGCATTTCTGTTAACTTCTCTATTTTCTCCATCGTGCCTTGCCACCTTTCTATCATTCTGCTTTCTTGTCTTATCCTAGCATTGATTTCAAACAAAGTCAATCTCCCTAAAATGCTGAATTCCTCTTGCATTTCTTTCCTATTATGTTAGAATCAAAAAAGAGAAAGCTGTTCATACACCGACATCTTTAGAAAGAGGAAACACATGGAACATACATTATATCAATCATATGTTAATATACTAAAAGAAGAGCTGGTACCCGCAATGGGCTGTACCGAACCGATTGCTGTAGCCTATGCTGCTGCGATTGCCAGAGATACGCTCGGTGCTCTGCCGGAGCGCGTAGAACTGACCGTAAGTGGAAATATTGTTAAAAATGTAAAAAGCGTTGTCGTACCAAACACCGGCGGTCTAAAGGGTATTGCTGCTTCTGCCGCCGCCGGCATCGTTGCCGGAAATGCCAAAAAAGAATTGGAGGTTATTGCCGACGTAACACCGGAGCAGATTACTCAGATTTCCGATTACTTGAATCACACGGAATTTACTATTTCTGAATCTCAGTCCGGATGTATCTTTGATATTGGTATTCGTATTATTGCCGGAGAACATACCTCATATACCCGGATTTCCGGCTATCATACCAACGTCATCCGCATCGAAAAGGATGGTAAGGTTCTTGTCGATAAAGAGGACGAAAGTACTACCGAAAACCATGCTACCGACCGCAATCTTCTTACGGTTGAGCAAATCGTTGCTTTCGCGGAAGCAGCCAATCTGGATGATGTTCGTGATATTCTTAAACGACAAATTGATTATAATACCGCCATTGCTGAAGAAGGCTTGGAGCATGCATATGGCGCCCAAATCGGACGTATTCTTTTACGTTCCTATGGAAATACTGTCCACAATCGTGCAAAAGCCATGGCCGCCGCCGGCTCCGATGCCCGCATGAACGGTTGTGAGCTTCCGGTTGTTATTAATTCCGGCAGCGGAAACCAAGGCATTACCGCTTCTCTCCCTGTTATCGTTTACGCCAAGGAGCTTCAGGTATCCGAGGAAATGTTATATCGCGCACTGATTATCGCCAATCTGGTAACCATTCATTTAAAAACCGGTATCGGCAGACTCTCTGCTTACTGCGGTGCTACCAGTGCAGGTTGCGGTGCCGGTGCAGGCATTACTTATCTTTATGGCGGCCGTTACCGTGAAATTGCGCACACTATCGTAAATGCCATTGCCATCAATTCCGGTGTTATCTGTGACGGCGCCAAAGCAAGCTGCGCTGCAAAGATTGCTTCCTCAGTAGAAGCCGGACTTCTCGGTATGCAGATGTATCTGCACGGAACCCAGTTTTATGATGGCGAAGGTATCGTAACCAAGGGTGTTGAAAATACCATCCGCAATGTCGGAACATTAGCACGGGAAGGAATGCGTGAAACAGATCAGGAAATCATTCATATGATGATTCAGAAAATATAAAGAATCTCAAATTTCAATACAACAAAACCAAACAAAAAAGACTTCCGGAATACGAGCGGACGACAATGCGTCTCTCAATTCGAGAAGTCTTTTTTATTCTTTTCGTCGTATCTGTTATTTCTTCGTAATTGCACGAACCAATGCAACTAATGCACATGCACCAATTACAGACACCACAATACCACCAATGATACCACTTGCTCCGATTCCGATAATACCTAAAAGGATACTACCAATAACACCACCTACGATACCAAGGATGACATTACGAAGTAAACTGCCTTCGCTGTGCATAATTTTGCCTGCAAGCCAACCAGCTGCTGCACCTACAATAAGGTCAATAATGATTCCAATAATTGTATCCATTTTTATTTCCTCCTTTAGAAAATATCTTACTTTTATTATATCAGATATTTTCAAAGTTGCAATAATAGTTTTTCTATTTATTTTGTATCTACTTTCTTTTTACACAAAAAAAGCTGTATTCGAACTTATATCATTCGAAACAGCTTCTACAATGAGACACGCGGGAATCGAACCCGCGACAACTTGATTAAAAGTCAAGTGCTCTACCGACTGAGCTAGTGTCCCATTATGTCTCTTGTAATGTTTTATTACAAAAAACAAATGCCCAGAACCGGAATCGAACCAGTGACACGAGGATTTTCAGTCCTC
>JAFTQM010000045.1 GCA_017462755.1 Lachnospiraceae bacterium | reverse complement strand
CAAACCGGATGCCAGCTGAGTCATAACCTCCATAACCATCTCCGGATCTTCCTCGATGGCTGCCATCAGCTTATCTGTCTTATCGGATACTGCCGCATCATCCTTATCACCATTGATATGTAACTTACCATATTCGGTATAGTCGGTCGTTCCGATACCGAGCGAACCCAAGGAATACTGCTTGCCATTATAAAAGACTGCCTTCTGCATTGAATTCTTCATCGAGGTTACCAAACCGCTTACCGTACTGTCACGGCGAAGCAGGGAATCCTTAATCTTGTTTTCCCACTTCTCAATCTGCTCCTCGGTCATCTGCTCACGCTCTTCATCCGTCAACGGATCATAGCCGCGGGCAGAGGCTGCGTTATACGAAGTATTCAACGCATCCAGTACTTCGTTGTATTCCTTTACAAATGCCTTTACCATGTCGTAAACTGCCTGTGTATCCTTCGATACATTCACCGAAATGTATTCTTCGTCTGTTCCGGCAGTTACACCATTGACATTAATCGTCAGACCATTTGCAATAATGGTATTGCTGCTACCGGTCAAAATCGCGCCATTGTATTCAATCTCGCTGTCGCTTGCTTCTACCAGCGCTACATCACCGGTCGTTGTATATATCAGCTTACCATCTACCTTAGTAAAGCTTACTTCACCTAAGCCCAAACGCTCCAGACTGTTACCCGCAATGCTGCCTGCACTCTCCGAGCTTGCTGCTGCATAAGCACTCAGCGCAGTTTCCACTGCTTCCGTTGCATCATAAAATGCATTTCCGGTCGTTGCCCCCTCTTCAAATGCAGTCCTCTGCTCGTTCGCATATTCTTCTGCCTTTTTCAAAACAGCTGCGTCGATTGCTTCCTTCTTGGCAGTTTCGTCCGGTGTCTCGCCATCCTTTAAACCTGCAAGGTATTCTGCCTCCGCATCTGCCTTTATCTGCGCAAGCTCATCTTCCTTACCTGCAATCTCGCCTGCCTTATACTTATCTACTAAATCGCGATATGTTTTGTTTGCCGCATAGGTATTAATAGCATCCAGCGCTGCTTCCTTCTCCTCGTCAGTTGCATCTTCGTCCTTATATGTCAGCAACGCATTGTCTACCTTTACTCTTGCCGTCGAATTCAACTTCGAATAGTCTAACAAGTCACGCACTGCGTTCTTCTGTGCTGTATCACCTGCCGTTGAGGTCGTAATGCTGAACGCATTCTCTGCACCACTGTCAGCCGCACTGATAAAGAAACGCTTCTGTGCTGTATCATAACTTGCATTCAAGCCGGCGGACTTACATGCATCTACAAAATCACTTACCGTAGTCTTATCCGTAACTGCAAGCGTTACCTTCTTATCTCCGGCAGCAATGTTAATCTGGGTTTCCATGGTATCTGATACCTCAAAGTCTAACTCCGTCAACTTCGTCGTACCGGAAACCACCTGCTCTTCGCCTTCCGCATCCGTATACTTGCCAAGTGCTGCACCGGTTACATACTGTGCGCTTGCCATTTTGTTCACACAAATCCGGTGGGTACCGTTTACTGCATTGGTCGTTGCAGTCGCAGTTACCTTGCTATCGTTCGAAGAGGTTACGGTCTTTGTCAGATAGCTACCCTGTGTCTTTGCCTTCGAAAGCGTGCCGGTGTAAAGAGCATAAATCTTGGTATTCAGCTCCTTCCACTTCTCCTGCTTCCACTCATGCTTTGTAATCTTATTTTCAATCTTTGTCTTTTTGGCATTATGTGCTTCCATCAATTCCTTGATGATGCCTTCGGTATCGAGACCCGATATAATACCAGTCATACGAATTGCCATATCTGTTCCTCCTTACCTTCTCTCATCTACGAGAATACCGGCAAGCTCCCACATTTTTTCAACCATTTCCAATGTTTCTTCCGGTGGGATTTCGCGAATTACTTCTCCTGTATCCTCATCCATTACCTTAATCGAAACGCGCTTCGTTGCCTCGTGATAGGAAAACTCACATTTGGTCTTGGTCTGCTTCAACTTACTGTTGGCCTGACTTACTGCTGTCCGTAGCATCTTGTCCTTATTTGCCTGCTGCTGTTCCTTCTCCTGCTCGGAGCCTCCCATCTCGCTACCGCTCATAGCTACTACCGGTCTGGTCTCTGCTGCTACCGGTGCTACACTCTCTACTACAACCGGTTCCGCCTTTACCTGACGCTCTGTATGCCGCGGTGCCTCATAGGACGCTGCTGCATTTACTACTGAAATTGCCATAAAAAGTACACCTCCTTGTGTTGTCAATCGCCTTGTTATTCCTTATATCGGCATGTTTCAAAAAAATGTTTAGCTTTATTTTCCAAGCAGCTCTGCCAGTGCTTCCGCACCCACATCTGCTGTGGCTTCTTTGTTTGACTGGGTAATCTGCACGTAAATCTCCTTACGATAAATCGGTACGGACTTCGGTGCCTTGATACCCACCTTAACCTGATCTCCCTTGACTTCTAAAATCGTTACTTCGATGTCGTTGCCAAGCATAATCGATTCGTTCGCTTTTCTCGAAAGGGCTAACATACATTCCCCTCCTTTTCCTCCCTGTTCTTTTTGAACTGCTCATATACAGGGAAACGTACCTGATAGTCTGCATTTTCCGCAACAATCTGGCAGCCCTTTCTGGTATCCGCATTGATAACAATCGGAGCCTTCAGATTGCTGGTCATCTTCGTAATATCTGCCGGTACGGTAAGGGTCAGGAAAATAACCAAATTCTCGTCAGTTAACTCGCCAAGTCCGGCAAGCAATTCATCCTCCACCGTCGGATTATAATCTTCTTTTACCAGCAACGGATTGATAATCGGAATTGCCAGCTCTTTCAAATCCAGACACTGCAGCCACGAGATAGACGGACGCTTTCCCTCTGCTTCCTTCTCACTATCGTACAGAATCGTATATCTTTTGTATTCCTCAAAACCCATGATACCATTATCAAAGGTAAGGATTTTTTCTTCCGCAAGATCAATTTCCCCAAAATGCTTTGTTTGTACTAGCATAGTTACCTCCATTCCGACGTTTCCGCTTGCCTATAATTTTACAGGAAATCCAACAGGGTGGTCTGCAGTGACTTGGATGCTGCATTCAACGAAGCGTTATAAACGGTCTGCATTGCCTGATAATTGATAATCGTTTCTACCATATCAGCATCCTCATTCGAAGAAAGCAATTCCTCAAAATCCGTCTGCTCATCCGAAAGACGACTTTCGGTCAGCTGCAGTCTGACATAACGGGAACCCAAATCAGCTACTGCTACATTCACTACGTCCTGCTGCTGTTCAATCTCTGTCAGTGCCTTCGAGAACGTATCCTGCATTACCTCACTCTTTAAGGTCAGCTCATCCTCTGCTAATGCCAGCATCGCCTTCAATGCGCCTTCCTGCTCTGCCGTAATCTCCTCATTCTCCAGCATCTTATTAATCTCAGCAATCTTTTCTTCTACCTTGATTACATCGTTTACTGCATTCAATGCACCGTCGATGGTTCTGCCGATGGCATGCTGGATTGCATCGCTTCCCTGTGTATTGATTACCAGCTTCTGTCCGAAGTTAACCTCATACGAAATCTCCTGATTCTGCTTGGTGTAATGCAATACTTCCTTGGTATCGTCCGGTTCCCCCTCTTCATTCAGTGAGGTTACATCACAGTTGAAATAGTGCTCCGGTCTCAAATCATTTTTTTCAAAGCTGGTCTTATCGTAGGTAATCTCGATGTTCTCCAGCACTCTCCACTCATTGTAAAGCTCCGAGCCGATAATCAGCTCTCCGGTATCGGTCAGATAATGTACCTCATCCTCCGCTACCTGATATGCATTGGCATCGGTAGAAAGCATCTCGGTAACTGCACCCATGTTGAAGTCCGTATAGGTCACTTCACCATCCTCATCGGTCTCACCGAAACGGATGCTCAGCTCGCCGCCATCCTCTGCCTTGTCTAACTCGTCGTATGCCAAACGAATCCGATATGCATTAATCATATTCGGCTTCTCCGGGTTGTCCGCATAATCCGCCTCGGTCGAGGTCTCCGGATCATAGCTCTTCAAATCACAATCATTGATTGCCTTCTTGATAATATCAATATCGGTACCCTTTAACGGCTCCGTAATCGTATACTTTTCATTTTCCTGTGACTCATCAAATACCAAGCTGGTATCCGTCTTGTAACCGGTAAACACATAACGTCCTGCGTAGTTCGTGTCACCCTCCTGGTAAATCTGTCCCTTTAACTCGTTGAGGTTTTTTACGATGCTTGCACGGTCATCTGCCGTCAGCGTATCGGTCGAACCCTGTACACAATAGGTATGTACCTGAGTCAAAATCGAATTTACTACCTTCAGGGCACTCTCTGTTACATCCATCCAGGACATGGCATCCGGAATATTCTTTTCATAATACTGGTTCAGCTCCGATAAGTTGGTACGCAGCTTCAATGCACGCACTGCAATAATCGGGTCCTCCGATGGACGCTGTATTCTCATACCAGTTGCATACTGCTGCTCCAGTCCGGATAAGGAATTTTTATTTCCGTTGATATTATAAAGCAGATTATTGGTCATCATCCGGTTAGTTACTCTCATAGTCCGTCGCTTCCTTTCTGTTCTGTTATGTCTATGCACCCAGGTAGTTGATTAATCGATCGTAAATCTCATTCATAACGGATACTGCTTTTGCCGAAAGATTGTAGGTATTCTGATAACGAATCAGATTCATCGCCTCTTCCTCCGAATCAACACCACTGATAGAAATTCTCTGATTCTGAATGCTTGCACAGATATCCTGCTGGTTCTGATTGAACTGCTTTGCCTTATCCGTATCAATACCGATTTCCGATACTAAGGTCTGCATAAACGCTTCCGGTGTACCCTGCTTAAAGATATCCGTATCGTCCTTTAACTTAATCAGTTCCTTTGCTACATCCGAATTCTCGATACCGTTCAAAATCTCAGAGGCTGCCGCAATCTTTCTCGGATTAGTATAAATCGCACTGGTTACTCTGAAATTCTCTGCGGTTACATAATAATAAGAACCGTAGTTGATGTCTGACTCTTCAATATAGCTTCCGGTATTGGAACGTAATACAATGCCATCCTGAATGTCCTCCTCGGAACGTCCAAAAACATACTCCTCGCCGGTTACCGGATGGATACCGTTAAAGAAATCCAAGCCTGCCTCGCCGTTCAAATCCTCTCCGGTCGTATGTACATCATTGAATACTCTGGAAAAGGTACGCACAAACTCATTCAGCTGTGCCATATAATAAGGGATACCCTTGTAATCTACATCCTTACCGATGATAACTGCACCTGCGTCCGAATCTCTGGTCAGGGACTGTCCTTCTGCCAGTTCAAACTCGTATACATAGCTGCCATCCGCTGCCTCTGTTACCTGAAAACCAACATAGTCATACTGACGGTTCGATACGGTAATCACACCATGTGTCGGAATATTCAGCTTATCTACCAGATTGGCATTGGTCGAAGTTACCGTTACCTTGGTATCTCCGTATTTTGCATCCGTTACTCCCCGGAATGCTTCACCATTGTTACCGTCGCGTACTGCAAACAAAGCCGCCAGATTGCCGCCCAGTGTAGCACTGTCACTGTTGAAGCTCTGTCCGTTGCTCCACTTCAGCTCATACAGACCGTCGATATCCGACATATGGTTTCTGTTTTCCTGCGGTACGGTAACCAGCTCATAGTAAGTATAGGTATCTACCAAAAGCTGCGAATCCAAACGAACTACATAGCTTGTCACGCCGACACCGTCACCTACTACTCGTTCTTCTACATCAATATTTGCAATCTCAGACAGCTCATCAATCAAGAGATTTCTCTCGTCTCTGAGGTCATTCGCAAAACCACCGTTTACCTCCAATGTGTTAATCTGCTTTGTCAAAGCTGCAATCTGCTGTGACAGCGAATTCACACGGTCTGCCTGATTCTTAATCTCAAAATTACATTCTTCCTGAATCGACTTCATACTGATGGACAGGGAATTGAAGTAATCACATAAGCTCTGTCCAAAGTTCGTTACCTCAGTTCTTGCCGTCAAATCCGACGGATTCTTTGCAAGCTCCTGAATCGAATCATAAAAAGAATTGTAAGTGGTTGTGAAACCCTCCAGACGGATTTCGTTAAAATAATTTTCAATCTCCGTCATGTAATGCTCTTTGGTATAGTATTCTCCCTGAAGAGAGGTATTATCACGATATTTTACATCGTAATATTCATCTCGCATCTGATATACTCCGGTAACATCCGTTCCGCTTCCTGCCATACCGTAGGAGGAATTGATACGGATTGCCGGGCTTGCCTGCTGGCTTACCAGCTGTCTGCAATAGCCTTCTTTTTCTGCGTTCGAAATATTATGTGCCGTTGTATTCACACCTGCCATCGAGGCATACATACCCGATTTCGCTATAGATAATCCAAAAAATGTATTCGGCATCGAAAATCTCCTCCTATAAGCGTGTTACGATATGCTCCAGCATCTCATCCACTACATTAATGTATCTGGCAGCCGCATTGTACGAATGCTGGAAACGAATCAGATTGGTCAGCTCCTCATCCGAGGATACTGCATGCTCTGAAAGTCTCTGATTGTCAATGCTGGCAACCATGTTTTCCTGATCCTCCGCAATCTTTCCAAGGGTCTGCCCGCGATTTGCAATTTCTCCGATAAACGCGGTGTAGTAATCCTGAAAATCATCGTAGGTCAGGGTGTTTGGCGAAAGTGTAGCGAACGGCTCGCCCCATGCTGTAATCAACGCTTCTGCCGTCTTAATATCAAAATCACCGGTTCCCTTGTTGCTGCTCAACGGAATCGTGGACTTATCTGCCAGTACCGTCTGATTTACCTGAATCTCACCAAGGGTATATAAGCTGTAGTTGTCACCAACGTTCTCTTCGTTGTAAATACGAATCTGTGTACCATCCGGCAGGGTCGCTATCTCATAACGCTCTACCGACTTTCTGGAAAACAGCTCGGTACCGACCGTCTTATTTATATCCATACCCAGTGGCGCATTTTCCTCATCCAGAATCTGAATCGTATCGCCTGCCGCATAGGTTCTGGTCGTACCATCCTCTAACGTAACCGTCACGTTCTGACCAAAGGTATAATCCGTGTTCGGACACAGGATGTTGTTCAAGGTCGTTACGACACCATGCACCAGCTGATCAAACTGTGCCTGCACCGTCATGATAACCGACGGCTCAATCAGCGAGTTGTAGGTCCGCGCTGCCGCATCATACTGTGCCATTGCTACCTCGTATGCATCCTCATCCAAATTGCCGTCCTCATCCTTAAAGTCCTCCTCCAAAGGCTTTACCGGAATATCAATCGCTCTGGCAACCTTGGAGCCTCTTGCCAGAATCAGACCCTTGAGCGAACCGATGTCTGTATTCTGCTCTGCATTCGGCACTTCATCGAAGTTAAATACTTCTTTGTCCTCATAGGCCGGCCACACCGGTACAAGCATCGTCGAATTCTCACAAATCTTCTTTGCTTCTAACTCAGCCGCATCCATATCACCAAGCTCCTTGAACAGCTGCTCGGTAATAATCTCGACCTGTGTTCTGGTGCCCATGTGGAAGGTCAGCTGATCGGCTACCAACGGAACTCCCTCCGCAATTACGGATACCTGACCGTCTTCGCCTTCTTTATATGAAATTTTAACGTATTCTCCTAATTCATCGAGCAATGCATTACGCTGGTCACGCAAATCGTTGGCATTCTCCACACCATTGCTCTCATAAAAACAAATCTGCTTGTTCAGGTCTCTGATACCGTCCGCAATCTCATTGATACGGTTTACCTGCTCTTCAATCTTTATATTCAAATCAACCTGATAATTCTTAATCTGGTTGTAAATATTCTCTGCACGTTCTACAAAGCTGACCGCCGTCTCTACCAGAGAAGCTCTGGTTACGATGCTGTCCGGCTCCTTTGCTAACTCCTGTAAGGAAGTCCAAAAATCCTCCAACGAATCCTGGAATGCTACGCCCTGCAGCTCACCGAAGATACCTTCCATCTCGTTGATTGCTTCCTGCTGGGTCGAATAAAAGCACTCACGTCCAAGCTCCTGACGATATGCTTTGTCCAAAAATACATTTCTTACCTGTCTTACGGTTTCAATGTTTGTACCAAGACCGCTCTGGAGCTTGGAAATCGCATTCATGCCCAAATCCAGATAAGTCGCATCCATCATAACAACCTGCTGTCTTACAAAGCCCTTTGTTTCGACATTCGCAAGGTTATGTGACGATATATTGATTCCATACTGACTTACGGTCAGTCCTGATTTGCCTATGTACAAATCGCTCATTAAGCCCATGGTTATCACCTCACTGTTACAAGTAATTACTGTCTGGTGTCAAACATCCCTGTCCTGCCTACTACAGTATTACTTTCATATGCATTTCTTGTATAGTTTCCACTCCCCGGTGACATCCTTGTGCTTTGAATCAAATTCATATTGAATTTTATCATTTCGAGGGATTGTTCTATCAAAGATTGATTTCTTGAATTTATGCTTTTTAATCTTTTCAGAATACTTTTCAAAGAGTCGTGCAACTGCGCTAACTGTCTCTGTTCCTTCGGCTGCTTGTCCAATATCTCGACGATGTGTTTCAGCGTCAGCGTTTCCGGCTTGCGGTTCAGTACAACTCCCATATTCACAATGACCTCATCCCTTTTATGCTCCAGTGCGGTAATCTGGTCAATAACCAGCTGCTCCTGCTCGGTTACCTTCTGGAGGGCGGTGAGGTCATTTCGAATGATTATTTGCGTTTTTTCCTCTGCGATTGGAAGAAGATTCTTATAAATTTCTTCTTCCTTCGTCAGTACTGTTATAAGCTCTTCAATTAAACTCGCCAAAGGTACGTCCTCCTTTTAGCAGATATATCCGCTCAGCAGCTTATCTGCCAACGCATCCATATCCATCTGATAGGTGCCATTTGCCATGCGCTCACGAATATCTGCCACGACATCCTCTCGAATCTCCGGTGCCTTCTCTACTGCTGCCTTGGCTACCTGATAATCCTTACCCATCTGGGAAATCTCTACTCTGTCCGGCTGTGTCGTCTTTCCGGCCTTTGCAATGTTTCTGGTGCTGTTGTTTTGGTACAACTGACTTACTCTGTTGAATGCATCAATACGCATAATATCACCACCTGACTCCTTCTTTAGCATTGACTCTGCCCGTATCCTCCGGGCAATATGTTCCTGTTCTGTAATATTTATCGGCTTTTTTTTCATTTACTTTATAGGCATTTCAAAGAATTTTTCACGTTTTAGGCACTTTCTTTTGTCGAAAATTACGATAAGGTGACGGCACATATAGCAAAGTTCAATAGGAATTCAAAAACGCCTCAACAATATGAGCTAAAACATCACAGGCGGGATTCAAGTACCTGTTTATGTTTTGTTCATTTGTTGAGGCTTCCTAAAAATCCGAGAGAGTTTCGCAAAAAAATATTCACTATTGCACCGATTTGTATTTTCGCGGCTGCCCCTCAAATTTTATTTAAAAAATCCCGAAAAATCCAGCGTTGCAAAATAATCCTGCGGTGTTTCCGCACGGCGAATCAGCTTCACCGAACCGTCCTCGCGCAGCAGAAGCTCTGCGGATTTCAGCTTGCCGTTGTAGTTGTAGCCCATTGCAAAGCCGTGCGCTCCGGTATCATGAATTGCCAGATAATCGCCCATCTCAATCTTCGGCAGCATACGGTCTACCGCAAATTTATCGTTGTTTTCACAAAGCGAACCGGTCACATCATACTTGCAATCCTCCGGCGCATTTTCCTTGCCAAGCACCGTAATGTGGTGATATGCGCCATACATTGCCGGACGCATCAGATTCACGGCGCAGGCATCCACACCGATGTACTCCTTGTAAATATGCTTCTCATGAATTGCCTTCGTAATCAAATGACCATACGGTGCCAGCATGAACCGTCCAAGCTCGGTAAAAATCGCTACATCTCCCATGCCTGCCGGTACCAGAATTTCCTCATATGCCTTACGGACACCCTCACCGATGATTTCAATATCATTTGCCTGCTGTCCCGGACGATACGGAATACCCACGCCACCGGACAGGTTGATGAAGGTAATATGCGCTCCGGTCTTCTCCTTCAACTCCACAGCCAGCTCAAACAGTGTTCTCGCCAGCATCGGATAATAATCGTTGGTCACGGTATTGCTTACCAAGAAAGAGTGAATACCAAAATTCTTCGCGCCAAGCGCAATCAGCTTCTTGTAGCCCTCAATCATCTGCTCCTTGGTAAAGCCGTACTTCGCATCTCCCGGATTGTCCATAATACCGTTGCTTACCTCATAGACTCCACCCGGATTGTAACGGCAGTAAATCGTTTCCGGCACGCCGCACTCCTTTGCAATAAAATCAATATGCGTAAAATCATCCAGATTGATATAGGCTCCCATTTCCTTTGCCTTGGTAAACTCGCCTGCCGGCGTATCATTCGACGAGAACATCACATTGGTTCCGGTGATTCCGACTGCCTCCGACATCATCAGCTCCGTCATCGAGGAGCAGTCCGTGCCACAGCCCTCCTCCTGCAAAATCTGCAGAATATATGGATTCGGCGTTGCCTTTACCGCAAAATACTCACGATAACCCTTGTTCCAGGAAAACGCCTTTTTCAGCTTTCTCGCATTCTCACGAATCCCCTTTTCGTCATAGATATGAAACGGGGTCGGATAGGTCTTTACAATTTCTTCAATTTGTTCCTTCGTTACAAATGGTAATTTATTCATTTCGTCCTCCAACTAAATATAATTTTTATTACTTTCTCTGACGCATGTCCGGTGTCGTATGGATTGTACTTTCTGCAAAAAGCGTCGTAGCTTTCGCCATGCTTCTGCCGATACACCTCTTCGCCTTCCAGAATCGCTTCAATCAGCGCCTCGGTTGTCGATACCACCGGTCCCGGTGCCTCCTTTAAAAAGTCAAAATAGAAACCACGCAGGGCGTTTTCATAATTTTCCAAGTCATATGCAAAAAAATACATCGGTCGCTTCAATATACTGTAATCAAACATTGCCGAGGAATAATCCGTAATCAGCAAATCCGCCAACGGATACAAATCTGCAATATCCACTCCCGCATCCACCGGATACAAAAACTCCGGATATCGGTCAAACGCTTCCTTTTCCCGAACCATATAGTGAAATTTCGCTACCAGAATGTATTCCTTGCCAAACGCCTGATACATTTTTTCAAAATCCATCGCCGTCGCAAACCGATACGATGCCGCATCATAAAATGCATCATCCCGCCAGGTCGGTGCATAAAGCATGATTTTCTTATCGACAGGAAAGCCCAGACGCTGCTTTTCCTGTTGCATACGGAGCGCACAACGCTCCTTCCGCGCCCGTACTTTCATCGTGTCCGCTTCCTCCGGCATGCGCCACGAAAACAACGCATCGTTTCTCGGATACCCGACCGGCAGCATCAAGCCTTTAAAATCAAACGCCTGTCGGAATATCGCCGTCGAAAACGGATTTTGCGAAATCAGATAATCCCATGTAGCCGCATTCACACGAAACGCCTCTTTGTACTCCTCCAACGTCTCATTCCCCGCCATATGCAGGGATTCCAAATCGAGTGCCAGCCGTTTGAGCGGTGTACCGTGCCATGTCTGAATATAGCAGGTCTTTTTGCGCTTTTTGATATAATTCTGAAAGCGCGTATCCGAAATCCATACACCCGCCACTGCCATAACATAATAATAGCGCAGCCTTGCATTTTTTATGATTTGCACCCGTCCCGGCAGCAAATGTGCATAACGCTCCGGCTCATCCAAAATATAATAGCAGCGGTACGTTTTGTCCAGTCCCAGTTCCACAAACTTTTCGTAAATCGCACGCGGATTTCCGGTATAATTGCGTCCCAAATTACTTTGAAACACAATCACATCCTTTCGTACCGGCAGCAGCACCGTCAGGATTCGATAATACAGCAATATGATTTTCTTAACAATCCGCCGAACCAATTTATTCAACCTTTTTCCCCAATTCCTTTTCGTGCAGGTCATTCTTAATCTTCGTTGTAGAGATTCCCTCGGTACGCGGCAGATACACTACCTCACAGTAATCCTTTAAGAAGTCAAACTCTCCCTTCCAGTCATCTCCCATTACAAATACATCTACCTGATTGTCTACCACATCCTGAATCTTCTGCTCCCAGGTGTATTCCGGAATAACCTCATCCACATAGCGGATTGCCTCCAAAATCGCCTTGCGATCCTCATAGCTGTGATATGCGGTTTTATGCTTGATTGCATTAAACTCATCCGAGGACAAGACCACAATCAGATAATCTCCCAGTTCTCTTGCACGGCGTAAAATATTGATATGCCCTACATGCAGCAAATCAAATGTACCGTATGTAATTACCTTTTTCATCTCTTTGCTCCATTCTGCCGCAAATGCGGCAACAAATTATACTCCCGGTTCTTCTTCCTCTTCGGTTTCGATGACCGACGCGATATAAAGCGGTCGGTTCTTTACCTCCAGATAAGTCTTTCCCAAATACTGACCCAATATTCCCATACAAAACAGCTGAATTCCGCTGACACCCAATATCATGCACGCCAAAGACGGCCAGCCGCCAACCGGGTCGCCCCAAATCAGGGTCTTAATCACAATATACAAAATTGTCAAAAATGCCAAGACGCAAAATACGATTCCAAGGATTGATACCAGCGCCAGCGGCACCGTCGAAAACCCGATGATTCCCTCCAAGGAATACTTCATCAGCTTAAAGAAGGACCACTTCGTTTCGCCCGCCGCACGCTCTACATTCTCATACGGCAGCCACTTGGTATTAAAGCCAACCCAGCTGAAAATTCCCTTCGTAAACCGGTTTCGCTCACTCATTTGGAGCACTGCATTTACCATCGGTCTGCTCATCAAACGGTAATCCACCTCGCCGTCTACCACTTCAATCTGGCTCAAGCGTCCGAGCACTCTGTAAAATTTCTTTGAAATATAGGAGCGCAGCTTCGGCTCTCCCTTACGCGAAACTCTGCATGCCGCCGCACTGTCATAGCCATCCTCCGTAATGCTCCGGTACATTTCCTTGATCATTTCCGGCGGATGCTGCAAATCCGCATCAATAATCGCCACAAAATCGCCGGTGGAATGCTCCAGCCCTGCATACATTGCCGCTTCCTTTCCAAAATTTCTGGAAAAGGACAAAAACTTCACACGGGCATCCTGTGCCCGCAGCTGACGCATTTTGGCAAGTGTCTGATCCTTTGAGCCGTCATTGACAAACAGGAATTCAAACTCTGCCTGCTCCTTCATCTCCTCTGCTACCCGGCAGATTTCCTGATAAAACAGCTCTATCACAGCTTCCTCATTATAGCACGGCACGACGGTCGTGATTTTGTGCTTTGGTCGCTTTATATCTATTGGTTTCATTCCTCTCCGCCTTTCCTGCAGCTTATTTCGAAAGTGCTTGCTTCAAAAACTCCAGCGACTCTAAACGCAGGGTTTCAATACGCAGACGCAGTGTGTCCGGTGACTCAATCGTAAACTGTCCCATGTTTCTAAATGCCTTCGCATCCTCTAAAATATGTCGTTCCAAGCCCAGCGTCTTTAACAAATCAATCGTGCGGCTGCCCGTTTCCGAATGCAGCATCGAAATAAACGGCCGGTTATAAATAATCGAAAAAACAGTTCCGTGAAACGAATTGGTTATCACATAGTCCGCCTTTTCTATTTCTCCTAAAAATTCTCCCGGTGTATGGGTAAAAAAGCTTTCCAATTCATTTCGAAAAAGCTTGCTCGGCTTACGCTGGATAATCGGCAGACCCGTCGCAACCGAGATACTGTTTGCCAGACGAATCATGCTCTTATTGTTTTCCATCATATAGACCAGAATATAGCGTTCCTTTCGCTCGGAAGGAACCTTGATTTCATCGTATTCCTCCCGATTCAGCAGTAACGTCGGGTCAAGCACCACCGATACCTCCTTGCCGGAGGCTTCCTCTACCGCCTGTCGCGCACTCTCCTCACGCACTGAGATGGCATCAAAGGTACGCAGACTCTTTTCAAACTCCTCGCGATACTGCGGCAAAAAGTTTGCCCTGCCGACACTCGCTGCATACGAAATCTTTCTGCTGCCCTTTTCTGCAAAATCCAGCAGATACGCCGGGTCGAAGCCTTTCGTATGGTCTGTATTCCATACCTGATCGCTTCCGGTAATATAACAATCTAACTTCGGCGGATTCGTCTTCAATTCCTCGTAAGTGCGGTAATTTCCGCAAAGCTCAAAATGCTCCGCAAGGAATTTGGTGTATTTATCATACTTCTTTCTGAGCTTGCGCGTCCGCACACGCACCTTTTTCTTCGTCAGATATTTCCACTTTGCCGCAAAGGTATCCAAACGCGGCGGCAGATATAACCGGTCAATACTGTCCGGATGATAGTGAATCACACACGGACCCGCGCCCAGCTTCTTCAAGGTTTTCTGCAATGCCCAGGTCTGCAGAGTCGCACCGTAATTATGCGCACTGTGAAACGTTATGACTCCTGTCCGCATGCGTCCTTTACCTCCTTTAAGATTCGATTCATCTCAAACTTCTTTCTCTTTGCCTCCAGGAAAGTAACCCTGTTCTGGCGCAGAGCCGGACTGGAAAGTCTTGTGATTTCCTCCCGTCCGAATACATAATCATACAAATCCAAATACTTCAGCACATACTTCACATTCTTACGGAAGCTGCGCTGCTTCTTATACAGAATCTCGTTGTAGCTTAAGAAATTATAAATCTTCGGCACATCAAACTGACCGCAGATGTGATGCATCAACCGGTCACGGTTGGAAATATTTACAACATAATCAAAATGTACGTTGCCGAAATATTTTTCCTTCTCTATCTTCGCTAACCCGTCAATCTGCCGCTTCGTCCAGCCATTGTACCAATTCAGCCAAAACGCAAAAACACAGGCAATACGACTCTTTATCGTATAATTCACATCAAACATCAGCGGAATATAGCCCATCTGCTTATCAAACAACGAAAGCTTAGCAGTTGCCGCCTTGACATTTCCTGCCTTCATACAAAAATAAAAATTGTATTTTTTCTTATCAAACTTATTGTAACGCTCGATTCGCTTCGAGGACGCTTCATCCCTCGCAAAGCCGTTTACCAGCACCAGCACATTTTCCTTGCCGTTGTGCTTCACCGGCTCCACCGAGAATGATGGCGTCTTGCCAAGGAACAGGCACTCACAAACCTCCAACGCCGTCTCTTTTCTGTCATAAGCACAATACTTCTGACGAAATTCCTCATAAGCTGCCGGCTCTTCCTCGTTGATTTTCTCAATCAGCGTCTCCACCGTATCCGCTATCGGGAAACCAAGAGTGCTAAGGCGTACATACATACCTCTGTCCTTTAAGTATGCCCTGCGGTCATAAGTAAACAGTACAATCTTCTTTCCCGAAACCGCATAATCAAACATAATACTGGAATAATCGGTAATCAGCAAATCGGTTGCATTTAAGAAATCATAGGTTTCATATTGCTCCGGAAATGGACGGATATGTTCAAAATCATCATAATTCAAGCCCTCGCGCACAAACGGATGCAGCTTTACATACAAAATCTGCCCATCCTCCAGTGCTTCGTCCAGCTCGTACAAGTATCCGCTGACTTCTTCAATCTGCTTTTTATTTTCCTTTTTGTTCAAAAGACCGCGCCAGGTCGGCATATACGCCATTACCTGCATATCCGCTATCCCAAGCTCGTCCCGAATCATTTCGTAACGCTCTGTCGCAAAAAAAGCTGAATTTCGCGGATAACCGGACAGCATAATCTTTCCGTTATAAAGCTCCTTTATCATATAATCTCGCAGGAAGATATTTCTGGAGAATTCATTCTGATACAACAAATAATCCGCAATATAAAAATTTCTCTGTACATTGCCAAGTGCATACTCTCTCTGCGGTACCTTACGTCCCATTGCCTTCAACGGAGTACCGTGCCAGGTATTCAGATACACCTGCTCCGGACGCTTGATATAGTAGCTTGGCAAACTGGTGTCCGTCACCAGATATTTCGCCGTAGCCAGCGCCATCAGATAGTCCTTGGAATTATACGGTATCATCTTTACAAAGTTGATGCCGTAGCGTTCAAACATCTCCTTCCAATCGTCCATCAGCTCTTCCTTTAAAGTCAGCATGACATTCAGATGACGGAACTGCTCGTCCTTCATCGCAAGCAGCATATGGAACACATTGCCCGCTACATCCTCGCCATGCTTTGACTCAAACAAGACATCGGCCTGTGATACCGGATGCTTCAGATAATAGCGTGTATATTCCACGTCTCGCGGCAACGAAAACAGCTTGAACAGCGGAATCCGATTCTTTAAGTACTGCAGCTTGTGCTTTCGCTTTTTGAATGCCTTCCAATCCTCCTGCTTGGTGCGGAAAAACTTACCAAGCTTCACTCTCGCCTTTACGAGCGGCAGCGGCATCTTCTCCCGAATCTGCAGTCGAAGCAGCATCCGGCGCTTGCTCCGGTAAAGCTTCATCATGCGCTTACTGGTCGCCGATGCCGAATATTTCAGATAACGATTTTCCTTCCAATTCTTAAAATTCTTTTCCAAAAAGTCCATTGACTGAACGACGATTTTCTTTTTTAACGGCAGCATACCGCGATTCTTTGGGTCAACAACGCTCTTTCTGCGGTCATCAAAAATGGAATTCAGACGTTCCAGTAAATGTCTAATACAGATATATTCAATTTCATCGTAAAACTCGGTAAAATGCCCGTTTGCCTTCAGACTGTCCACCATCAGCGTCAGCGAAGAAATAATATCCAGCGTCTTTTCGCTCAGCTGGTTCAAAAAGCTTCCGGCAGAGGCACGACGGTAATTGTACAGACGCAGCTGCGTTACTCCGACCCGCTCTGCACTGCAAAGCACCGGATACATGATGGCAAGGTCCTCAAAACGCAAACCCTGCGGGAACGGAAATCTCTCAATCAGGGATTTCCGGAACAGCTTGTCCCACGGAAACGGTGAGATATGCGTCAGCTCAAACGGCCGCTCATGCAGACTGAAATCCGTTTCATAAGCTACCTTGTATGCCTTGCTGCGCTTTCTGGTCAGCTTCTTGGTGAGCGGACGTTCGCGGACATCAAAATAACGGCAGAGCACCACATCATCGTTGTTCTTCACTGCCTTCTTGTATAACAGCTCACACATATTCGCTTCAATAAAGTCGTCGCTGTCCACAAATAATATATATTCTCCGCTCGCTTTGCTCACACCATAATTTCGTGCATAGCTTACTCCATGATTTTCAATATGATATACATGGAAAAATTCCGGATAAAGCGCTTCATACTCTGCCAGGATATCCACCGAGCCATCCGTACTTCCGTCATTTACCGCAATGACCTCGATATCCTCTAACGTCTGCTTGCAGACACTGTTCAAACAGGAGCGCAGATATTTTTCCACGTTATAAACCGGTATTACAATGCTGACTTTCTTTTCTGACACCTAAATTTCCCTCCAGCTTTCTCATTTCCCGAATGCTAAAACAATACTCATCCTATGTAAAATCTATCCTCAATCTAAATAATTATACTTCATCTGCCGCTTTTAGGCAAGATTTTTTCCAACCTTGCAGTTTTTCCTTAAAATATGGTATACTGTTACCCGAACGTACTTACGCTTTGGTAAGATAAGAAGATATTAAGAAATGAGGGAACTTATGGAACAATATACCGGAAGCCAGATTGTAGTTTTGGAAGGTCTCGAGGCCGTGCGCAAGCGCCCGGGTATGTACATCGGAAGCACCGGCACGCGCGGACTTCACCACTTGATTTGGGAAATTCTTGATAATGGCATTGACGAGCATCTGGCAGGCTACTGCAATCAGATTGATATTACGTTACAAAAGGACGGCGGCATATCCATCACCGACCATGGTCGTGGTGTCCCGGTGGACATTCACCCGACCAAGGGAATTCCGACCGCCCGGGTCGTTTATACAAGTCTACACGCCGGCGGTAAGTTCGGCGGCGCTGCCTATAAGGTATCCGGCGGTCTGCACGGTGTAGGTGCCTCCGTCGTAAACGCACTCTCCACACATATGATTGTGGACATTCGCCGCGACGGCAAAATCTGGCACGACGAATATCGCGACGGTGGTCATCCGGTGGTTGACCTTGTGGACGGTATGCTCCCGGTTACCGGAAAATGCAACAAATCCGACACCGGTACCCGCGTTACCTTCTACCCGGACCCATCGATTTTTGAAACCGTTGAATTTAAGGCAGAAACCATCTGCAAGCGCTTAAAAGAGGTTGCTTATTTAAATAAGGGACTCTGTCTGGTATTCCGCGACGAAACCACCGGCGAGACCCACACCTATATGGAGGCAGAAGGTATCAAAAGCTTTGTTTCCTACCTGACCCGCGAGCTGACTCCGCTGCACCCGGAACCGATTTATATTGAGGGTACCAGCGGAAACATCGAAATTGAAGTGGCATTTCAGTATACCAACAATTTCTCCGAGCAGATTAATTCCTACTGTAACCGCATCAATGTAGTAGACGGCGGTACCTTAGTGACCGGCTTTAAGACAGCTCTGACCCGCGTTATGAATCAGTATGCGCGTGAGCTTGGTATATTGAAGGAAAAGGATGAAAACTTAGACGGTCGTGACATTCGTAACGGTCTGGTTGCCATCGTTTCCATCAAGCACCCGGACCCACAGTTCGAAGGTCAGACCAAAACCAAGCTTGGCAATACCGACGCAAAGGTTGCCGTAGAGGATGTCTTTGGCTCCGAGGTAACCCGCTATTTTGATAAAAATGTAGAGATTTTAAAGTCGATTCTTGACAACGCCATGCGCTCCTATAGTGCCAGAAAGGCAGGCGACAAAGCGCGCAATGCCGTATTAAAGCAATTAAACGATGTCGATACCAAGAGCAAGCTTGCCTCCTGTACCTCCAAGAAGCCGGAGGAATGCGAGGTTTACATTGTCGAGGGTGATTCTGCGGGCGGTACGGTAAAAACCGCCAGAAACCGCCGCACACAGGCTGTTCTGCCATTGCGCGGAAAGATTCTGAACGTAGAAAAAGCAACCTTAGATAAGATTCTTGTCAACAATGAAATCAAGACTATGATTGCATCCTTTGGCTGCGGTATCGGCGACGATTTCGATATTAGCAAGCTGCGCTATGACAAAATTATTATCCTGACCGATGCCGATGTCGACGGTGCGCACATCAGCACCCTGCTCCTGACCTTCTTCTACCGCTTCATGCCGGAGCTGATTACAAACGGTAAGGTTTATCGCGGTATGCCGCCACTCTACAAAGTAGAATACGAGGATACCGAGCGCGGAAAGAAAAAGAAAAAATCCCAGTATCTGTTTGATGATTTTGCTTTAGAGAAATTCCGCAAAGAGGGCAAAAAGATTTTATCTCTCCAGCGTTACAAGGGTCTTGGTGAAATGGATGCCGAGCAGCTTTGGGAAACCACGCTCGACCCGGACCGCCGGATTCTTGCACAGGTATCCATCTCCGATACGGTAGAGGCAGATGAGATTACCACACTGCTGATGAGCAATAATGTACCGCCGCGACGTGAGTTCATTATGGAAGAAGCTCGCTACGCAAAACTGGATATATAGCAGGGAGGAAACAGCATGAGCAACACAACCGTGGATAATATCATACAATTGGATTTTTCGGAGGAAATGCGTACCTCCTACCGAAATTACGCAATGAGCGTTATCATCGCGCGTGCATTACCGGATGTGCGTGACGGCTTAAAGCCGGTACAGCGCCGTATTCTTTATGCCATGACCGAGTTGGGATTAGATCCAAAGAAGCCGCATCGTAAGAGTGCGCGTATCGTCGGTGATACAATGGGTAAATATCACCCGCATGGTGACAGCTCGATTTACGATGCCCTGGTACATATGACAGAAGATTATTCCCTGCCGATTCCTCTTGTGGACGGACACGGAAACTTCGGTTCGCTCGACGGTGACCCGGCAGCGGCAATGCGTTATACTGAGGCAAGATTGTCTGCCGGTGCCATGGCACTGTTAGAGAACTTAGACAAGAACTTAGTGGAATTTATTCCAAACTTTGATGACAGCGAGAAGGAGCCGGTGGTATTGCCTTCCATGCTTCCAAATCTGCTGATTAACGGAACCACCGGTATCGCCGTCGGTATGGCAACCAACATTCCGCCACACAACCCAGGCGAGGTTATTGACGGTGTTATCGCATATATGGACCGCCCTTCGATTACGATTCCAGAGCTGATGCAGTATATTCCGGGACCGGATTTCCCGACCGGCGGTACCATCATCAATTCCAATGATTTGCTGGCAATGTACGAAAACGGCGAGGGTAAAATCAAAATCCGCTCTAAGGTTGAGATTGAAGCCTCTGACGCAGGCCGTAAAAATATTGTCATTACCGAAATTCCGTATACCTGTGCCGGCAACAAGACCAAGCTGGTTGAAAATCTCGTTTCCTTAATGAAGGACAAGGTTTTCGAGGAAATCTACGACGTGCGCGACGAATCCTCCAAGGAGGGCGTGCGCATTGTGGTCGAGGTAAAGCGTGACCGCGATACCACCAACCTCTTAAACGGTCTGTACAAAAAGAGTGCCATGGAGGATACCTACGGTGTCAACCTGTTGGCAGTCAAGGATAACCAGCCGATTCAGTTTAACCTCAAGGGCTTAATTCAAGAATTTGTAGCCTTTCAGGAGGAGCTTTACACCAAGCAGTACGAGCATCTGCTTGCCAAAGCACTTGCCCGTCAGGAGATTGTCAATGGTCTGGTGCGCGCGACCGACCTGATTGATTTGATTATCGAAATCCTTCGTGGTTCTACATCTGTAGCACAGGCAAAAGCCTGCATGACTACCGGAAATACGACAGGAATCACCTTCAAATCCAAGCAATCGGAAAAACTCGCGGCAACCCTCGACTTTACCGAGCGTCAGGCAGATGCGATTCTCGCCATGCAGCTGTCAAAATTAATCGGTTTAGAGATTCTCAAACTACACGAGGAGAATCAGAATCTGGCGAAACAAATCGAAGAATATCGAACGATTCTCGGAAGCAAAAAAGAGCTTTATAAAGTCATCAAAAGTCAGTTGCGAGATTACAAAAAGCAATTTAACCGTCCTCGCTGTACCGAAATCGCTCATCTGCAAACCAGCGATTATGTCGAAGAGGTGCGTATCGAAGACTTATATGTACTGGTAGATCGCTTCGGCTATACGAAGTGCGTGGACACTGCTACCTTCTCCCGTACTCCGGAGGAAAGCCTGCGCGAGTTTACCCATATCATCCGGGTAAAGAATACGGACAAGCTCTGTCTGTTTACCGCCGAGGGCAATATGTATCAGATTAAGGTTTCCGCAATTCCGCGTTGCAAGCTGCGCGAAAAGGGAACTCTGATTCAAAACCTCTGTAAGGTGGACAAAGAGAACATCCTGCTCTACCTTGCCTTTGAAGAATTATTCGAATCTCAGCTGCTGTTTATATCAAAATCCGGCTTTATCAAGCTGGTATCCGGTATCGAGTTCGAAACCAATCGTTCCGTCGTTGCCTCTACGAAGCTGGATGAAGGCGATGCGATTGCCGCTATCGTTCCGCTTTCTGCTGCGCAGATTCTCGGCAGCGAATTAAAGGTTATCTTATTGACACAGGATGGCTTGTCCCTCGGCTTCCTGCTCTCTGAAGTGCCGGAGCTCAAAAAAACCGGCCGCGGTGTCAAGGGTATCCAGCTTGAAAAGAAGGATACGGTAGCCTTTGCTACCGTCGTTTCTCCGGATGCCGAGGTATTCGAATACGACAAAAAAGCGTACTCTGCAAAGAAAGTACGCTGTCGCAAACGTGGCGCAAAGGGTCAAAAAGCAACCTTGTAAATTATTCAATCCAAAACGTGCCGGACATCAACAGCCAGCCCGGTAAAAACGGGCGCATCAGCTGCCAAAATCCGGCACCCATCAGGCGATATTCCTGTATCAGACCAAACTTCGCCTGAAAGCTGCGGACATCCTCAAACCATACCTCATGCTCCACACCGTCCTTCGTGTAACGGAACCACGGAGTCTCTGCCACGGTATCGTACTGAATGACCGCACCATAATCAATCGCAATCTGTACCGCCTCGAGATTTCCAATGGAGGTTGCGCGGGTCTGCCCCTTCACATAAGGGAGCGCCCAGTCGTAACCATAATTGGGAATCCCGAGGTTTATTTTCCCCGCCGGAATCCGGGTCAGTGCATAATCCACCACCCGCCGCACCTTATCAATCGGCGCTACAGCCATTGGCTCACTGTAGGTATAGCCCCACTCATACGTCATCAAAAGCACAAAATCTGCTGCCGCTCCAAGAAGCGCATAATCCTTTCCCGCATACAAAAGTCCCCTTTGGTCGTCACTGGTCTTTGGTGCCAGAGCCACCGACACAGGAAAACCTATCGCATTGATTGCCGTCCGCACCTTTGTCACAAATTCTGCGAACTGCACACGGTCCTCTGCCTTGATGTATTCAAAGTCAATATCGACTCCCTGCAATCCTCTCGTTTGCAGCTCCTGCACCAATTGTTCAATCAGATTTGCTTCCGCCTGCGGATTGTAAATCATCGCACTAATCAAATTGTTATTAAAGGTACCCGATGCGTCTATCGGTGTCAGCGTCAGCACCGGCCGCACTCCGTAATCCATTGCCAGCCGTATCAGAAAGCTGTCGTCAATCGCCGGACGGATCAAATCGCCGGACGCTGTAAACCCATAGGAAAAGATATTAAGCGCCGTCAGATAAGGCAGCGCCTGCCGCAGTACATTCTGATTGATAAACGGATAGGCATAGCCGGAGGTCATAATGACCTGTCGTTCCTCTCCGTTCTGATAAGTAATGAGCAATGCCTGCCCTATTGCCAGTCGGTACGGATACACCAGCTGGTTGTTAAAAATAATCGTCGAAACCGGTACTCCGGTATCCTTTGCAATCGAATCTATCGTATCGCCTTCCTGCACTACATAAATCTGCATTTTTCCACTCGCCCCAACCGCTCAAACGCTCTCCCGACATTCTATGCCGCAGCTCGGTCTTTTATGCCCTTGCACGCAATTTTAACAATATCTTTTTTTCCAGCCGCGATACCTGCACCTGACTGATACCAAGCTCCTTTGCCACCTCCATCTGCGTTTTTTCTTCATAATAGCGCAGCTCTATCAGCCGTCGTTCCTCTTCCTGCAGCTGCCCCAACAGCTCCTCCAGCATAATACGGTTTAGCAGGTCTTCCTTTTCGCGGTCACAAAAGCTGCTGCCATCCGATATCCTTCCGGCTGCGCCCTCGTTTCCCGATACAATCTGGTCCACCATACAGATTTCACTACCATCTCCCTGATAAACCGCACGGTAGATGGACTCCACCTCCGCGCCTGCCTCCAGTGCCATGACAATATCCTCACGCCGCAGCTCGGTCGCCGCAGCGATTTCCTCCAGTGTCGCCTCCCGCCCCAGCGTATGCTCCAATTGTTCGGATGCCTGATGTATCTTCCACGCATTCTCCTTTACGGTACGCGATACCTTTACCAATCCGTCATCCCGCAGAAACCGCTTAATCTCTCCCATAATCATCGGAACTGCATAGGTCGAAAACTGTACCTCAAAGGATAAATCAAATTTGTCTATTGCCTTAATCAAACCAATGCTTCCGATTTGAAACAAATCATCCGCCTCATAGCCTCTTCCCAGAAAACGCCGGACAATACTCCAGACCAAGCCCACGTTTTCCATAATCATCTGTTCTCTCGCTGCTTTATCTCCCTGTTTGCATTTAAAAAGCAGTTGAACACTATCCAAGACCGTCCTCCATTTCACCGCGCATACAATCAATCCGTATGCTCTGTCGCAGCGATTCGCTTTTTCATACGAATCAGAGTCCCTGTTCCCGGCTTCGTCTGTACCTCCAGCTCGTCCATAAAGGCTTCCATAAAAGCAAAGCCCATACCGGAACGCTCCAACTCCGGTCTGGTGGTATACATCGGCTCCATTGCCTTTTCCACATCCTCCATACCAACGCCCCGGTCCGCTACCTCGATGATAATCTCCGTATTCTGCGCCGCCAGCCGCATCCGGATACTTCCCGCAGCCCCCGCATAGGCATGTATGATTGCATTGGTTACCGCCTCAGACACTGCTGTTTTGATATCCGCCAATTCCTCTAACGTAGGATTCAGTCCGCTTACAAACGCCGCCGTTACCATTCGCGCAAAGCCTTCATTCTGCGACCTCGCACCAAACTCCAGCACCACATCCTGCTCGCCGACAGCAGACAGACCTCTCTCTCCTGCCTTTTCCTCAAAAAAGTCACACTCTGTCTCTGTCAACAGCTCTCTTCTTCCGTCCAGCACTCTTATCCCCTGTACCTTTTCCATTTATCTCCCCTCCTTCAATCCAGTCAATGCTTCCTCTACCCCCGGATATCTCTTCATAATCCGGAACAAACCCGCCAACGACAATATCCGCTCGACCTCTTTCCCCACTCCGCAGCAGGCAATGTTTCCCCCTTGAAAGATTACCTTTTTGTATCTTCCCATAATCACTCCGATGCCGGAGCTGTCCATAAATGTAATCCGCGAAAAATCAAAAATCAAATGCTCTATCTGCCCTCTGTCAATATAATCGTCTGCCTCTTTTCTCACACTAAGTGCATAATGATGGTCCAAATCCTGCGTCGGACAAATCACCAGCACCGTTCCGATACGTCTGCAGCTTCCCGTGTCCTGCCGTTTGACCACACTGTCTCTTATCAAATCTTTCATGTCCTGTCTCCTTCCTTGCATTGTATCAAAGCCCTTTGGCTCTGTTTTTCTCTCTATTATGCATCTTTATATGTAAAATTTTGTCACTTCATGTTCAAAAAAAGGAGGACTTCTTTTGTCCTCCTTTTGTATCTTACTCGATTCCCATTTCCTTCAATCGGGTCTTTACATACTTGACCAGACTGGATTCCGGAAATTCTTCCATTAACAGCTTATAATATACTGCTGCCTGCTCATAATCCTCCAACAGCTGATACGACTTTGCCAGATAGTAATAACAGTAATCTGTCACATAACCATACCGGTATGCCGCCAACAGCAAATCTCTGGAGCCTTCGTAATCCTCTTCGTCATACCGCTCCCTGCCCAGATTATATGCCGGCTCTGCCACTGTCTCATAAAGTGTCTTGGTCAGCGCCTTATACAGCGCCTTTGCATCCGTATTTTCCATCCGCTCTGCATCCACCAGGGAAAAGGTCTCCGCTACCGCAAGCTGATCCTCTAACGTCGGCTCCTCCAGTGCCTGCAGCTTTTCATATACCCGCAGCGCTTCAAAAAACGCATCGTACATTGTCTCATCGTATTCCGGTATCTCAATGGACGAAAGCTCTCTTACCGCCTCGTTGTACTTTTCCTGCCAAAGCTCCGACTCGGTTTCCAGCGCATTGATTGCCGCTTCCTTGATACGCAGCTCGCTGCTGTAATCCAACTGTTCCTTTGCAAACTCCGCCCGGATATTTTCTTTTGCCGTCGGTACAATCAGGAAAAAGGTTACCAGCACTCCTATCAGTGCTCCTATAAACAGAGTAACCCAAGCCATAACATTCGGCTTGTCCTCCGTATAGCCGGTCGGCCGCCGCATCGTCACGCCGGACACACCTTCTGCTATGCTCTCACTCTCTTCGGTCTCCTCTACCGGTGTCGGCGCAGTAATCTCCTTCAAATAACGCAGCGTTGTTGTATTCGCTACGTCCACCGCCGCCAGACGCTGCAGCAGCTTTCTGGCACGCTCCTTTTCGCCGTTCTTCATGTACAACAAGGCAAGAAGCTGTCCTGCCCGGATAAACTTCGGATTCAGACTCACGACCTTCTTGAGTTGCAAAATCGCCAAGTCCATACCATCCTGCTTTGCTGACTCCAGCGCAAGATTGTATTTCTTGATTGCCTGATTCATCGCATCGAGCTTTGTCGGATTGGACTGCACCTTCTCCATGTACTCATCCGCCCGGTTCTCCTCCGGCTGAAAATGCTTGCTGATGACCCACTCACCGAGCGCAGCTACAATCTCACCCATCTCGTAATATACCAATCCCAGCAGATTTCTGGCCTCGGTATTGCGCTTATTCATATCCAGACTCTTCTTGAGCATTACCACCGCGCCGCTCAAATCACGAACCTGCGCGCACTCCAGACCCTGATTGTAATAAAAATTCGATAAGCGCATGATTTTCTTATATGCTGTTAAATCGGCACCACACACACCGCAATGATTTCTACTTGCGGGAAGCTGGTTTCCACACTTCGGACATATCATAGCTTATCTCCCTTTTTTCTCTTTCAGAATCTTATCGATTAAATCCGAAATATCCGACAAATCGTTATTATAAATCGCTTCCTCTGCCTGGTCTACCTCCAGACTCGGCTTGTACTTTGCTAATTCCTCTTCAAAATTTATCATGATTTCCTCCGTTTCGGGAACTGCTTGTTCTGTTTTGCTTTCCTCTCCTGTTACACATAATAAATATACCGAATAACCGAACAGAAATCAATAGGTTCCACAAAAAAATACCACCCTCACACCTTCGTGAAAGGGCGGTATTTCTGTTTTTTTTGATTATTTTGCGAAATGAGCCAGACGCTCGGTTACCTGAGCCATCATATCCTCGTATTTTGCTTTCTTTGCCTTCTCTTCGTCTAACTTTGCCTGCGGTGCCTTGTTCACAAAGTTCGGATTTGCCAGCATGCCGTTTACACGCTTCAACTCACCCTCCAGACGCGCCTTTTCCTTCGTCAGACGCTCGATTTCCTTTGCAATGTCTACAAGGTCTGCGAATGGCATATAAATGACTGCCTGATGAATCACTGCAGAAACTGCATCATCATCAATACCGGTCTTATCCGCCTGAATTTTTACTTCGCCTGCATATGCCAGCGTCGCAAAGAATACGTTTCCTGCCTCAAAGATGCCACGTACCTTCTCGCTCTCGGAAACCACATAAACGGTTGCCTTTCTGCTCGGTGGTACATTCATCTCGGTACGCACATTACGGATTGCCTTTACCGCCTCCTTCATCAGTTCTACCGCTTCCTCTTCGTCTGCGAAGCGAGCCGCCTCAGAATAAACCGGCCAATCGGAAATCATGATGGATGGGTCCTTATCCAATGCTCCCTCCATCTCACGCAGCGTGCAGAAAATTTCCTCGGTTACGAACGGCATATATGGATGCAGCAGCTTTAATGCGGTCGAAAGTACATTTCTCAAAGTCCAGATAGCTGCGGTCTTTGTGGTCATATCCTCGCCGTACAATCTTGGCTTTACCATTTCGATGTACCAGTCACAGAACTCTTCCCAGATGAAGTCATAAATCTTCTGTGCTGCGATACCCATCTCGTATTTTTCGAGATTCTCGGTCACATCGCGTACCAGTTCATTTGCCTTGGACAGAATCCAACGGTCTGCCAGCGTCAAATCCTTTGCATCTACGCTCTCTACTGCCGGATCAAGACCAGCCTCCTTCATCTGCGTCATATTCATCATGATGAAACGGGAAGCATTCCATACCTTGTTTGCAAAGTTACGGCTTGCCTCTACTCTCTCCCAGTAGAAACGCATATCGTTACCCGGTGCATTACCGGTAATCAGCGTAAATCTCAGTGCATCCGCACCATACTTATCAATAACCTCCAATGGGTCAATACCATTGCCTAACGACTTACTCATCTTGCGACCCTGAGAGTCACGAACCAAGCCGTGGAACAATACGGTCTTGAACGGCTTCTCATTCATCTGCTCATAGCCCGAGAAAATCATACGGATTACCCAGAAGAAGATGATGTCATAGCCGGTTACGAGCACGCTCGTCGGATAGAAATATTCGAGGTCTTTGGTCTTTTCCGGCCAGCCTAAGGTCGAAAATGGCCAGAGTGCCGATGAGAACCAGGTATCCAGCGTATCCTCATCCTGACGCAGGTGTGTGCCGCCGCACTTCGGGCATACCTTTGGTGCATTCTCGGTCTTTGCTACGGTAATCTCACCGCAGTCATCGCAGTAATATGCCGGAATCCGATGTCCCCACCAAAGCTGTCTGGAAATACACCAATCCTTGATATTGTCGGTCCAGTTGAAATAAACCTTCTCCATACGCTCCGGAATCAGCTCGATTTCCTTGTTCTTAACCGCATCCACTGCAGGCTTAATCAGCTCGTCCATCTTTACGAACCACTGCTGCTTGATAAGCGGCTCTACCGTCGTCTTACAACGGTCATGTGTACCTACGTTGTGTGTATAGTCCTCGATACGAACCAACAGACCCATCTCGTCAAGTTCCTTGACAATCTGCTTTCTCGCCTCATAGCGATCCATACCGGCAAACTTGCCACCTCTAGCATTGATGGTCGCATCGTCATTCATAATATTGATTTCCGGCAGGTTATGACGCTTTCCTACCTCAAAATCGTTCGGGTCATGTGCCGGTGTAATCTTTACCACACCGGTACCGAAATCCTTCTCTACATAATGGTCTGCTACAATCGGAACCTCACGGTCTACGAACGGAATCTTTACCGTCTTGCCAATCAGATGCTGATAACGCTCATCCTCCGGATGTACCGCTACCGCAGTATCACCAAGCATCGTTTCCGGACGGGTGGTTGCAAACTCTAAGAATTCATCCGTACCTACTACCGGATACTTGATGTGCCAGAAATGACCTGCCTGCTCCTCATACTCTACCTCTGCATCCGAAATCGAGGTCTTACATACCGGACACCAGTTTACGATACGGGAGCCCTTGTAAATCAGACCTTTCTCATGCATCTTGCAGAATACTTCCTCGACTGCCTTCGAGCAGCCCTCATCCATGGTAAAGCGCTCTCTGTCCCAATCACAGGAGGAACCGAGCTTCTTTAACTGGCTGATGATACGTCCGCCGTACTCTTCCTTCCAAGCCCAAGCACGCTTCAAAAAGCCCTCTCTGCCAAGGTCCGCCTTATCGATGCCTTCCTTCTTCATCTGCTCGATAATCTTTACCTCAGTCGCAATACTTGCATGGTCCGTTCCCGGCTGCCAAAGCGTATTGAAGCCCTGCATTCTCTTAAAACGAATCAGAATATCCTGCATCGTATTGTCCAGCGCGTGACCCATATGCAGCTGTCCGGTGATGTTTGGCGGCGGAATCACGATAGTGAATGGCTGCTTGGTCTCATCCGGCTCTGCGTGAAAATACTTATTACTTACCCATTTGTCATACAACCGATCCTCAATATCTTTTGGATCGTAATTCTTTGCTAATTCTTTCTGCATGATCTAACCTCCAAAAATGAAATAAAAAAGGTTCCTCGTCTCTAAGGACGAAGAACCGTGGTACCACCTTAATTCGCAATCATATTGCCTCTCATGCTCACAGTCACCACCGTAAGCACCTAGTCTGTAACGGGACCTCCCGTAACCTCCTACTATGAGTTCAGAAGCTCTGTTTGAAAGCTACCTTCTACCGGTTCTCCTGAAACAACCTTCCAGCCAATGGGTCATTCTCTCTGCCAGCTTTCCCGATGTACTCCTCTTTCGCACTACATTTCACGTATTCTATATTATCTTAAGCAAAGTTTCACAGATTGTCAAGAGCTAATTTCTTGCTATTCCGTATTCACCGAGTATCCGTTCAATCAAATCACGATATGCCGGCTGGCTGTCCCGCAATGCAAGCAGTTCTGCCGTACACTGCTCCTCCTGCTTTTGGTTAAACTCCAGACGTTCTCTGATTTTTTGCCGTCTGGTATTCAGATGGTGTCTGATTTCCACCATTTCCTTCTCATCCAGCAGGGCATCCAGCTGATAAATCCAGATATCCGGGTCTGCCAGCTCCTCTTTCTTTAACAACTGTACCAGCTGCTCCTGATTGTGGCTCAATAGCTCCGCACTCTTGCGATAGCGGCGCTCCTCATCTCGCGTCTTTACATAACGCTCCCACAGCCATTGCAGCTCCTGATAGCTCTCCACCTGATATTTTTCATAAATGTAGTCCAGACTGCCCGCACAATTTACCAGCTTGATTTTGACCTTATTGACCAGCTGGATGACCCGGTTCATACGATACTCCGATGCCTTGATGGTATGGTCACATTTGGACGCCGTCAGCACAATATACACCGCCACAATCACTGCAAGTGCTGTTGTCATCAAAAGCGGCAGCGTCATGTTCGTTTCCGTAATATTTCCGACAAATAGCAGTGTCAAAAACAGCAGTACGACCAGACTGATGGTAGCAATCGCAATCTTTTGCAACACACTTTTCTTGTCCTCTGCCTGCTCCTTTTCGTAGAGAATCACGCCCCGCTCGCCCTCCAACTGACGCAAATCGGACTCTACCAGACTGCGATACTGTTCCTGCTCATAAATATGGTCAAGCTCCTTCGGAATCTCCTTTTCATACCGCTCCATAATCCAATACTGCTCCGCATTGATGCGAGTGCCGTTGTTCTGAAAATGATTGCGCTCCCGGTTCAGATTGATGATATTTCGCGCCGCGTCATTGATTTCCTGACGCGTCTTTCCTTCCATCCGGTCAATCTTTTGCATGTCCGTCAGATATGCGGTTACCGCCTCATACTCCTGCTGCGCAAACACAATCTGGCGATTCAAATCACCAAGCTGCTCGCAGGCTCCGGTCACAATCTCCTCCAGCTCTTCACGGCCAAGCCCCTTCTTGCTTCGTTTCAGCTGCCGCACCATTTCCTTCATATCACCGGCTGCTTCACTTTTCTTTCTCTTTTTCTTTCTATTCCACATGTTGTCCTCGTTTCTGCGCTATGCCGTTCCGATACCTTTTAGCGGCATCCCTCCGCCTTAAAGCTGCATACACTCCCGGCACTGCTGCTTCAAGCGTTCCAGCAACGCATCCATCCCTTGATAATATTCCTTGATTTTCCCCTGCTCATACAGTTCACGCAGACGTTCTAACTCCCGGTATTCCGGTGTCCGCTCCGCCGCCTCCCGCGCCAGATACAAATCCTTCTGCATCTGCTCAATCAATTCCCTGCGCGGCATAAAAAACTTTAGCTCCTGGTCTAATAGCTTCTCCTTTCCCAGTAGCTTTAAAGCCAACAGGTACTGCTTTAAGGATTCCTCCTCACGGCTTCGCTCATATGCATCCCGCCAAAGCTTGGATGCTTCCTTCAAATTGCCGCCATGCGCCTCCAGCACTGCCAGATTGTGCAGCAGCTTACCGTAATCGGCATCCTTTAACTCCAGCACATCCTCCGAATCCAAAATATCCTGATAAATCGCGGATGCCTCCTGCCAACGCTTCTCCCGCAGCATTCGGTCCGCATCCCGCTTCCGCCGCTCTACCGGCTTTAATTGAAAATAAGCATCATATTCTGCCAATACTGCCTTAATCTCTGCTTCACTGTAATAATCCGTGCTGCAAAAGATGGCTACCATCATATCCTTGGCTCCGGCATGTGTATGAAGCAGCTCCTTCAAGTATGCCGCACGCTCCGGCATCCCAAGCTCTGCTCCGATGTACTCATACAGCTCCGGTCGAAACAGCTCTTCTTGTATCGAGGTCGGATTCCGGTAAATCATGTAACACAGCTCTTCCATATTGCGGATACTCACATTCAGCGTTTGCAGCACATACGGCTGCTCGGCTTCTCTTCCGACACACAGAATTACTTTTCCCATATCCTTCCTCCTTTCCTGACAGGCTGCTCCTATCCGACACAGCCCTTAAAGTATCTGTTCCCAAATTCTTGCGGTGCTTTGTTTCTCGATAAAACCAATATCGCGCACCCGCACGACCGGTGTATCCCGATCCACATAAGTAAGCTCCAGCTCCAGACAAATCGTTTTATTTTCCCGTTGCATCAGATTTTCCAAAATCATAACCTCATGCACCGATTCTTTTTTCAATATATCATCTACCAAAAATTCCAGTTCATCCGTCGCATCCAGAATCACACGAATTTTGGTATGCACCTGCTGATACGGTGTCCCCACCTTTGCCAGCTCCAAATAATCATTTCGCGTATCCTTATACACACACAGCGCTATACTTTCCGTAATCATATCTCCGAACAAAAACATATAATCCTTGCGCAAGCCCAAAAAAATCATTCTTGCCGCATAACAGGCACCCTTGGTGTATAAATTTTGCCCCTGAAAGACTCGTCTGCCGTTACAAAGCTTTTTTAAGGCATCTCCTGCCCAGCCGCCTTCAAACCCAAGCCCGGTTACATATACGGTCGTGATATACTGCTTATGAAACTGCTTCATTGCCATCTCATAAAACCAGTACGCCCTCCGTTCCTCATCACTGCCATGCTGCCGCTGCTGCTCCAGTTCCCCGGTAAAATCCATGTGCTCTGCAGTAACCGCAATCGGCTTCCGTTTTCTTGCAAATGACAGGCGATCATAATAAAAATGCTCTCCGTCATAATCAAACAATGCTACGTCATTGGTCCACAGCTCCGGCTTGGTATGAATGGTATAATACATAAAGCATTCCGTCCGGTTCAAAAATATCAGCTGCTCTTCCTTTATCCCAAGCGTAAGAAAAATTTGCAGCAGAGTCGTTCGAAGCTCCTCATCCATTCCCGGTGCAGTCACTGCCATACAGGTAAGCTTGGCTGCCCCACAGCGCAGACGCAGCAGTTCCAAAACACTCTTCAGATAACGCTCCATCAACAGTTCCGGCAAAATACTCTGCTCGCCGACCAATACCGGCTCCTTCCGGCGCAGCTTCCCAAGCAGACCGCGCACCAGCTCGCCGCCTCTTGCCGCCATTCGTAACGCATCCTCACCCGCTAGCCATTCCTGCGCCTGTGCGCGATAACAGAGCAACGTCGGAAACAAAAACTCCTGTTCCTTTCCGGACAGACTGACAGATTCCGGTGCCTGATGCCGCGGACTGTACCAGCTAAGCTGAGTCATCTCTTCTCCCAAATCCAGTCCAAAAAAATTTTCCTCTGACAATGCCTGTCCCCCCTTTCTTGCTGCAATATTGCAAACTGTCAGGCGTTCTTTTCGCCTTCTCTTATTTACTCAATTCCCTGAAACAGCCGCTCCTTCTCACCCTCCAGCAATAGATAACGCTCCAGCAGGTCTAATACCGTTGCATCCTCCTGCATCCGATTTGCCGAAAGAATCAGATTCAGCTGCTCCATCCGGGCATTGCTGCTCTCTGAGAGCTGCGAGTCCATCAGAACCGTCTTACTCTCGGTCAACACCTCTTCCCCGTCCTGCTCCTCTGTAATATAATACTGCAAGCTCTCTGCTTCGAAAAGTAAAAAGTCCTTTACATAAATGCCATAGCATTGATTCTTCATTTCCTCTACATGAAAATCATTTTCACTTCCGAGCCGATAATGAATCTTTACGTTCCAGTCCGGATTCGTCCGGTATTCCACATAGAAGCGCTCCAATAAACGCTCCTTCATTCGGATAAGCTTCGCAAAGCGACGGAAAAACGGAAGAAAAATCCCCTTTTTCAGAATTCCGTGCAGCTTATAATCCACAAACTTCATCTGCTTTTCCGTCAGTGCATCCTCCGCGGAATATGCCTTGAGCAATGCCAGCGTACATACCTCATTCTCTTCCATGGAAACCTCCCGCTCCATGATTTCGAACAGCTCTCCCGATACAATACGGTCCCAAAGCAGATATTTGTAAGCATGATAAGACAAATAGGCACGAATCAGCTTGCGGTTCATGCCCCGCTGATAATAACTCATAAACACGGCATCCGCCTGCGCGATATAAGCCTCTGCAAATAGCATCTGTCCGAGCAGGCTTTCCTCCAGCTCTACGGTATCCAGTTCCTCGTGCTTCGCCGCCTTCCAAATGGCAAACATCCGCTCCGTCGAACCATAATAATACTTCGTCAGATATTCCAACACCAACAGCTCATATTTTCCACACTCAAATACATATTGTGCCAGCTCTAACAAAAAGGCATCCGGCTCCAAGCGCTCCATATCATACAATCTGCGATACACCAGCTTGGATATCCGACGTACATCAATTCCGTCCGTTCCGTATTTTTTCATTGCCTGCATCGCTTCTTCGTCAAAGCCGCGCATCAGCAGATAATTGATTACCTTGCTTCGTTCTCCGGCTTCCAGCAAATCCAGCGAAATTTGCTTCAGATAATGCTCGAAGGCTTCGCCTTCAAAGTTCTCATAATAATGCTCAAGCAATGCCTTAACATAGGTATTGCGACGCTTCTGCGGCAGCTGTGGCAGCTTTACCAGCCGCCTATAAATCTCAAAGGCCTGTCCGCTATATTTTTGATACCTCGTTGCTTCCTCTTCCATGTGTACCAGCAAACGCAAATCCTCGCAGCCTGCCTCAAAGCAGTCCCACAGATAGCGGTCCAGCGAAAGCAGCCGATTCATCGAAACCTCATATTCCCCGCCATGCTTGCGGTCCAGATTTCGTATCGGATAGTAGCAGCCGTCTGCATCCACCAGAAAAATCTCCGCATCCTCCGAATACACAGTGAGAAGGGTACCCTCTGCACGGAACGGCAGAATCGCAACATCCTCCTCCGAATGTGCTACGCACACACTCTGCGGCTGCGTAGCGGAAAGCTTCAGCTCTGTCGTAAAATTCAACACCGGAAGCATATCCCGACATTCTCCCTTCGGGAATTCCTCCGCAAAAATATCCTGATAAAGTATCGCAAGATTGTGACTGATATTGCCCGCACGCAGCTGCTCCATCGCAAACTGCTCCATCCTTGGCTGATACGTCCGGTATACCGTCAAATTCTCTTTCTTTGCACGAATCAGAGATGCATACAGCAACGCCCTCTTTCGCGCACTGATTTCACTATTGTATGCAAAATAGGTGTACACGCTCGGGTGAAGCAACTCCGACGCATCCTCCTCCATACAGTAAAGATAAAATTCCATCAGCTCGGTAATCCGCAGCTGCTCAATTACACCGAGCTTCAGCCACGGAAAATAACGCGGCAGCTTTTCGCCATTGCGGATAATCAGGGTACAGATTACCGTCAGCAGCTCCTTGCTCGGATTCTGCTGGTACACCTCCGTCAAAATCCGGTAAAGCAATGGCTGCATACTCTTCTCTCTTGCTCCCAAAAATACCAGCTGTCTGCGAATGCCATCATTCAGATAACGATAGTCGATTGCAAACTGAAGCAGCAATAATTCAAACCGCTCCAACGACTTTAATAATGCCGGTTCCTCTCTCAGACAGCAAAGCGCCTCAAACAAAAGCAGCGGATTGTTATTTTGACCGCCCTTATGCTGCCGCAACGCCTCATAACGCCGTTTTCTGTCACTGTAATCCTTGTCCAGATAAAGCAAAAACCATAAGAGCAACCAGCTGTCCGGATGCTGCTGATACAATGCTTTTATCTTTTCTGCTGCTTCATCTGCCGAAAGCTCCGGCCGTTTCTGCATCGCAGCCAGATAATAATACGCAGCCTGCGCTTCCGGATATACCGCAAGCGCCTCCGCTCCATTTTCCTGCACTGCCTGCATTGCATTTCTTGCTGCGGCATCCTTGCCTGCCGCCTGCCAGATATGTATCTGATAAAAACGGGTCAAAAGTCTCTGTTCCTGCGATACCTCCTCGGTCTGGTAGACCAGCAGACTCGCCTCTGCATCGCTCAGATATTGTTTTAAGCTCTTTTGACCGCTCCGAAATTCCAAATAGTTTCGAACAAGCCGATATTCTGCCAAGCGAAGCCTTTGACGACTTTTCTTCTCCTCCGAATGCTTCCGCTCACAATAGCATACCACCGGCACTTCCATTTCTTTTTTGACCGAGCTGATGCGAATGCGCGCCGAATGCATTCCGCCCCGCATCTCCCCTGTCTCTATAACAAAACCGATTTCCAATCGATTATTTACAAAATCCTCTGCGCAAAACTGCGAGCGTTCCAGCTGGACAAACGGTGCATCCGCAGTCACTGCAAATTGCGCGTAGCCCCAACCGCTTTTTTTCAGAACAATTCGGTCCATAAAGCTGTAGCTGCCTGCCTGATAGGAGAATTTTTTTGTTTCCAGCTCCACCGATACCGGCGCTTTTTTGCCGGTCGCTACCAGAAATTCCTCCATTGCCTGTCCCTTTTTGCCCGTCGCTACAAGCATACGATACAAAAGCAGAAAACGTTCATCGTGGTAAAACAGCGTGCGCTCGAATTCCTCGGAAAAGAAAAATGACTCTGCCTCCTCCCAATTTGCCTTTGCAAGACTGGCGAACTGATACAAATCACGCACTTCTCCAATGGAGGTCTGAAGACACGGAACACCGATTCTTACTTCATACGGCAGACTAAGCTCACCCGCGTCCGTAACCAGATGCAGATTTCCCGAAAACTTTTCGCCCACCTTCGCATACTCCGCATGAAAGATATACGGAATCTCATTGTCCTCTCCGACAAACTGTGTTTTTTCCAGCTGAAACAGCTGACTGTCCGAATATATGACACCCTTCATTCTGCGCTGTTTGCTGTTGGAAATGCAAAAGCTTCCCATAAAGCTTTTTCCTGCGGTCGCACGAATGATAAGCTCATTCTCCGATGCTTGAAGCTTCGGCAGCTGATATTCAAATTTTCCTTTTGATAATTGCTCTATCTTTTCCTTCAACTCGCATGTACCTCACAGTAAACATTTCCCACACAAAAATCCGCGATGCTTTGCTCCTTTTTTTCGCTCGCGATGCTCGCTCCTCCACCTCTTACGCAAAGCATGCTCAAAAAATTCGCTTCGCTCCTTTTTTTCGCTCGCGGTGCTCGCGCCTCCACCTCTTACGCAAAGCATGCTCAAAAAACTCGCTTTGCTCCTTTTTTTCGCTCGCGATGCTCGCGCCTCCACCTCTTACGCAAAGCATGCTCAAAAAATTCGCTTCGCTCCTTTTTTTCGCTCGCGATGCTCGCGGCACAATCCGAAAAATCGAAGCCTCGGAAACCGCTTGGTTTCCATGCTTCCCTTTTTCGGATTGCTTGCTTTGCTTTTCGCGTACATTATACCATTTATAGGGTTGTTTTTCAATTCATAGCACAAGTTTTTTCTTTACAGAAATACATTTTGGTGCTATGATAAACATAAGAATATGAAAGGAGGGATTCTCATGATTCAGGCATATAATCATTTTTTGTCCGATTACACATCACGATTATCGGCTAATTCTACTGCCCATAAGCAGAGAGAATTGAAGGCAGTTTATAATCGCATCCTTTCCATGACGAAGCGCTCTCCTTATTACAAGCTGGATATTTCCAGCCATAAGCAGGTTTTTGCTCTGGATTTAAAGGATGCTGCCCTGTCTCTTTCCTCCAGCTTGAAGGATTTGAAGGGTGTGCTGAATTCTTCACATGCAGTAAAAACCGCAGATTCTTCTGCACCGGATTTTGTCGCAGCTTCCCTGACCTCGCAGTCTGCGGAAGGCTTTACCGAGCCGGTTCAGATTCAGGTGCGCTCTTTGGCACAGGGACAGGTAAATACCGGTCAGTACGTCCCGTCCAACACCGAAGGTCCTTCACCGGATTCTTATCGGTTTACCATTCAGATTGAGGAGGATACCTACGAGTTTTCGTATCATGTTTCTTCTTCCTCTACGAACCGCGAACTGATGCAGAAGCTTTCCGACTTTATCAACAAATCCGGTATCGGTATTCATGCCGAATTGGAGAACCATCCGACCGAGCCGCTTTCCCGCCTTGTCCTTTCTTCCTTGGACACCGGAGTAGCCGGTGGTGATGAACTGTTTTTCCATATCAGTGATTCTCCAAATGAGGGCTCCGACCTGCCCGGATTGGTACGTTATTTCGGACTTGACCGTGTCAGCCAGCTTCCGTCGAACGCCGAGTTTACGATAAACGGCGAAGACGCTGCCAGCATGCACAATTCCGTTACACTCAACCAGTCACTCTCTCTGCGTTTCCTCCAGGTCAGCGGAGAAGAGATTACGATAACTCCGGGAATTCGCTCGGAGGACACCTTGCAAAAGGTTACTCGTTTCGTGAACAGCTACAATTCCCTGATTCGTCTCGCGAACAACGGACCTGCGGGCAACCGCCGTTCCCAGAAGCTGAAAAACGAACTGAATCACATCGTTCAGACCAATTTGGAAATGTTAAACGAATGCGGTATCAAACGTGACGAGAATCTTACTCTGTCCGTAGATAAGGATGCTCTGCTAAAAGCAGAAAGCAACCAGACACTAAAGACCTGGTTGGAAGAACCGGATGGTTTGATTGCTTCCATGCAGCGTCGTACCAACGACATTGCAATCAATCCGATGGATTACTTGGATAAGATTGTGGTTACCTACCCGAACTTTTCCCGTAACAATTATTCCAACCCATATATGACCTCGATTTACAGCGGTATGATGCTGAATGCGTATTGCTAATGTAAGCGTTGTATCATAAAATTGTTAATATTCCGTAATAATTCTGACAAATTTCTGCCACCTCACTATGCTAACATTAGGCTACGTTTTATAGTATGCCATGTTAGGAGGGTGATTGTATGGCAAGAAGATATTTTTCCCGACATTCCCTCATGGCAGTATTCTGTATACTGCCATGTTTTTTATTCTCTGATACTTCAGCACTGCGCACCGGTGCTTTAGATACTGCTTCCAAGGATTTGGTGGTTCTGTTTGATGCCGATGCTACCGTAGCAGCACAGACTCAGCTGCTCTCTGCTACCGGTGCTAAGACACTTTGGCACGAAAACAACGCTGCATTGCTTCGCACCTCTGCTGCCGAGTCCGCTCTTTTGCTGGATACACTCTCGACTGAGCCAATCGTATGCGCTGCAGATTACGATGCATCGGTAGCTCTTTCTGCCATTTCCGAGGATGCCTATTCCTCCAGCCAATGGGGATTGGATAATTCCGGCCGATACAGCTATATTGCCGATATGAACACCTCCACGATTTTGAGTGCGGAGGACATCGATATGAATGCACCGGAGGCATGGACTGCCTACGAGGAGCTGGCAGACGATTCCCGCGAGGTCATCGTGGCAATCATCGACACCGGTGTGGATATCAACCATCCCGACCTTGCATACAACATTTGGGTAAATGAAGGTGAGATTCCTGACGACGGAATCGATAACGACAACAACGGCTATGTGGACGATATTTACGGCTGGGACTTTTTTAACGAAGACAATACCGTATGCCACTATGCAGAGGACGGTATACATACCAATTTAGATGACAACGATAATCACGGTACTCATATCGCCGGCATTATTGCTGCAGTCAAGGACAACAGCCTTGGCATTGCCGGTGTAGCATCTAATATTGATGTTAAGATTATGGTTTTGAAAATTCACGGAGACAAGAACGGCTCCGGCACGATTTCCAATGCTGTCCGCGCCATTCGTTATGCCACCGCAATGGGAGCAGATATCTGCAACATCAGCTGGGGTACCTCCAAGAGCAATGCTACCTTAAAGCAGGTTATTCGTGAATCCGATATGCTTTTTGTTGCAGCCGCGGGCAATTCCGGGACCAATACCGATGAGTCTCCAATTTATCCTGCCAGCTACGATTTGGACAATTTGATTGCAGTTACCTTTATTGATGCGAATGGTCTGTTATCTGCCAAATCCAACTATGGTGCCACTTCGGTTGACATTGCTGCTCCGGGCATCCATATTTACAGTACCTGCGTGGGCGATTACTGCTCCTTCTCCGGCTCCTCGATGGCAACACCTCATGTGACCGGTGTCGCCGCCCTGCTGTATTCCTGTGGCGGTAACCTTTATCCGTCCAATGTCAGGGAGTTGATTCTGAACACCGTAAAACCGCTTTCCACTTTGGAAGGAAAGACCGTTTCCGCAGGTATTCCGGATATGTTGGCTGCCTTGCAGGCCACCACTGACCTAAAGCATGACTATTCCAAGCCTTCCCTGTCCTTCCAATCCGGCTTTCAGGACGAGGCTATCGTCGTTACGGTAAAAGCCAAGGACAAAGGCGGTTCCGGAATTCGCACCATCCGTTATGCCTCCGGTGTTAAGGAACTTAGCTATTTCCAACACGGTACCGTCGGAAACGCGATTACCAATGGCTCGGTTTCCTTCTCAAAGGCAGGCAAATATACCTTTTACGTGAGCGATTATGCCGGTAACGAGCGTGCCGTTATCTATCAGGTCGTAGACGATACCACGGCACCTACCGCTACGCTCTCTTATCAGGTAGCATATAATTACAAAAGCAGCACAATTACGCTAAAGGCTGCCGATACCGAAAGCGGTATCAAAACCATCAAATACGCTTCCGGTGAACAACCCGTAGATTATTTCTTGGCTGCGGATGCCGGTACTTCACTGGCTCTAACCTCCGGCTCCGTCAAATTTAACGTAGCTAATCCGGGCGTTTATACGATATATCTCTGTGATTATCGCGGTAACAAATCCGTACACACAATCAATGTCGAGATTATCAAGTCTACCGCTTTGAAGCTAAAGAATTACACCAAGACCGTTCTGGCAGGAAAGACCTATCAGATTGTCCCGACCCTGACTCCTGCTGCCAGCACGGACAAGCTAAAATACCGCAGCTCAAATACCGCAGTCTGCAAGGTAAGCGCCTCCGGCAAGGTCACTGCCATTGCGCCGGGTACTGCAAAAATTACGGTAACTACCGCCAGCGGTATCAAACGAACCTGTACGATTACAGTAAAAGAAGCGGCCAAATAAACGCGAATCACTACTTTCTTTCGGATTTACACTTCTAAAACGAAACAAACCGCTTCCAATCGAAACCTTTGGAAGCGGTTTGTTTTATTACTTGAATATTTTTATCCTTTTTACCTATATCAGCTTCTCCAACTCATCCAAATATCCCTCGAACACCTGCAAGGCTTCTGCAATCGGAGCCGGGCTGCTCATATCCACACCTGCAATCTTTAACAGAGAAATCGGGTCAGCAGACGAACCACTGCTCAGGAAACGAATGTAGTCCTTTACTGCGCTCTCTCCCTCTTTTAAAATCTTTGCCGAAAGTGCCATTGCTGCCGAATAGCCTGTAGCATACTGATACACATAGAAATTGTAGTAAAAATGCGGTATTCTCGACCATTCCACATCAATCTGGGAATCAATTATCATATCGTCTCCGAAATATAGCTGATTCAAATCATGATACATGCTGCTCAATGCCTCTGCGGTCAGTGTTTCGCCTCTCTCATGCTTTTCGTTAATCAAAAGTTCAAATTCCGCAAACATGGTCTGGCGGTAAAGCGTACCACGGAAGCCATCCAATGCATGATTAATCAGGTAAGCACGCTGCTTCGGGTCGGTCGTAGTCTTAAGCAGATGCTGCATCAAAAGTGCCTCATTGCAGGTCGATGCCACCTCTGCCACAAAAATGCGATAATCCGAATACACCGTTGGCTGATTTTGATTGGAATACCACGAATGCAGTGCATGACCCATCTCATGCGCCAGTGTAAATACACTGTCCAGATTTCCTGCATAGTTTAAAAGTACATACGGATGCACCTTGGCACCTGCCGAATATGCACCGCTGCGCTTACCCACATTCTCGTAAACATCAATCCAACGATTATCAAAGCCTTCCTTTAACAGCTTGCGATACTCCTCGCCCATCGGAGCCAGTGCATCATATACCATCTGTTTTGCTTCCTCGAACGGAATCTTCATATCCACACCGGTAACCACCGGGGTATATACATCGTACATATGCAGCTCATCAAGTCCGAGCATCTTCTTTCTCAGTCGTACATAACGATGCATCAGATGCATATGGTCATGTACCGTCTGAATCAAATTCTTGTATACCTCGACCGGAATCTCGTTCACATCCAGCGCTGCCTCTAAGGTCGAAGCATAATTCCGCAGCTTTGCATAGAACGAAAGCTGCTTAATCTGACCGGCAAGCAACGTCGCCGTCGTATTCTTAAACTGTCCGTATACCGAATACAACGCTTCAAATGCTTCCTTGCGCACCTCGCGGTCTTCGTTCTCTACCAGATGAATGTAATTGCCATGGGTCAGACGCACCTTGCCGCCCTCTCCATCCGATACCATCGGGAACTGCAAATCTGCATTATTGAACATCGAAAAAGCATCGGACGGTATATCCGCAACCTCTCCGGAGGCTGCCAGAATACGCTCTTCTGCTGCCGAAAGCGTATGTGCCTTTCTGCGCAATGCCCGGTCAATTCTGAGCTTATACAATTTCAGTTCCGGCTTTTCCCCATAAAAACGCTCATAGGTATCCGCTGAAATCTCTACCAGCTCCGGTGTTACAAACGCCATCTCCGATGCGGTCTCGTTGTAAACCGCCATCAGCTGTCCCATCATTGCCTGATAGGTCGGATTCGTCGTATCCTCATCCTTTTTGCGAGCTGCATAGTTTCCCAAACGATCCATCAGCAAATCGCTCTCATCATCCAGTGTGAAGAAACGATACAAGCCCTCTGCCGAATCTCCCAAATGACCGCGATAATTCTTCAGCTCTGCGACATTCTGCTTAAACCGCTCCAAATCCTCGCTCCAAAGCGCATCACTCGCATATAAATCCTCGGTTGCCCAGGTATCCTTCGGGTCAACCTCACTTCTCTTTTTTAATTCCTTCGCCATCCTGCTTTTCCTTTCTGTCTGAGCTAACGCTACTCTACATTTCCTACTGCTCTGCGGATAAATTCCTTGCGAATGTTCTCCGCCTCCATCGGTCGTTCAAAATAAAAGCCCTGAATTGTATCCACGCCCATATGAAGCAGAATCGTCAGCTCATCCTCTGTCTCGACACCCTCGACACAGAGCCCCACATTCATATTGCGTGACAGATTACGCATAAAGGACACAATTACCTGATTGTAAAGATTAGTCGGAATGTCCTTTGCATACTCACGGTCCACCTTAATCTGGCTGATCGGAAAATCACGCAGATAAGTAAAGCCCGAATAACCGGTACCAAAATCATCTAATGCCACACCGACACCCAGCCGCTTTAACGCCTGACAAAGCTCTGTCGCCTGCGCAAAATTATTTACCAGCGAGGTCTCCGTCAGTTCAATCACCAGACTGGAATACGGTAAATCATTTACACGGCACTCCTCCTTGATATGCTTAATCAGACCGGCATCCGGAATCTGCTGGGCTGCCATGTTTACATGTACCACCATATTCTTTCCGGTTGCTTTGTTCCAACGGCTGCATTCCTTAACCGCCTGCGAAATAACCCAGCGTCCGACCTGCAAAATCATACCCGACTGCTCTAAGGTTCGTATCATCTCCATCTGTCCTACATTCGGCAAATCCGGATTGCTGTAACGTAGCAAAGCCTCCGCACCCTCCCAATGCTCGCCGCCCTTGAGATGCACAATCGGCTGATATACTACTCGAAAATGCTGGAAATCATTACGGATATCCTTGCGCAGCTCATTCTCCAACCGATACTGCTTCGAAATATCCTCTCCGGTCTGTCCGGTAAAGAAACGAATTTCCTCCTTCTCGTCTCTCGCCAAGCGGTGCAGACACTGATTTGCGTGCAATACCAGCTCTTCTACATCAGCACCGTCCTCCGGGTACATTACGACCGCTGCATACATATTGACATACAAAGTATGCCCTTCCATCTCCCAGCTATTCTTTAAGCTGCTCTGGAACGGAATCAGACGTCCCATGATTTCCTCTCTGGTATGCTCACTCAAATGCACCAAAAATTCATCACCGACAAAACGATAAATGCCAAGTGCTCCCGGAAAATACAGCTTCAACATCCGCGCAAACTCCTGCAAAATCCGGTCTGCAAAGCTCTTTCCGAACATCTCATTAAACAGCTTAAACTTACGGATATTTATGTATACAAAGCTGCCCTTCACATCCGGTTGCTGCAAATATTTCTCTAACTCCTCTTCAAAGCAGAGACGATTTTTCAGCTTCGTGAGCGAATCATAATACAGCATCTGCCGAATCTCTGCTTCCCGCTCCTGCTGCTCCGTAATATCTATCATGGAACCTGCTAACAGCAACGGTTTTCCACTCTCGTCATGCAAGCCCTTGCCCTGACTGGATAACCACATAATCTCACCATTGCGGTTTCTTACACGATATTTTACCTTATGGCAATCCGATTGCGCCGTCAAAAACGGAGTCAGCGAATCCAGATACATCTGGCGGTCCTCCGGTATTACCAGCTCTAACATCCGGCTCATTGCATCCGGCACCGTCGCACTCTCAAGCGGAAGCACCTCCAGCGCCTTTGACGAAAAGGTACACACATTTTCTACCAAATCAAACTGATATACATAATCTGCCGAGCCCTCCAGCGTCAGCTGATTTACATTCTGAGTCCACTGCATCTTGCGAATCATTACTTCCATCTGCTGTTCATATTCCTGTATCGGCTGATAATCAATCGACAAAAAACCTAACAGGTATCGTGGCTGTGGCAGCCGAAATACATAACACACCGCACTGAGCAATTCCTTTTCACGAATAACCGCCACATGACTGTTTACACGGTTTACCTTTCCATTGCGCAGACGCTGTACCTCTTCCTTGAAAATCTCTCTGCCGCCCTCCGAAAAGAACATATAAAACTCCTCCATGGAGAGTTTCGATAGTATCTCTTCTTTTTCAAAATAAAGTAAATTTGCCAGCTTTTTGGAGAGCCAGATGGTTCCTTCCTCAAAATCCATCAAAAAAAGCTCTTCGATTGCTTCCACCGGAAACGCAGTATTTCCATTCTCTCCTGAAAACTGCGCCCATTCAAAAAAAGCCTTTTCCATATGTGCTTCCTCCTTGATTCTCGCTTTCCTTTCTGAGCTTCCTTCCATGTACACTCAATCTAGTTCCGCATCTCATCTCATAGCTTTATCATATACCATTTGCCGACAAATTGCTACTATTTTTTTGCTATCGCGAAAAAATATCCTGTGACTTCACATTTTGCAAACTAATGTAACTCGGTTGTTCACTAAATGTAAGTAAAATGTACAACTTTTAAAAATATGTATTTTTCTAATGCATCTGTGGTGGTTTCACACTCTCGCCTGCAATCAGCTCTACCTTCATAAGCACACTCTCTAATGGTGTCGTCATCGGGCTTTCAATCAAACGAATCAACCGTCTCGCTGCCTCTTTGCCGATACGCTCCGTATCCTGTCGGATGGTGGTCAGCTTCGGTACCAGTGCCTGCGATACCGAGATACCGTCATACCCTGCCACCGAAATATTCTCCGGCACGCGAAGCCCCTTCTGGTGAATCGCTTTGATTACTCCAAGTGCCGCATAATCATCCGATGCCAAAATACAGGTCGGCGGCTCCGGCAGTGCCAAGAGCTCCTTCGTCAATGCTTCTGCCGTCTCTGCATTGCGATATTCGCCCTCTCTCAGATACTCTCCCGGAACCTGTAAGCCATGCGCCGCCATACAGCTGTGAAAGCTTACCAGACGATTATGTGTTACCGCGGAATGCGTACCGTGAATATACGCAATCTTTTTGTGTCCCATCGAAAGAATATATTCCACTAACTGCTTCATTCCGTCCACATTGTCCGATAATATCGAAATTGCCTCATGGAAGGCATGGTCAATCGTAACCACCGGATATTCCGAATTTACCAGCTCCAGCACCTCCGGCTTCGTAAAATCCGCACAGGCAATGCAGACTCCGTCAAAATTACGATTTCTGGTATGCTCGAGATAGCTCATTGACTTTCTGCCTACATTGTGCTCAATAAACGTAATATCATAGCCCGCTTTGGTCGCCTCCTGCCGGAATGCCGACAAAATATATGCAAAATATTCATTCTTCAGCCCCTGATAATACAAGGTAGAAAAAAGGACGCCAATCTGATATCCCTTCTGCTGTCTGGCATATCTGCCCCGTTCTCCCTGCACATATCCCAGCTCCTGTGCTGCCTTAAATACCTGCTCCCGTGTCTTTTCTCCGATTTCCCGGTAGCCGTTGAGCACCTTACTGACCGTAGACACAGAAACACCGCACCGTTCCGAAATATCCTTGATGGTTGACATTTTTCTTCCTCCAATTCACACACCACTTCTTATTTGCTGCGTTATCTTACCCGGATAAATTCGCCGAACTCATCCAAATAATACACGCTCTGTGCTGTCTCCGTAAAATAAATCGTTCCGGCCAGCGTTCCCTGATAAAATACATTCAGACAATAGCATTCCTTACCATATACCATGGTTTTCCACGTATCCAAGGATACCTCACACTCTGCAAGCGGTGCCGGAAGTGCCAGTGATGTAAACGAAAGCTCGGACAGCCAGCTCACTGCCTTTTCCTCGCTTATGCCTGCATTTTCTCCCTGCCCCGGTGCTTCTGTCGAATCCATCGGAAAATGTTCTAACGGAGTTTTGTTTCCTTCCGCATCATAGTAATACATTTCTCCGCTTTCCTGATCCAGCAAAATCGCATACTGCTCTGCCTGCTGATAGGTAATAACGTAGCAGTAATACATCCTGCCATCCTTCCATAAATGGTCATCGGACAGCTCATAATCATATCCTGCGACATTTACAATCTCCGCCATCTTCGCCTCGGCTTCATCTAACGTAATGGCAGCCTCCGGCTCTGCCGGTGGTACCGTCGGTGTAGCCACCGGGCTTGGTGTCGGACTCGGTGTCAATGTCGGTGTAGCTGCCACGGTCGGTGTCGGACTCGGTGCCAGAGTCGGATCTCCCATCCCCTCCGGGGTCGGTGCAACCGTCGGCGTCAACGCTGCAGTAATCTGCCCCGTCGGAGTCGGTGTCGGTTTCTCCTCGTTCTCTTTTTTGTTTTTTAACAAGCCGGAAATCAGCAGTACGACCAACAGACCCAAAAATAAAATAAGCAAAACCTTGGATAAGCCATCTCCGGAAGAACTGCTCTTCTGACTTCCGCGACCGCGATTGCCGCTCCGGCTGCTACCGCTGCGACTACTGCTACGGCTGTTATTACTCCGACTGCTGCTCTTTTTGCTGTTCGTATTTCGACTCCGGCTCGTAGCGGAGCCGGATTTCTTTTTCTGATTTGTTGCCATTTCTTACCCTCTCTTCTCCTTGCTTCCGATGTTCCGATTATTCCAGATTTTTCGGAGAAAATCCCATCGGATACAGTTCCGCTAAGGTATAAATCTGATACTCCTCCTCGGAACGTACTAAAATAACCGGAAATTCCGGTCCGCAAAACTCTGCCATTACCTGACGACAAATGCCGCATGGTGGCGTATAATCTGCCGGTTCATCCTTTTTTCCTCCTGCGATTGCGATTGCCGCAAACTCCCGCTCGCTCTCGCTGACCGCCTTAAAAAATGCGGTTCGCTCGGCACAATTCGTTGCAGAATAGCCTGCATTCTCAATATTGCAGCCGGTATAAATCCTTCCCTTTGCCGTAAGCAGGGCTGCACCAACATGAAACTGCGAATATGGCGCATATGCATAGTCCCTCGTCAGAAGTGCTACCCTTACCAGCATTCGAAGAGTCTTAGTATCCAGTTCCATGGTCTGCTCCTTTGCTCTTTAATATCTTGATAATCCGGCTCGTACCCAGTCTGCTCGCTCCAAGCTCTGCAAAGGTTTCGGCATCCTCAAGACTGCTGATACCGCCTGCCGCCTTTATCTTTACCTGCGCACCGACATTCTCCTGAAACAGGCGAATATCGTCAAAGGTCGCCCCCACCGTCGAAAAACCGGTCGAGGTCTTGATATAGTCTGCACCGGACTCTGTTACCACCCGACACATTTCCTTCTTTTCTGCATCCGTCAGCAGACAGGTCTCAATAATCACCTTTAAAATACGCCCCGCACAGGCAGCCTTTACCTGCTTGATTTCCTCTAAGACCAAATCATAGCGTCCTGCCTTTACCTGACCGATATTAATCACCATATCAATCTCGTCCGCACCGTTCTTTACTGCATCCTCGGTTTCAAACACCTTGACTGCGGTTGTATGGTAGCCATTCGGAAATCCAATCACGGTACACACTGCCATCTTATCGCCGACATATTCCTTTGCCTGCTTTACAAACGATGGCGGAATACAAACCGAAGCCGTCCGATATGTCATCGCGTCGTCACAAATCTGCTGAATCTCTTCCCACACCGCGGTCTGCGCTAACAGGGTATGATCCACCATCGCGGTAATTTGTTCTGTTTTCATACGATCCATTTTTACACTATCCTCCATTCCCGGAATGCCCTATGCCAAGCTCAACGCAATCTCCATCATATCACGGAAGCTGGTCTGACGCTCCTCGGCAGACAGGGACTCTCCGGTATACAGATGGTCAGAGATGGTCAGAATACAAAGCGCCTTTTTGCCCGCTCTGGCTGCATTCAGATACAAGCCTGCCGATTCCATTTCAACCGCTAACACACCCATCTTCTTCCATGCATCATTGTCCGCTGCATCCTCGGTATAAAAGATATCCGAGGAAAGGACATTCCCTGCCGTAAAAGCGATATTCTTCTCCGTAGCTGCCGCAACCGCCTTCTGCAGCAATCCAAAATCAGCGGTAGGCGCTATCGTCCCCGGAAGCTTATATTGCGACGCATAATTCGAATTGGTCGAAGCTGCCATCGCAAACACAATATCCCTTACTTTCACATCATCCGAAATACCACCGGCTGAACCGATGCGGATGATATTGTCCACATCATAAAAATGAAACAGCTCATAGCTGTAAATACCGATGGACGGAATGCCCATACCACCGCCCATAACCGAAACCTCCTTGCCCTGATAGGTACCGGTATAGCCTAACATATTACGAACCGTATTAAAACAGGTTACATTTTCCAAATAAGTTTCCGCAATGAATTTTGCACGCAGCGGATCGCCCGGCATCAAAACCGTTTTTGCGATATCACCCTTTTTTGCATTGTTGTGTGGTGTAGGTACTGACATACGAATTCCTCCTTGCTACAAGACATTTGCTCATTTGCATCTAAAGAAATTATACCGCAAAATTGTTCTGCTTACAAGAGTCAGCCTTTCTTTTCGCTGTTCGGAAGCGATACTCTGACTACTCTTCGCAGAAACTCCTTCGGTCGGAACGGAATGAGCGGATACAGATAGCTTTTTCCTGCCACGGTACGGTTTGCCAGAATCGCAAATGCTGCAAACAGCAGACCGCCTGCAAACCCCCAGATGCCAAAGAACCAGGTCAGTACAATGGTCAAAATACGCAAAAACTTGAGCGCATAGCCAAGTTCAAAATTTACCTGCGTATAATTGGCAATGGTTACAAATGCCATATAAAGCATTGCCTCTGCGTTGAACCAGCCGGAGCTGACTGTAAATTCGCCGATGACCAGACCGGAAATAACACTGAGCGGCGTACTGAGCATATTCGGGGTATTCAAGGATGCCAGACGCAGACCATCCACCATAAATTCCAAAATCAGAAACTGCCAGATAAGCGGGATATTGACCGGATCCTTGATTGCGACAAAGGCAAACATCTCCGGCAGGTACTCCGGATTTTTGCTGACCAGCATAAACAGCGGTGTCAGCACCAGCGCCAGTATGTTGATGAACAGACGGGAAAGCCGCAAATAGGTACCGGTAATCGGCGGAAAATAATAGTCGTCCGCCTCTTCGACAATGTCAAAAATACTTGCCGGCAATATCATGGCTGCGGGTGAATTGTCTACCAGCAATACAATGCAGCCCTCCAAAATGCAGGCTGCCGCGGTATCCGGTCGCTCGGAAAACTTGAATTTCGGAAACGGATCAATCCATTTTCCCTGAAACAAGCATTCCGCCAGACTCTGCTGATTCATCGTCAATGCATCCACATTAATTTGATTGATGCGTTCCTTGATTTCGTTCAGAAATTTTTTATCCACCCGGTTCGACATATAACAGACGGCAATATCCGTTTTTGAGCTTCGTCCTGCCGAAAGCATTTCTATCATAAATTCCGGTGTGCGGATTCTGCGTCGAATCAGCGCCGTATTGAATACCAGCGTTTCCACAAAGCCGTCCTTCGAACCGCGCATTGCCTTGTCCTTGTCCGGCTCCGATACGCTGCGCGCCGGATAATTTCGAAAGTCTACGGTTATCGCCGTATCAAAACCATCTACTAACAGTCCCGGCTTACCGGACAGTATTGCTGCAATCAGCGCCTCCTTTCCCGTGACCAGCTCCAGCTCACCATAGGGCATATGCTGCTGCATCAGCTGCTGTAAGCTTTCCGGTGTATCCTCGTTTTCCAAATCTGCATAATATTGCAGCAGACGCTGTAATATCTCATCCTTATGAAAGCCGTCTATAAAATAAAAACACGCCTGTCTGGTTCCGATGCGAAAAACCCGCTTTAACATATCATAGTTTTCTTTTACACTCAGAATCCGGTCAAATTCTGCTATATTCTCCGTCAACTGAAGGGAAAGCTTGTCCATTTGCTTATTCTCCATACTACCTCATTTCTGCACTGCCATTGTAATCCTTTGCACCTGCTGCAGCGCGTACAGATGCAAAGCTATGCACAAATCCAAGGATTAGTATGTACATTTTCCTGCTATTTACTGATGAATGGTAAAATTTTGTGAATGTAGATGATAGACATTTGTCGAAAGTGTGCTATTATGATAATCAGAAGATTTGATTTTAATTTCAGAAACGAGGCATAGTATGATATCAGAAATTCAACCTAAGACAAAACGCAATCCGCTTGCTGCTCTTTTTTCTACCGCACATATGCTAAAAAAGACGCAGCAGCTTGGCGAGATTCCTTCGACCGGCAGTGCTTACCGTACCTTCTTTCAGGTTGCCTGGCCATCTGCGTTAGAATCCCTGTTAGTCGGACTGGTCAGTGCCGTCGACACCATGATGGTCGGTACCCTCGGCGAAAATGCCATCAATGCGGTCGGCATTACCAATCAGCCGAAATTTATTTTGTTGGCAGTTATCTTTTCACTCAATGTAGGAGTTACTGCGGTCATTGCCCGGCGCAAGGGTCAAAAGGATCAGGACGGTGCCAATCACACGCTGCGTGTTGTAATCCAGCTCAGCTTTCTGCTGTCCCTGCTTACCTCCACGCTCGGTTTTCTTTTCGCCAAGCCCTTGCTGCTGTTTGCCGGTGCCGATGCAGTATATTTAGAGGATGCCATTACTTATTTCCGCATCCTCTGTGTCAGCATTTTGTTTACCTCCCTCAATCTGACCATCAATGCAGCGCAGCGCGGCTGCGGCAAGACCAAAATCTCTATGATGACCAATATTGTCGCAAATCTGGTGAATCTGTGCTTCAATTACCTGTTGATTAACGGTATCTGGATTTTCCCGAAGCTCGGAGTTAAGGGTGCCGCGATTGCTACGGCAATGGGTGCTATGGCCGCCTGTGCAATTTCCGTCACTACATTGCTCCGCAAAAACGGCTATCTTTCGCTTCGTCGCAAGAGCAAGTGGACAATATCTGCCGAGATACTTTCTCCGATTTTTCGCGTCAGCAGCAGTGCCTTTGTGGAGCAGGTCTTTATGCGCATCGGCTTTTTTGCCTATGCCAAAATCGTTGCCGGAATCGGAACGACAGAGTATGCTACTCATTTGATTTGTATGAACATCCTGAACCTTTCCTTCTGCTTTGGCGACGGCTTTGCGATTGCCGCATCCGCCTTAGTCGGTCAAAATCTTGGCGCAAAACGGCCGGATTTGTCCACGATATTCGGCAAGGTCGGACAGCGAATTGCCTTCCTTGCCTCTACCGGTATTTTTCTGCTCTTTCTCTTCGGCAGATATTCTCTGGTGGAGCTGTTTTCCAAGGACCCGGAAATCATCGAGCTGGGTTCTACCATCCTGATTCTGATGGCACTTTCCACGCATTTCCAAACCTCTCAGGTGGTCTTAAACGGCTGTCTGCGCGGTGCCGGAGATTCAAAATATGTTGCCATTACCTCGATGATTAGTATTGCGGTCATTCGTCCGATATTGACTTATGTTCTCTGCTATCCTGCAGGCTTCGGGCTTGCCGGTGCATGGATTTCCCTGATTATTGATCAGGCGTTTCGCTTTGTCGCCGGATTTGTACGCTTCTCCGGCGGACGATGGGCGAAAATCGAATTGTAAATTAGCTTTTATAATAACACTTCTGCGTTGGTTCCGTAGAAGATGTCGTTTCGTCCGGCTAGTTTTTGGCACAGTTTTTCGATGCGGTCCCAGTTTTCCTTGCCGTCAAATTCATAGGCATGTCCCCAGATGTAGAAAATCTGCGGGGTATCCGGCTCCATTGCAAGAAACCGTTCCGCCAAGTCAAACAATGCTTCATCATCATGGTGACAGGTCGGGCGAAATGCCAGCAAATTATCCTGCAACGCAAAATCATGATTCTGCCATACACTGCGACTGTACTGAATACCGTATGCCGGCAGCTTTGCAATGATTTCATCACTGTAGGTGCCATACGGATACGCCATACCAACCGGCTTGCGGCCAAACAAGCGCTCGATTTCTTCTGCATCCTCGCGAATCTCCCGGTCAAAGGTCACATCATCTACCTCCAAAAGATTCGGATGCGTTCTCGTATGTACTGCGATTTCATGCCCTTCGTATGTCTTTATATGCTCCGCCAGATTCAGTCGCTTTACTTCCTTGCCCATATAAACCCAGCTTCCGTTCTCTGCATTCAAGCCGGTGTTCAGATTAAAGGTTGCCTTCATCCCATATCGATTGAAAATCTCCAACAATCTCAAATCCTGTGCCACTCCATCATCGTAGCTAAAGGTTACTGCTTTCTTATACTGCTCTGTCCAACCCATAGTCTCTTCTCCTTTTGAACTCTTTATAAACCGATAGCCCGGGAATTCCCAGGCTATCGAAACACTTTTATTTATTTAATCTCGCTGTGATACTCCTGCAAGGACTTAATCTCACTCTCCGGATTGGTCTTTACATAGTGAATACCCTCTGCGGATGCCTTTGCAGCTGCAAGCGTGGTCATATAAGGTACCTTTGCCTTGATGGCTGCCTTACGCAGGTAACTGTCGTCGCTCACGCCACCCTTCTCGAGTGGGGAGTTGATAACCAGCTGAACCTCGCCATTGGTAATCATATCATAGATGTTCGGACGACCCTCGGACATCTTCTTTACCTTTTCTGCCGGAATGCCTGCACTGGTAATCAGGTCGTAAGTACCACCGGTAGCTACAATCTTGAAGCCATCCTCAGCAAAAATCTTTGCAACCTCTACTGCCTCTGCCTTATCCTTGTCGTTTACGGAAATCAGCACCGTACCCTCTAACGGAAGCTTGGACTGTACACCCTCCTGTGCCTTGAAGAATGCCTCACCGGAGGACTTGGACATACCGAGTACCTCACCGGTCGAACGCATTTCCGGTCCGAGTACCGGATCTACCTCAGGGAACATATTGAATGGGAAGGCTGCTTCCTTCACACCGTAGTTCGGGATTACACGCTCCTTTAAATCTGCAATCGGAGATGGGCGACCGGTAAGCTCCGCAGTAATAATCTCGGTTGCCAATGGTACCATGCGGATGTTACATACCTTGGATACCAACGGTACAGTACGGGATGCTCTTGGATTTGCCTCCAGCACATATACCTTGCCGTTCTCAATCGCATACTGCATGTTCATCAGACCCTTTACATGCATCTCCTCTGCAATCTTGCGGGTATATTCTTTAATCGTAGCCACATTCTCTTCGCTGATGTGTGCGGATGGAATGATACAAGCCGAGTCACCGGAGTGTACACCTGCTAACTCAATGTGCTCCATAACTGCCGGTACGAATGCATTGGTACCATCACTGATTGCATCTGCCTCACACTCTAATGCGTGATTCAAGAAACGGTCAATCAGAATCGGACGATCCGGTGTTACACCAACGGCTGCCTTCATATATTCGGTCATTGCTTCGTCATTGTATACGACTTCCATACCACGTCCGCCGAGCACGTAGGAAGGACGTACCATAACCGGATAACCAATCTTATTGGCAATCTCAATGGCTTCCTCTACGTTTACTGCCATACCGGACTCCGGCATCGGAATCTCTAACTTCTCCATCATCTCACGGAACAAATCACGGTCCTCTGCCAAGTCAATCACTGCCGGGGAGGTTCCTAAAATCTTAACTCCGTTCTTCTCAAGCTCTGCTGCCAAGTTCAGAGGAGTCTGACCACCAAACTGTGCGATTACGCCAAGTGGCTTCTCCTTCTTGTAGATGCTTAATACATCTTCTAAGGTCAACGGCTCGAAATACAGCTTGTCGGAGGTATCGTAGTCGGTCGATACGGTCTCCGGATTACAGTTTACGATAATGGTCTCAAAGCCCAGCTTCTTCAATGCCATAGCTGCGTGTACACAGCAGTAATCGAACTCGATACCCTGACCGATACGGTTTGGACCGCCGCCCAAAATCATAATCTTCTGCTTATCGGTGTTCACCGGATTCTTGTCCTCAGCATTGTAGGTCGAATAGTAGTATGCGTTATTCTCGGTACCGGATACATGTACGCCTTCCCATGCCTCCTCCAGACCGATTTCAATTCTGCGGTTGCGGATATCTTCCTCCGGAACCTCTAAAATCTGGCTCAGATACTTATCGGAGAAGCCGTTCTTCTTTGCGGAAATCAGCTTGTCATCTGCCGGCAGACTACCCTTTCCTGCAAGAAGTGCTTCTTCTTCCTCTACCAATTCCTTCATCTGCTCGATAAAGTATGCCTTTACCTTGGTAATCTCAAAGATTTCCTCTACGGTAGCACCCTTACGCAGTGCCTCGTACATCAGGAAGTGACGCTCACTGGATGGAGTAATCAGTCTATGCAGCAGTTCTTCCTTCGTCAGAGAATGAAAATCCTTTGCATAGCCCAGACCATAACGTCCGGTCTCCAAGCTGCGGATTGCCTTCTGGAATGCTTCCTTGTAGGTCTTACCGATACTCATTACCTCACCTACGGCGCGCATCTGAGTACCTAACTTATCCTGTACGCCCTTGAACTTCTCAAATGCCCAACGAGCAAACTTAATTACAATATAATCTCCGTCCGGTACATACTTGTCCAATGTACCATACTTGCCGCATGGAATGTCCTTTAAGGTCAGACCTGCTGCCAACATTGCGGATACCAGTGCAATCGGGAAACCGGTTGCCTTGGAAGCCAATGCGGAAGAACGGGAGGTTCTTGGATTAATCTCAATAACAATGATACGATCAGATACCGGGTCATGTGCGAACTGTACGTTCGTACCACCGATAACCTGTACGGATTCTACAATCTTATATGCCTGCTCCTGTAATCTCTTCTGGCATTCCTTCGAAATCGTCAGCATTGGAGCTGCACAGAAGGAGTCACCGGTATGCACACCCAATGGGTCGATGTTCTCGATGAAGCATACGGTAATAATATTGCCCTCAGCATCTCTTACTACCTCTAACTCAAGCTCTTCCCAGCCTAAGATGGATTCCTCTACGAGTACCTGTCCTACCAGACTCGCCTGAAGACCTCTTGCACAAACAGTTGCTAACTCTTCTTTGTTGTATACCAGACCGCCGCCGGCACCACCCATGGTATATGCAGGACGGAGTACAACCGGATATCCGAGCTTGTCCGCAATCGCCAGCGCCTCATCTACACTGTAGGCTACCTCACTGCGTGCCATCTCAATGCCAAGAGAATCCATTGTCTTCTTGAACTCAATTCGATCCTCACCACGCTCAATGGCATCTACCTGTACACCAATAACCTGTACATTGTACTTGTCAAGAACACCTGCCTGATGCAGCTCAGAGCAAAGATTCAGACCGGACTGACCTCCCAGATTCGGAAGGAGTGCATCTGGACGTTCCTTTGCAATAATCTGCTCCAGACGATCTACATTCAATGGCTCAATGTAGGTTACATCTGCAGTCTCCGGATCGGTCATAATCGTAGCCGGATTGGAATTTACCAGCACAATTTCATAGCCCAGCTTGCGAAGTGCTTTACATGCCTGAGTTCCTGAGTAGTCAAACTCGCATGCCTGACCAATAATAATCGGACCAGAACCGATAATCAGCACCTTCTTGATGTCTGTTCTTTTTGGCATAATCGTTATCCTCCTTGTAATCCATCTCGTATATTTCTTGCGGTCATGCTGCGACCGCATTATGGGAGCAGCTAATCCGCCCACGTTTGCGTTACAAACGCAAACTGGCTGTGTGAATGAACTTCCATACTTCAATATGTTACATTCTTTCCGTTCTTTCACACTTTTACCTAGTTCATCTATTCTATTATAGTATGAGTTTGAAATTTCGCAAGTTTTTTCGTGAAAATTTTTTTGAGAAATTGAAAATACGGCATATTTCACAAAAGAAAATCCCCAAAAAAGCAGCCATAGCATAAAAATGCCATAGCTGCTAATTATTTTACGAGAAATATTGCTTTTTATTCTGCTACCTTCGGTAATTTTGCGGTTGCCGCTGCAATCTCCTCATCGGTCGGAATGTAATCTCCCATCACGCCGTCATTGAACTTCTGGTATGCATACATATCAAAATATCCGGTTCCGGTCAGACCGAATACAATATTCTTTGCCTCGCCGGTTTCCTTGCACTTCAATGCCTCGTCAATGGCTACCTTAATCGCATGGCTGCTCTCCGGTGCCGGAAGAATACCTTCTACTCTTGCAAAGATCTGTGCTGCCTCAAATACGGCTGTCTGCTCTACGCTGCGTGCCTCTAACAAGCCTTGCTCATACAGCTCGGAAACTACTGCGCTCATACCATGATAACGCAGACCGCCCGCATGACTGGAGGACGGCATAAAGCCGATGCCAAGCGTATACATCTTCTGAAGCGGACATACCTTTCCGGTATCACAGTAATCATAAGCATATACACCGCGCGTCATCGACGGACAGGATGCAGGCTCTACTGCAATCATCTGATACTTTGCTTCCCCGCGAAGCATCTCGCCTGCGAACGGAGAAAGCAGACCGCCCACGTTCGAACCGCCGCCGGCACAGCCGATAATCATATCAGCCTTAACACCATACTTATCCAGGGCTGCCTTGGTTTCCAAACCGATAATCGACTGATGCAGCAATACCTGAGATAATACCGAGCCTAATACATAACGATAGCCCTCCTGACCGGTAGCTGCCTCTACTGCCTCAGAAATTGCACAGCCAAGGCTGCCGGTCGTACCTGGAAATTCTTCGTTAATCTGACGTCCTACCTTCGTCGTCATGGAAGGAGACGGAGTTACCTTCGCACCATAAGTACGCATTACCTCACGGCGGAACGGCTTCTGCTCATAGGAGCACTTTACCATGTATACCTGACAATCCAAATCAAAGTAGGAGCAAGCCATCGAAAGCGCGGTTCCCCACTGACCTGCACCAGTCTCGGTCGTTACACCTCTAAGCCCCTCCTGCTTTGCATAGTATGCCTGTGCAATTGCAGAATTGAGCTTGTGGCTGCCGGAGGTATTGTTACCCTCAAACTTATAATAAATATGTGCCGGTGTACCTAACTTCTTTTCCAGACAGTATGCACGCACCAGCGGTGCCGGACGGTACATACGGTAGAAATCACGGATTTCCTGCGGAATATCAATGTAAGGAGTGGTATCATCCAACTCCTGCTTTGCTAACTCTCTACAAAATACCTGTGCCAGCTCGTCCTCGGTTACCGGCTTATGTGTCACCGGATTCAACAGCGGTGCCGGCTTCTTCTTCATGTCGGCACGCACATTGTACCACTGCTTCGGCATCTCGTGTTCTTCTAAGTAAATCTTATAAGGGATTTCATTCTTTTCCATTCTATAATAATCCTCCATTTTCTTTCAGCTTGTTCGCTTTAATCAATTAAAGCAATGATACTATTTTCCATACCGTTTGTCAATGCTTTTTTTCCTTGTGTTTCCGCGAAAAAGCTTTACAAATCCCTTATTCTACAACCTCTACCGAGAATGCATTACAGCTGTTGCCATTGTAATACAGCATGAAGTATGCCTTGGTTCCCACTGCCAGTCCCTTTGGCACCTTTACTATAATACTCTTTTTGTCCTTGCTCAGACTCGCTTTCATCTTCGCTGCATCTCCACTCGGCTTCACAGCCTTAATCTTGCCCTTCTCGTCAATGGAATAGCCATTTTCACCGGAAATCGCATACACCTTCATCTTGTCGGTCGTATCATATTCACTGTTAGTCAGCGTCGGATTAAAATGAACCGTTGCCTCCTGCTTTGAATCCTCGGAATACGGTATCGTAAAGGTGTCCGCTTCTTTTAGGGTCAGACCGCTGCCCGCTTCATAAGCAACCGTCTTGACCGGATTGGTAATCGTAATCGACACCGATGCCTTTTTGTTATTCTCGGTGCAGACAAAGTTCACCGTTACCTTGACCGTCTTGCCCGGCTTTGCTGCATTCATTGCAATCGGCGTAATGATATAACCGTACTTCGAGCCTTCGATTTCTGATACCTTAACGTATTCCTCGCCGCCCTTGCTAAAGGTCACATAATAGCTGCCACCCTCTGCAATCGTTGCTTCCTTATTTTTAACCAACGGCTCCAGATAAACCTTCAGGCTACTGTCGATTGCCATCGTTTCCTTTTTCACCACTTCTCTGGAATCCGCATCATATGCTGCATCGTTGACATAAATCTTCGAAGGTGCCGCAATCACGTTAAGCTTGGTGTATGCCACCGCTCCGGCATCTCCGGTATCAATAACCCAGACATAAACCGTACCGGTCTGCTTCTGCGCCGTTACCTTAATCGCTCCGGTCTTGGCATTAATCGTTGCCTTTGCAACCTTTGCTGCCTCTGCATCTACAATCTTATTTTTCGTCAGCGTCGGCTGCTCTGCAGAAGTCGTCACACCTACCACCAGCTTACCCTTCTTTTCCTTGGTCTTACCCTTGGCATCCGTCGTCGTAATCGTCGAAGCCTTGATATCGGTATACAGGGTTCTGGACTTGTAATTATACTTTGTATCCTTTGTCTTACCTACATTGCCGCCGTTTACCCAGAAGGTAAGCTCCTCTTCGGTCGGAGCTTTGCTGAATGCACTGTCCGAATAGATATTCTCCGTCTCGGATTCGCCCTTGACTTCCACAATACAGCTGGCAGACACGCCACCCTTGACTGCCGTTGCAGTAACCGTTGCAAAGCCGTTACGTTTGCCGGTAATCAATGCACTTCTGCCATCCGCACTCGGTACTACGCTCACATTGGAACTGGATACAGACCAGCGTACCGCATCATCACACATACCACCGCTTGCCTCCAGTGTTACCGAAAGCTTCGCCGTCTTTTCCGTGTCACGGTCGATTTCCAATGCAGTCTCGCTCATCGTTATTCCAATCGCCGGATACTGTACCTTGTAATCCGTCGCATCAATGTACATCACGTAATTGCCATCCGGATTGTTGCTATAACTCCATACGTTCGTTAGCGGCGCCAAACATTCCATCACACTCTTATTACCCAATGCATGAATATAATCTCCCGGTACCGACTTTCCTGCGGTTTCCAGCTGCTTTTTTACATCATCCTCTAAAATCAAAGAAGTAAAATCGCAATTATATCTCGCATAAAAGGTATAATCCGATGACTCACTCATCTTTGGAATTGCATACAGCCAGTTGCTGCCGCTGTTGCTTGGGGTGTTTTCCGTATGGCTATCGGTAAATACGGATGCAGGTATACAAAAATATGCATACCGAATGCCTCCGCCGCCCTTACCTGCGCCCGTATCATCCCAGGTCGTATCGACATAGAGCCATTCATCATCGATCTTGACACCGTTCCATGCATGTCCGCCGCCGTCTGCAGTACCTACCATATAGACATTCTCGATATCCAACTCATTCAATACCAGCTGGAACATCTTCGAATATCCTTCACACACTACTTCATTGTGTCCGTCCACAACACCGGCAATCGAATGCGCCCACAGCTCATCGACCGGCTGTTTGTTCGAATCATATGCGTACTCCACATCCGTAACCAGCTTGTCATGCACGGTACGCACAATCTCATATGTATCTGTGAGTCCGCTCACTGCGCTCTTATATTCGTTAATCTCCGACGTGATTGCCGCATCCATTTCTGCACGCGCTGCTGCCGTATAATAATCCGCACCGATTTGCAACATAAGCTCTTTGCTGGAGTAGGCAAATCCATACCACAGCCAATACAACTCCGGATAATCATCTCGCAGGCAATAATACGCTGCCGTAGCATCAGCAATCGCCAAACCATGCTTGCTGTAATCGACACTTGTTACGGTTGTATTGTTTTCTGACGAACTAAAATCCTTGTTCTTATAGTCTCCTGACAAAAAAACCTCAATCGCTGCCAGACAATCATCATAAAACGCCTTCTGTGCCGTACTCAGATGACTGTAGCCATATTTCTCACTTCCTGCCGCCAACAAACCGGACGATGCATACATTTGCACCACCGAAAAATTGGCAGGTGCTACAGTAGCCACCTCCGGCACCTCTTCGATATCATATATTACGCCACCGGTTGGTAAAACAGAGGTATCTTCTTCTGCCGAAACCACTGTCTGCTCCAACTCTACCGTCGTGTTTGCCATCGCCGGTGTTGCTGTCGCGGATGCAGTCATTACCAGTGCCAGTGCCAGTGCTCCGCCCCGGCGCTTCCACATCAGATGGCTTCCTTGCCATACATTCTCAAATAGCTTATTCTTTTTCATCGCGCTCCCTCGCTTTCTTAACAATGCTATATCCGAAATTACATTCGCCTTACTGCTGCCTCTGACTTGGCTTTCTTTACTACCATAGATATATTTTAACAAATATATCGGCATTTGTCTTGCAAAAAATAACATCTTTATAAAAAAAATAATCTTGCACTCTGCGAATTATCAATGTATAATAGTTGTGCGTGTATTAATACGCTTTATACGTGTAAATCGCTAAACCACACGCAGAAACGAGGAGAAACATGGAGAGAAAAGTAGGTACAGTTTCAAGAGGTATTCGTTGCCCGATTATCCGTGAGGGTGATAATTTGGTAGATATTGCAGTAAGCAGCGTATTGGAGGCTGCTGAAAGCGAAGGCTTTGCACTTCGTGATAGAGATGTTATCGCATTGACAGAGTCCATCGTTGCCCGCGCACAGGGCAATTACGTTACCGTACAGGACATCGCTGCAGATGTTAAGGCTAAGCTTGGCGGAGAGACCGTCGGAGTTATTTTCCCGATTCTTTCCCGTAACCGCTTTGCGATCAACCTGAAGGGTATTGCTATGGGCTGCAAGAAGGTTGTACTGATGTTAAGCTATCCGAGTGATGAGGTTGGTAATGCTCTTCTGACCTACGACCAGTTAGATGAGGCCGGCATCAATCCTTATTCTGATGTGTTAACCTTAGAGAGATATCGTGAACTGTTCGGTGAGAACAAGCACGAGTTTACCGGCGTGGACTATGTAGAGTACTACTCTAACATCATCCGCGAGGCAGGTGCAGAAGTAGAGGTCGTATTTGCAAATCAGGCAAAGACCATTCTCGACTACACCGATTGCGTTATCAACTGTGACATTCATACCCGTGTACGCACCAAGCGTCTGCTGCGCAATGCAGGTGCTAAGGTTGTCTGCGGTTTGGATGATATTATGACTGCTCCGATTAACGGCAGCGGCTACAATGAAAAGTATGGTCTGCTCGGTTCCAACAAGTCCACCGAGGATAAGATTAAGCTGTTCCCGAACGAATGTAAGGGATTGGTATTGGATATTCAGGCAGAGATTTTGAAAAAGACCGGCAAGCACGTTGAGGTTATGGTATACGGTGACGGTGCTTTCAAGGACCCACAGGGTAAGATTTGGGAATTGGCAGATCCGGTCGTATCACCTGCATTTACCGACGGTCTGATTGGTACTCCAAACGAATTAAAGTTAAAGTATCTTGCTGACAACGATTTCGCTAATTTGAGCGGTACTGAATTAAAAGAGGCAATTTCCAACAGTATCAAGACAAAGCAGGATAATCTGGTAGGAAATATGGCTTCTCAGGGTACTACCCCAAGACAGCTGACCGACCTGATTGGTTCTTTATGTGACCTGACCTCCGGTTCCGGCGACAAGGGTACTCCGGTCATTCTGATTCAGGGCTACTTTGATAACTTTACAAGCAACTAATTACACATATTTTTCATTTTTATTCTTAACCTTTTTATTTGCAAAAAAGGAGCATTCACATTGTGAAGCTCCTTTTTTTGTTCCCGTTTTATCCTTTTTTTTGATTACCATGCCTTATAATTTCCACTCAATGCAAGGAATGCAAAAAAATACAAGCAATTATCGTAATATCTTCTGCTATCCGTTCTCAATGGTGTGGCGAAAAATTGCCTTACCCATTCCTTCCATTGGTCTCCCTGTGCTGCAAGCGATGCCTGTGCCACGGTTGCCGTAATGGCTACCGGATGCATTACCTCGTCTGCAACAACAGTACCATCAACCTCATAAATATGATATTGATTTTTCTGTAGCGCCGGAAGCAGATAACGCTGAATCGCATCTGCTGCCGCACGTTGTCCTTCATCCACACCAAACCATTCATAATCCAGACCGATGTTGGCTGCTGTCAGATAAGAATCACTGTAAAACCAGTCATGCCGGTCGGTCGTCCAAGACAGTGGGCGCTTCATCGGGCTACCATCAAATTCTGCATATTCTGCCGAAAATCCGGTAACCGGATGGCAGGCTTTTGCCAGATATTCACGGCTCTTCTTCGCCGCAATCCGGAAAAACTCCCGATCCTCCTCATCTGCCCATAATGCAAATAACTCATAAAAGTGCGGCAAGTGATAGGATGGGTCGGTAAAATCGACTCCCGGCACGAACAGAATCTGATGATTCTCAAGATTCCACATCGTGGTGCCCGTTCTGCCATCCTGTCCCTTATGTAAGCAGGCTCTCAAAATTTCACGCGCCTCTTTGGAATAGTTGAAAATACCCTCGCCGTCACCCCAACGGTGCGACGCAAAAAATAATGCCATAGCAAAAAATTCTTCGCCATCCGGTGCCGGTCCGTTGTCGTTCTTCGTACCATCCAAGGCACACGACCACGCAAAGTAGCCTTCATTCCAGCCCTCCGGCATCCACATATAAGTCTTCGCCCATTTCCACAAACGGTCAAATTCTTCCTTCATGTCCAACTGTACACAAAGCATCATTCCGTAGGACATTCCCTCTGTTCTGGCATCATTGTTGCCCGTATCACAGATATAGGCCATATCATCTCCTACCGGAAAATATACACGTTCCGTTTCACCGCCGTAGAAATAAAACTGTCTGATTTCCTCCAGACGTTTTTCAACTGCTTCCTTCTCAAAGCCTGCCTCTACAAACAGGTTGCGATACACTTTATTTTGTCTTTGCTGCATTCTCGGTAAACCTCCGTTCCATCACCAAAATCCTTTTCTTTTATTCTAGCGGATTTTGGTCGCGGACGCTTGTTTACTCTTGTCAATCTTCTATCAATTCTTGCTAAATTTTTAATTCTTCTCGTACAAGAACTCTTCCGGAAGATTGACTTTGAAATCCTTTGCCAAATCACGGAAATCCGTCGGTGTAATCGTCTGGAGCTTATCCGGACGCATAGAGAGCATCTTTACCAAAATCTCTGCCGACTTCTCTGCCGTATGCATCAGACCAAAGGTCAAATCAAAATCCTCTCCTGCCGCAAACATACCATGATGCGCCCAGATTGCGAGGTCATACTTCTCCATCAGCTTACTGGTTGCTACTGCAATATCTCTGCCGCCCGGCACCATCCACGGTACCACGCCGATACCATCCGGGAATACAACCGGACACTCAGTTGCCATTTCCCAAAGCTCTCTGGTAAATACCTTATCCTCCAGCGGAAGCACGAAGGTAAGAGCAATGATATTGGTCGTATGTGCATGATAAATGACACGATACTTCTCATCCTTTAACTTCTTTACCTCGTGATTCATCAGATGGGATGGCAGCTCAGAGGTCGGACGACCGCCATTTACCAAGCCCCAGACAATGCGGTACTGCTCGCCCGTCTCGTCCAGCTCGATCATGCAAATCGAATCCTCCGGCTTAATGCTGACATTGCGGAAGAACTTTCCGCTGCCGGTTACCAGAAAATACTCACACGCAAGCTGTGGTACGCTGGTGCCAATCGGCTGCCATGCTCCCGCCGTAAGGTTCTCCTTTACCGACTCTACCTCCTCTGCCTTTACACGGTAAGACAGATTACCGCCGTTTCTCTCGTGCCAGCCCTGATCCCAGCCATCGGTTGCCATGCGGATAAAGCCCTGCACAAATTCTGCGTCTAAAAATTTCATGTTCATCCTCTTTTCTGTCGCAATTTCGCTCTACTTTCTCTTCGATAGTACTTCGCTTTCGTATTTTTCGATTTCTGCAAAGAATTCCATATCCTGTGCTACGCCGCACTGATTCAGATATTCCTCCCATACATCGCCCATCGGGAAGGTCTTGACTGCTTCCTGTAATACCATCAGCTTTGTCATCTGATTGGTATCCTGCAGCTCCTTCAAAAGTGCATTCGGTGTCAGCATTGCATTGAGAAGTGCCTTCTGCCAGCTGCGGAAGCCCATTGCCCACGCAGATACACGGTTGATGCTGGCATCAAAATAATCCAACGCCATAAATACACGCTCCAATGCATCATTGCGAACGATTTCCTTCGCCATCTCGCGGGTCTCATCATCGTACAGCACTACATGGTCACTGTCCCAGCGCACCGGTCTGGTAATATGTAATGCAATCTCCGGGAAGAATGCAAGCAGTGCCGGAATCTTATCCGATACCACCTCCGTCGGATGATAATGACCGTTGTCCATCAACGGCAGGCAGCCCTCATGGGTTGCTGCAAAGCTCAATGTAAACTCAGCGGAGCCTACGGTATAGGACTCCACACCGATACCAAATACCTTGGATTCTACGCAAGGCTTTACCAGCTTCGCATCGTGCGGCTCTGCCAGTATCTGCTCAATCGAATCCTTATAACGCATTCTAGGTCCTAAGCGGTCTGCCGGAATATCCTTGTAACCGTCACCGGTCCAAATATTCATAACACACGGCACTCCGGTTTCCTTTGCAAAATACTCCGAGATGCGGACACAAGCCTTGCCATGGTCAATCCAGAATTTTCTGGTTTCCTCATCCGGGCTGGATAAGGTCAAGCCATCCTTTACCTTGTCATGAGAAAAATAGGTCGGATTGAAATCCATGCCCATGTTGTGCTTCTTCGCAAACTCCACCCACTTCGCAAAATGCTTTGGCTCCAATGCGTCACGGTCTGCAAACTCGCCCTCTTCAAAGATAGCATAGCTTGCGTGTAAATTCAACTTTTTCTTACCCGGCATCAGACTCAATGCCTTTTCCATGTCCTGCATCAGCTCCTGCGGTGTTCTTGCCTTGCCCGGATAATTACCGGTCGTCTGAATGCCACCGGTCAACGGACCGTCATGGTCAAAGCCGGTAACATCGTCACCCTGCCAGCAGTGCAGCGCTACCGGAATCTCCTTCAGCTTCGCAATCACTGCATCGGTATCAATGCCAAGCTCCGCATAACGTGCTTTTGCAGCTTCATATCTTTCCTTCTGATTCATACTTCCTCCATTCCGAGAATTTATTTTATTGGCTTCTCTTTTTTTGTTCCGTTTTAAGCCTCTCTTTCGCCGTATAGTCCCGGCAAAAGGATGCATAATAACACTATCTAAAATCACGCACAAGCGAGGTGCCCATGTCAAATTTTCTGAACCATACCGAATTGTTCCTAACCTATATCGTCGAGCTTTGCACCGTTCTCTTGGAATTACTCGGCATCATCGTCTTGATGTTTACCGCCATCCGTTCCTTTGCCCAATGGATTCGGCACAAGTCCGGCCTGCGCCTTAGTCTGGCAAAGGGTATCGCCCTGTCTTTGGAATTTAAGATGGGAAGCGAGGTGCTTCGCACGGTCGTTGTCCATCAATGGTCGGAGCTCGGTATCTTAGGCTCTGTCATCCTGCTGCGCGGACTGCTCACCTTCCTGATTCACTGGGAAATCAAACATGAAGAGAGGGCTTTGAGCCGCAAGACTTAGCCCTTTTCTTCATATTCACAGCTCTATGCAATATTACAGCTCTACAAAGGTCGTTGCATACGGTGCCAGTGTTACGGTTACCTCACCCTGCTCGGTCTGCACCGTAGCCGTCTGGTCTTCTCCGCTATTGTTGATGACTACCAGCTTCTTGCTTGCCGGATAATAAGCACACTCGGTATTGGCATTGTCCGTCATATACAGACCGGTTACACCCTCGCCGCCTGCATAGCGAATCAGCTGATACAGCATACGGGTATTTGCCAAATCCACATCAAAGGAAGCAAGATAGATTCCCTTTCCTTTGCCAAATTCATTGATTGTTACCAGCGGCTGGTCTCCGTCTGCCATCAGCACCTTCGCCTTGCCGTCCGTCAGATAACGCTTTGCCTTTGCAGCCACATGTGCGCCCTCCGGCAGGATATGCTCTGCATCCTCTGCCGTAAACTGCCACTTACCGTGACAAACCTTAGCTCCGGTATCCTCATCAATACCAAGTACGTGTGCCATACGGAAATAATAATCATAGCCTGCAACCGCCGACGGTTCATTGACACCGAGGAAGGTACCTCCCTCATGCACCCATTTCGTCAGAATCGTTACCAGCTCATCATCCTTCCATACATCTCCGCCACTCCATGCGCTTCCTGCATAGCCCGCGTTGATTACTACATCAACATCTGCCAACGCACCGTTCTTTACATCCTCAAAGGAGATAAATTTTACATCCACCGGCAGACCCGACAATGCTTCATTGATATGAATCAAATCATGCATATAGGTCTCATGGAAATGTCCGGACAGGGTCCATGAACGCAGCTTGCCCCAATAGTGAAGCACTGCTACCTTTGTCTTAATCTCATACGGCTTTCCTGCATCGTGGAAGGACTGAATCATACGGAATTCGTCCGTCAGCTCCTCCATATAATCGCAGAAATCCGGATACGGCTCTACCAGATGCAGGTAACCGCCCAGACCCAGACGGTCAATCTTTACCCGCAGCATTGCCCGACGCGCACTGTTCCAGTATTTCTTGGCATCCAAGGTCGGATTACCGCCCTCCATAAAGGTCGGCGCGCCGCCCAGTCCTACCGGGAACAAATACGGGTGCAGTCTCAGCTCATGCGTCGGTACATCGACACCGGCACACAGACGCACCTCATAGCCGCTGAATACACATTTAATCAAGCCGTCAAAGCCAAACTCCTGGAATTTTCCGTTGTAAGGCTCTAAGCCTACCCAGCTGTCATCATAAAATACATATGCCTTCTTGCCATATTCATGTACCAAATCAATCAGCTGCTTACCGAAGTCTACGACAAACTTGCCGATAAACTCCATCCAGTCTGCCTTTTCCTTGGTGCCCGGCATATGGGTCACATGCAGATTGCCCTTGTTAATAAAGTCCTCCGCACGCATGGAATAACCATATTCCTGCTTAAACTCCTCTAACGCTCTGGCGCTGACCGTATAATCATAGGATGCCCAATCGGAGAACAAGTGACGGTTCCGCTCCGAGCTTCCCCAAATCCATACAAAATTATAAAACAGTGACGTAAAACGCACTACGGTCGTATCCGGATGTGTCTCACACCAGTTTCTCATCCACGCAAGCAGATATTCTCTTACCTCCGGATAACGTGGGTCGAGCTGCATCAGATGCTCCTTCTCCCAGTGATTCGTCGTGTGGTTGTACATCGAAATCTCTTCCCAGATGCGATATGCCAAGAAGCTTACGGTATACTTGTGGAACGGTACTGCCTTGACCGTCACGCTTCCCTTGGCTGCATCGTAGCTCCAAGCCGCAGGGTCCAGCAGGGTATTGCTTGTGCGGTCATATACCTCCCAATAACCGAAGGCTTCCTCGCTGTCATTGATACGGAACTGATCCTCAAAAAAGCTCTCCATCAAAGAGATTTCTACCGACTCTCCTGTTGCCACCGTCGCCGGCGTACAAAGAAAGGTCTGCTGTAGCTTATCCTGATTGTTCTTTGCCCATTCGTTGTGGTCGCGAATGATACAAATCGTTGAATATATTCCGTAGCCGGATTTTGTGATTTCCTCCGACAATACGGTACCATCACTGTCACGAATCACATCCGCGCCCCACTTTTCCGCCAGCTTTAAGGTAAGCGCCTCATAACCGGATTCTCCCGGCAGTGTAAATCCACCTTTTTTTTGTGACATAATATCCTCCATTCCAGATCAGTGTTATATTTTCATCGCGCGGCAAAATTCTACCGCCCTTCTTCTGCTTATTCTTTGCTTCAATGCCTGCTTCGCATTTTCATCCACCAGCCCAAGCGTATATGCCGCTCTGACATAATACCGCGAGAAATCTCTGCACATCTCATCGAGCGGACAAGGCTGCTCTGCCGGCAAATTCTTTCTGCTCTTATATGCATTCATGGCAAACACCAAAAATTCTTCCAGCGTGACTGGCTTCAACGGCTCAAACATACCGTCCTGTACCAGCTCGGCATCTATCATTCCATTTTGGTAAGCGCATTCGACTGTACCCGCATACCATTCATGTCCTATGACATCATCGAACATATCGTTGTACACATTGGTCGGAAAAAATCTCGCCGTCTTTATCAGCATATCCAGTACGGATACTCTGTCCGCATCCGCGTCCAGCCTATCTACCTCCGAAAGCAGCTCTGCCGCCGGTGTCGGATTGACGATTTCTGCGTATCGCGCAGGCTTCTCAGGAAGTACAATTTCCCCTGTCGGCTCCCAGATACCAAATGCTTCTGTTACACACTCTGCCAGCTTGCGGTATGCACTTTCCTTGCTGTCTTTTAATTGCTCTGCCAGCTCCGCCGCAACAAAGCCTGCCATCCGGTACGCACCATAATCGTTGCTATGCGTAAAATCCTTCGGAAAGAAGTATCGCTTCGCCTCCTCCAGACCATGCTCCAAAATAAAGTCCATGCTGCGCTTATGCAAATCTACAACCGGAGTACCAGTTGCGCTGCCTACCTCGATACAAACCTCTGCATATTCTGCCAATAAGTCATTGTAGGTGCCATCATTGCCCTTCCAAGAATTTCGCGCTAACGGTGTCACGATAATCGGATAACCGCCCCGGTTTCTGCAATCTGCAATGTAATTGAGCAAATTCGCCCGATAACCGCCCTGCGCCTTCAGTTCATCTAATTTTTGATCGTTGTGCCCGAACTGGAAGAAATAATAATCACCAAGCGAGGCATACTGCTCAATGACCGAATAATGCCCTTCCTTGCGGAAGCTGTCCGTCGTCAGTCCGGAATGTGCATGATTGGAAACCGCTATCTTTCCGGATAAGTATGCCGAAAACATCTGTCCCCAACCGCTATAGCTGGTGCCGGGTGCATACGGATACTCCGCACTTTGGTCTGTCACCGTAGAGTCTCCTGCAATATAAATCGTCGGGCAATTCACACTGACCACCGAAAGCTCTGAAATCTCCGGCCGCTCCGCCAGTATCGCCACGTCAATCGAACGATGTGCATACACCCGTTCCTTGCCTCTCGGCACAATATCGCAGACGTTTACAATACAGGATAACTGAAATTCCTTTCCTGCCGGAATCGTTCCCCGAAACCGAAGATTTCTTCTTCCGGTAAAAATCAGCACATCCTCCATATCCTGCTCCGGACGAATCGTGAGCTTGAGCTCATAATTTCCCGGTCTCGGTACACAACACTTAAAAATCAACGGTATTCTTCGGTTTTCTCCCGGATACATGCTACCTTCCTCTTCGGCAAGCTCCTCCAGCTGCTTCCCTGAGTCCAGATAACAACCGGTATCGGATGCCTCAATGTGACTCAGCGTACTGTCCTGATACCAATACATAGTATCAAATGCGGCGTTTAGCTCTGGAAGCTTCAGAGAATGTTCTGTCCTCCGATTTTTTTCTACCACAAATCCATATTTCTTTTTTTGTGTAAATAAGTCCTCCGGCAGAACTAACGTTGCTCCGTCCGCCGAAGCCTTCTTTCCAAAGCAAAACCACCTTTGAATCATGTTACAGTGCACCATCCTTTTGAATATCCGCAGATACTAATAATGTCGAGAAGAATGCCAGTGCCAGACCCTGACCCCAGCCCTGAATCCAATCCTTTGAAATTGCACGATAGGATTCCTTGTCATTCATTACTGCCGTGCCGCCGGAAACATTCATTACCTTTCCGTCCTCACTGACATTTGCCAACAGTCCCTTGATGGACTTGTTCAAATACTTGGTATGTAACGGATTTCCTCTCTCCAGCATTGCTGCTGCAATACCTGCAGATGCAGAAATCTCCTCATAAGCCTCCGGATCATCCAGTACGGTTCTCCAAAGACCATTCTCCGTCTGTACGGTCTTTAATACTGCCAGCTGCTCATTCAGCGAGCCTGCTACATCCATGTACTTCGGATACAGGTAGCACTCCGGCAGGATACCGCCTACCTTGGACATCGTATAAGCTGCCCATGCATTGGCTCTCGCCCAATAGATACCGGACATATGGTCTCCGGTAATGTTGTTGTAGCCGTGATAATAGAAGCCATTGCCCGGATTCTGCAAATACTTGATGTGCCAGTACCACTGATTCAGCGCATCGTCAATCATATCCTTGTCCTTCAACTTCACGCCGACTCTCAACAACAGAAATGCCGCCATAAACAAGGTATCTGCCCATGCCTGCTCCGGAAAATCATTGTTCGCCGAAACAGTGTGCTGCAGTACATTGTCACCGAAACGCAGTGCATCGTTACGAATATACGCAATCTTCGTCATCAAAATATCCATGTACTTCTGCTCGCCTGTTGCATTGTACAGACTCAGCAGACAGTGTCCCATCGCACACGCATTAACCGTCCATACCTTTGGCAGACCCAAATCAATCAATTCATCTACTCTGTCCTTCAGAAGCGTTAAATACTCTTCCTTCTTTGTCTTTTCATACGCTTCGCTAATGCCGTAATACGCCACGCCACAAGGCCAGTCCCAGGTAAGATCCATGTTCATGGTCTTCTTTACAATCTTGTCAATTACCTGCTCAATTTCTTTCTTATCAAAATCCAGATTCATATGTCTCCTCCTTATTAATATAATCTTGATTTGCACAAAGCGAAATTTAGCGGACTGCAACCTGCAAACGCCTGAAACAGGAAGCTAAATTTTGATTTATGCAAATATCTCTTACCACTTGATACCCTTACCATCCGAAAAGGATAGCCCCCAAACACGAAGTCTGGGGGCTATGTAACCTAAATGTTATTTATCCCAAGGAAGCTTTGTGGACTTGCCATCCTTGTAAAGCGCCAGTCTCTCGTCAATAATTGCCTGGTAACCTGCTTCTAAATATTCCTTGCTGTACTGCTCGTATAACTTGTCGAACTCAGCCGGATCACACATAACTAACTTGTCATAGTACTCTACATACTTGCTCATCAAGGTTGCATTGTACTCGGACTCAGCGTTAACAACTGCTGCAAATGCTGGGTCAGTGTAAGCGTGACCTGCGTCAGCGATCTTTCTTAACTCATAGTAGTTGTCGATCATCTGCTGTGCGAAATCCTGTGGCAGACCCTGTGGAGCGATTGCCTTGATAGCTTCCTCGATGGTAGCTGCCTTTACGGACTCAATGGTTACACACCAGAAGTCCTTGGAGTTGTTGTAGTTGTTCCAATCGCTGTGCTGTAAGGTATACAGTACGTCTGGCTGTGTACACCACTCCATGTACATCATAGCTGCCTTAATCTCATCATCAGTAGCGGAGCTGCTGAAACCAATGGTCATACCATATGGGTTATCTGCACGAATCTGTGGGAATTCCTGAACGCCAGCCTCTACACCGCCGTAGTTGGAAGCAATTGCAAGCTTCGCATCCGGATTAGCTGCATAGAAGGAATCTAACCAGTCAACGGTTGCGGACATATAACCACCGTAGGAATAGGTCTCACCATTGATGAACTTAGCCTTTGCAGTCTCAGCATCGGTAATGTAGTACTCTGGGTCAGTGTAACCCTTGTTGTACTCAGAGTTTGCTCTCTTGATTAACTTCTTTGTAGGCTCCCAGGAGAAGGATGGAGTACTCAGAGAGGAGTGCATAGCCCAATCCTCGCCGCTTACCGGATAATTTCTGAAGCCGAAGTTTGCAACGTAAGCTGCGGTTACCATGGTACCACCTGCCGGATGCTCAGCAATGCCGGCTTCGATAATCTTATCCATTGCGGTACAGTAATCTGCGTAGCTCTTTGGAACCTCAGTGATACCAACCTGCTCTAACCAGTCCATACGAACGAAGGTACAGTAAGTATAGGTTGTATCATAGTAAGGTCTCTCAGCAAGTACGAAATAAGTATCATAGTTAATCTTGGTGTATGCTAACTGATTCTGTGCTACCATTCTGTTGTAGTAGGTAGGAGCGATGTTTGCAAACACATCAAGGTCGATGGTCTGTAAATAACCATCTGCTGCCCACTGGGTTACCTTCGGATAGTCATACTCCATAAGGAAAGTAGGAAGGTTCTTGGTGGAAGCCAACAGAGCGTAGTCTGTCATAACATCCGAACGGGTAATCGGAATAAATTCCATCTTAATGTTGTACTTGTTACCAAAATTCTCCTGTACATACTTTGTGTAGCCATTGTCGGAAACGGAATCCAGATCTGCAACACCACGGTTGTAAACAGGAATCTGCAGTGTTACCTGCTCGTCGAACTTGGACCAGCCTTCCATACCAGCCACTTCGTTCTTCATGTTGCCGCTGCCTGCGTCATCGCTGTCCTTGCTGCCACAGCCGGTTAAGGTTCCCAGTGCCATAACACCCATCAGAAGTGTTGCACCGAATCTCTGAAGATTTCTTTTCTTCATAACAATTCCTCCTTTAATTAAAATATAGTTTTTTATTATTTTTGATTTCCGGTCCTCCGCCAGTCATCATAAACCTGCGCCCGCAGGAAAACTATCAACCCTTTACTGCACCGATCATAACACCCTTTACAAAATACTTCTGTACAAATGGGTAAACACAGATAATCGGTATGGTTACAAACATGATTGCCGCTGCCTGTAATACCTCCGGCGTAGCAATGTTTACGACTGCCTCAAATGCCGTACTGGACGCTTCACTTGCCGTAGATACCATTTCACTCAACAGCAGCTGAATCGGCTTAAACTTTTCCTTCAGACGAATGTAATACTTTGCATCCGCATAAGAATTCCAACGACCTACTGCGTAAAACAGAGACAATGTCGCGATAATTGGCTTGGAAAGCGGAAGTACCACCTTACCAAGTACCTGAAAGTTGGTCGCTCCGTCTAAGAACGCCGCCTCCTCCAAGGTATCCGGAATACTGGACTGCAAAAAGGATTTCATAATCAACATATTGTACGGTGAGAAAATCAATGGTAAAATCAGTCCCCACATATTGTCGATTAAGTTTAAGTCATTCATCAGTACATAGGTCGGAATCAGACCGGCGCTAAAGTACATCGGTACCATCAAAACAAATGACAGTACATTACGTCCCTTTAATCTTCTTCTGGACAATGGGTATGCTGCACAGGTACATACCACCATACCAAGCAACGTAAAGATTGCGGTCAGCACCACAGAATATCCAAACGAATATACCAGACGTCCATCCTCAAATACTGCCTTGTATGCTGTGGTCGTAAAGCCCTTCGGCCACAGGAAAACCTTCTTTGCAACAACATATGTATCTGCCGATAAGGACTTTGCTCCTAAGTGAATAAACGGTAACACACAAGTCAAACACAGGATGACCAATACCAGCATAATTACAAAATCACTAAATTTAAATTTGGTAATCGCCCGGCTTCCGTCGTTGGTGGATTCCATTTCTTTTTTACGCTTCTTACTCATTTCTCCACCTCCTACAGCAATCCGTCTTCGCCAAGCTTTTTCGCTACTTTATCTGCAACAATAACAAGTAACAAACCTACCAATGACTGGAACACACCTACCATGGTTGCACGACTAAAGTTGTTGCCTGCAAGACCCTTTTCGTATATGTAGATTGCCAACTGATATTGCTCTGATTTAACACCACTGTTACCAAAGGACTCCAATCGTTCGAAGTTACTACCCATGATACGACCAAGATTCATAATCAACATGGTTACTGCAGTGCTCTTGATGCCCGGCAACGTAATGTGCCAAATTCTCTGCCAGCGATTCGCACCGTCAATCATCGCCGCCTCGTATAACTCTCCGCTAATCGAGGTAATCGCTGCGAGATAAATGATGGTACCCCAGCCCATACCCTGCCATACTGCAATCAGCAGGTAAGTAACCATCCAGTGTCCCGGCTCCGTAAGGAACGGAATACCGTCTTTGATTAAGCCAAAGTTCTTTAACACGATATTTACAATACCGGTCGATGGTCTGAACAACTGATAAGCCAAAGAACCAATGATAACCCAAGATAAGAAATGCGGCAGATACAGAATCGTCTGTGTTACCTTCTTGAATCGAGGGAATCGAAGCTCATTTAAAATCAACGCCAAAATAATCGGCATCGGGAAACCTAACGCAAGGTCTAACAGATTGTACTTAATGGAATTCTTTAATGCCAGGAAAAAGTCGTTGTCCTTAAATACCTTCTTAATCGTCTCCAGTCCTACGAACTCACTGCCGTCATACCCCTTCGCCGGCTTGTAATCGTAGAAAATCATTCGCATACCCGGATAAGCCGCATAATTAAATACGATAACCAAAATCAACGGAATCAAAATCAGCAAATACAACTGCCAGTCCCGCTGAAAGGCTTTCTTCCAGGTCGTCGGTGCATAAAGTTCAATGTTCTTTTTCTTCTTTGCCACTTGAGTCACACCTCTCTTACTATCGTTTGTGCATTTTACACAAAGCACCTTCTCTTCATGACTCGATTATACTATATTTGCACAAAGCATTTCTATCTAAATTACATTGAAAACTATGCAAAAACAACCATTTATTTTACTGTTCATTCAAAATTTCTTCATATTTTCTTCACTTTTTCGCCGTATTTTCAGTGTTTTCGCCTATGTATTTTGCCACTTTTCACGCTATATGTCTACTTTTTTCTGCATAATCCTATTTTTCTACCCTCAAAAAGTATCTTCTTATTCCCGGACATAAAAACAAGGTGGTCAAAAATACAAAAAAAACATCATTGCGAGCAATCCCTTTTTTGTATTCTTAAACCACCTCTGCGGATGTTTGCTTATTCCGGCTGCATCCAGCCGCTGTACTTCAAAATAGACGGGCTATTGGTGTTCTTTTCCGTCTGAATCATACTCTTTCGATATTCCCGCGGCGCACATTTCATCGTCCGCATAAAGATTCGATTAAAACTGGAAACCGACCGAAAGCCCACACGCTCCGAAATCGAAAGCACCGAGTCCTCCGTACTGCGAAGCAAACTGCACGCCTTCATAATACGCACGTTGTTCAGATAATCTAACGGCGAGCTTCCCATAATCTCATGAAATACCCGCCTAAAATGAGTCGAGCTCAAATGGCACAAATCCGCCAGCTGCTCCATTGGAAACTGTTGCATATAGTTTTCATCAATATAACGCAGTGCCGGAGCAATAACCAAATTTTCCTCCAGCCGGTTCAGAGGGTCATTCGTTTCATCCCCCCCTGCAAACTCACGTTCGGCACGTATCAATTCAATAAACATTGCCATCACGATTCCGCGCACACTCAGCTGATATCCCGGCCGCTTTTCAATCAGTTCCTTCAGAATGTGATACACCAACTGACAAATATCCGGCGAATTCTTCTCATCAAAGATATAGTTGTGATTTGCCAGAACCTCCATCGACATACTGAAATTATTCCACGCACTCGAAAGCATGGATTTCAGCATTTCCTCCATGTCCATAAAGATATACGACCAGCGGCTTTCTTTGCCCTTGGCACTGTATGTTGTGTGCGGTACATTTCGCGGAATAAAGGTAACATCTCCTGCTTTAAACGGCACCTTTTTATCATAAAACTCTATCGTTCCACTGTCGCTGTGACAGATACCAATTTCCAAACAATTATGAAAATGCAGACGCTCGCTCGGTACATCAGAGATTTTCCAGTATTCTCCCGCCAGCACCAGCACCGGAAAGGACAATGGCAAATAATAATTGCGATATTCTGTTATCCGTTTCTTCGGCTTTGCCATACCCTGTTCCTAATCCAAATGAAACACATTCTGCAGGTCCACACTAACCGGGCTGTTATCCGGATTGGTCTCCATGATATCCGCCATAAAATCCCACCACTTACGGTTGATTGCGGTATCTGCGCCCTTTGCCCACAGCTCCTCATCCTCAATCTCTATGTAACCAAACAATGTCAAGGTCTCCCTGTCCAAAAAAATCGTATAATTCTTGCCGCCATGCTCATGAATCATATCCTGCATTTCCGGCCACAATTCATTGTGACGCTTTTCGTATTCTGCCTCCTGACCCGGAAACAGCTTCATTTTAAAACCCTTAATCATTCTTTTCCTCCATTCCGCACCACGACTCTCAAAGGCGCCGTATCGTGCCTGTTTTTGTTTATTATACTACATTTGCTGCCCACACGGCAACCGTCATATTGTGGTATCCATTCCGAAAACGTTTTTTACCGACTGTAGCGACTCATCTCTTCTGATATCCTTCCATTCCTGCTACCGTTCCACACGCTCCTTCATCACCTGATACAATTCTTCATCCGTCATATGATTGTCCAATACCAGCAGCAGGTAAATATTGCGGTCCTCCGGTGCATAGCAATACTTGCGATACCACGCATCATGCCGCGCATTGTCACCCAGCTCTCTTGCCAGCCCCATTACCTTCCGAACCATATACGCCGTATGCTTTAAATCTGCAAAGCAGTCATTGAGATAGAAATCCTCCCAGATACCGTATTCCGCAGCTCTCAGGCTCTGCTCTCCCTGTTCGAACCATTCCGCACTGTCTCCAAACAGCACAAAGGCACGCTCATAGTCCTTTGCAAATAATGCTTCACAAGCCTTTTCGAAGCATTGCACACCCTGTCTGCATAGATAATGCAGCTTTATGTGAAGCGCCAGCGTCGCCCGCAGCAACGCTATTTGCCCCTGCACACCGGACATATCACCGCTTTTTCTCGCTTCTGTATCTTCTTCACGCTCCAATCGGGCAAACACCGCCTCGCACCGATGCATAAGTGCCTCCAATTCACCTGCACCCGACCGACAGGCTGCTGCCAGCTTTCGCACCTGCTCCTGCAACGACACCTCTCCGGTCAGCCACCGCAGTGCGCGCGCAGGTTGCTCCCTGTCCACCAGAAGCTGATGCGCCAGCAGACGAATATTTTCCGTGTAAAACTGCTCTCCGGCATGCTCGTCCTCATGTGTGCCATATTGCACCATTGCCTTCGGATACACTTCGTAACATCCGGCAATTTCCGAATCTCCGCCAAAATAATCCCTCACAAATTCTTTACTGTGCGAAGCATCCGACACCTCTTCGCCCATCCACTTTTTGCGCACCGCATCCAGATAATAGACATGCGGACGCACATTGGAGCAATTGATTACCCAAAAGAAACCGCCACCGCATTCCAATACCGTCCCCAACTCGCGATTCACAAAATCCACGCTGTTTGGAAGCATCGTAATATGATTCGCCGCCTGCAAATCGTAAAAGGACACATGATAATAGATTCCCTGTGCGCTACCATCCTTCGGATTCGGCATCGCCGGTGTTCTGCCCGGATGGTTATCCCGCCTTCTCGTTACCATCTTTCCAAAGCCATTGTCCGCACGCACCTTAATGATGTCCGGCGCCAACTCCATATGCCCCTGCTCATACAGCTCCATAATCTCTCCATATAAATTGGTGCAGAACACCGGATGCTCTTCGTATTGCTTTACCACCTCGCACTGTCTGCGAATCATATCACTAATCATCTTGCCGCGTTTTTTCGGTGTATCAAAGGCTCCGGTGGTATCCGAGCTCCAAAACGGCGCATCACCCTGCCCGCGAAAGCAAAGATTCCAGACCACCTTGCACCCCTGCTGCTCCTTTACTGCCTCTTCCCAAAGCGCATGAAACAGCTTAGGATGCTCCATATAATTCGGATTGATTTCCGGATATGCCCGCGCAAACATCTCCGCTCCGAGCGGTTCTGCATGATGATGTGTAATCCACAAGCCATAATCCGCCGCCAGCTGTCGATTTTTCCGCGATTCCTTATCGGTTCCCGGAATCGTCATATTTCCGCCACAGCGCAGCAATGCCTCAAAGCACATTTTCCAACCATCGATGCCGTTGCGATTGTACTTCCATTTCAGCATCAACACTTCATCATTGAAAAACCAGCCGCGAAATACCACTACCGGGTCCTTCGAACAAATCACTCCCTCCGGTATTTCCACCTGCTTTTTGGTTTCAATGCTCTGATCCATCCAAAACCAAAATGGCAGAATCCCCAGATGGTGCTCGCTGAGATATAAAAGCGCATACACAAAGCCAAGCTCCCCACCGGCAGTAATCGTGATTCTGCCCTCACAAATCTCTATCCGGTAGCGCTCCTGTGCGAGATAATACTCCCGCAGATTGTCAGTCGAAGCCGGCGTATCAACCGCCCTTTCCTCGTCACAGTCTTCTGCCAATTCCGATACAGTCACTCCGGCTTCACACCTTACCATACTATCTTTCTGCGCTGCTACAGCACCCTGCACCAGCACAATCTCTCTACCGCACTCCTCCGTCGGTTCAAACACCTTATCCCGGTCACGTTCCAGCATTGCGATGGCATTCCGCACCGGCTTGGTGTACAGCTGTGTCACGATTTTTGTGTTCTTGTTAAAAACAAACATAGGATACCGCCTTTCCAGTGGTTTTCGTTCTTTTCGTATATCTATTTTTTCGTATCATCCAACAATTCCGGAATCTTTGCATTGGAGCAGGAAATAACACTTCGTCCCAATTTTGCCTCTAATTCCTTTCTGGCATTACCTGCAATCTCTCCACCTGATGCAGTAACTTCCTTCGTTTCGTCATATTGTCTCTCAATTTTTCTTTTTTCAAACCTTTTAATTCCTTATACTCCCGAACAGTTTTTCCCGACCATGCCATTGTTAATATATTAGTCAATGCCGCATATTCTTTTGGGGTACTGATTCCAGCATTCTGCCACTCATCGGTCAATTCTTTACGAATTTCAATCGAACGTAATCTTTGCGAAATCCATTTATCCGAGTAACCCTTAGCTTTATATGTAGCCACTGCCCTTTCCACAGCTTTCTCCGGATCTGCGATTTCATCCAAGCGCTCCTTGCCAACCATTGCAAGCCACTGCTTAAATGGCTCTGCTTTTTTCGATGGAATCAACTGAATAATACGAAGAAGCTGTTCTGCATTAACACAATCTATTTTCCTCATTTTCCCATCACTCGCAAGCATCTTCAACTGCTTACAATTTGTAAGCAGTTCATCTGCACCTTCATCCTTAAGTCTTTTCTTTAATACAGCCCAATATGTGCTTGCACTTCTTGCATTTTCTTGTTCCGTTAAAATTGCGCAAACATCTACAACCGACAGATACCATTCCTCTTCCTGTCTATGCCATGCTTTTCTCACTTCACTATCAAAGAAAGTTTCCTCTTCACTTTCAAAAATTTCCTCCTCACTCAATTCGACTATCACTGTCTTATTATCTAATTCATCATACACCATCATTTTTCTCATGCTTTTTCATCACCTTCCCGTATAAAATTCTTCTACGAAAATTTAAAATCACATATTTTCTTTTCCTACCAACTCCTCATACTTAAACATATACTCCAGCAATCGCGGTACATACTCCGGCGGAGTACGCCTTCCCGCTTCCCAATCCTCTAATGTGCGAACTGGTATTCCTGTATGTTCTGAGAATTCTTTTCGATTCATCCCTACACTTGCTCTAAGTTCTTTTACTTTATTTACGATATCCATACATGTTCCCCGATTCATAGTATTGTCATATTTACAGAAGCGCCGATTAATTCAGCGTTTTCCTATATTATAACACAGATTTCATTATGACGCAATGCGTGGTTTATTTTTTCTGATATGTATAATACAAAAGCGGCAGAAGTTGCCATTCTCAAGCGCTTTCTGCCACCTAAATTCACATCTTTTCTTTCCTCACATTACTCCAAGCATTTTCATTCCCCAATAAATCACTCCCAGCACCCAGCTGCTCAAAATTCCGTACAGAATTACCGGACCGGCAATCGTGAATATCTTACAACCCACGCCAAAGACCCATCCCTCTTGCTTGAACTCAATCGCCGGAGCTGCAACCGAGTTTGCAAAGCCGGTAATCGGTACGACCGTACCCGCACCGGCAAAGCAGGCAAGCTTCTGATACCAGTTCAATCCGGTCAAAAGCACAGAAAGCAGAATCAGCGAAAGCGTCGTATACGCCGCCGCCAGCTCCTTGTCCGCTCCCATCGCCTGATAGCGGTTCATCAAAAACTGCCCCAGACAACAAATCAAGCCGCCCACCAACCACGCCTTCAGCACATTACCGACATGACTGCGTTTCGGCGTTACCTTTTCTACATACTTATTGTACTGCTTTTCCCGTTCCTTCGGGTTCGTTTCCGTCAGCACCTCATGCACCAGCGCCTTATCCTCCGGTGTCAAATTTTGCTGCACCTGTTTTGCTTTTTCTTTTACATCCATTTTTACCCTCATTTCCGAGCGACTTGTCGCGAAGGGGCGACGCAAATATTCGATTTGTGTCTGCCACCAAAGCAATTTGTTTTCGCTCAAAAACAAATTGCCGTGTGAAAATCTAAAAAACTTGGTTCTTTTGTATCAACGTAATTTTTCACACTGTCTCCTACAACACAAAAAAGTCTAACAAACCACCCACCAGCTTGCCCAGCGCAAATACAACCACAAACGCCGCCAGACCACGCCTTAATCGTATTCGTCTTGCAAATATCGGCACGACATTGAGCATTTCTGCCAGTGCTACCGCCAGACATCCCACATAGACTCCCGCAAAAAATCCGACCACCACTCTAGCCGACGCCCCCAACGCTAGATACGGCTCATACAAAAACAACACATTTCCGGTCGTCGCACCTATCGTTACCATATCCTCATAAAGCATTGCATAACGGTTCGTCTTGGTGCGCCCTGCCATACGGGTCACGACACCAATCATCGTAATAAATGCAAACATTCCGGCAGCGACCAACGCACCACTGAGCAAGCCCAGCACTGCATAAAGCACCTTCCTCAAAACCAACTCATACATCGATTGTTTTCCCTTCTCTGGAGCTCTCGCGGATAATTGCCGTATTCACATCCCGCTCATACAGTCGCAGCTGCACCTGAAGCGGCGTCGGGTCATTGCTCAGCCGTATCTTTGAAAAATGATTAAAAAATAAGATAATACCACTCGGTAACCCCAGACAATAAAACAATTCCAGCAACCCCGCTCCGTTTGCCTCTTCTCCTTCCATCGCCCGGTAGATGCGTCCGAAAATATCCGACACACTGGCATCCTGATTAAAGGTCATAATCGTAAAGGCTGAACCAATCGCAACCGACAGACACACGAAAATCACTTTGAGATATTCTATCCACTCCTGCTTCTTTCCCGGTGGCATATATTCCACGATAAAGTCCTTTCGCCCTCATTCACCACCTCATAATCCGGATGCAGCTTTTGTATCAGTTCTATCGCTTTTAATACCGAAAACGAATACTTCTCCTTTTCTTTTTTGGGTACAACAAAAAATATCTGCTCCCCCAATTCCTTCACTATCTTATATTCCGGCGAAGTAATACGAAACACATCCTCCAGCCGCACCTGCGGATGTGTTACCAGCGTACTTTCTTCCGCCTTGATGTATATTATGCGTTCTGCTGCCATGTTACCTCCATCCCTTTCACGAAGGTACCGTGCGGCTCCTCATCCTTTTCCCGAAAGAAAGCAAAATACACTGCCAGCACCACCGCGCAAATCAAAACCAGACCTCCGGTAATCCACATTGCCTTTTTCATTCATTTACACTCCCTTCTGATTTCATGCACTTAGTTTGCCGCCTTTCTTTTCTTCTTATACCAGAAAAGCGTACAAAAAAGAGGCCTTTGCTTCACAATCATTTCTGACGGTGTCACAAAGACCTCCCACTTATGTTTTCATTTTTTTGATTTTATTATGCTCTTTCTTCCTTCTTCTTGTATACCATCAGACCTGCAACGCCTAATGCAATACCAAAGAGATAGAATACTGCTGCATCTGCTCTGCCCGTCTTAGGAAGCTCTGCATCCTCTTCCGGCTTCTTTGCATCCTCTGCCGGAGCTTCGGTATCCTCGGATGGCTCCTCAGTATCCTCGGTCGGATTCTCAATGTCCTCAGATGGCTCTTCTGCCGGCTCCTCGGTATCTTCGGTCGGATTCTCGATGTCCTCAGTTGGCTCTTCTGCCGGCTCCTCGGTATCCTCTGTTGGCTCTTCGACATCCTCAGACGGCTCCTCAGTATCCTCTGCAGGGTCTTCTGTCAGAACGGTCTCGCTGTTTGCAAGCTCTTCGTCGTCCTCGCCCAACAACACTAAACTGTCAAGTACTACCGTAGCACCTTCTTCGATTTCCTCAATCTCAACGCGGATGTCGCCCTCTAAGGTACCTGCCAAACCATCGAAGGTAAAGGTTTCATAACCGTCACCATTCATGCTGAACTCACCAAGCTTAACCTCGTCCTCCTGCTCTGCAAACAACCAGAGTAAATCAGGATTTGCTTCTGCACGCTTCATGTATACAGAACCCTTGCACTTACCGGTAGAAGCCATATTCAATACAACCTTGTCTACCGCTGCATAATCCAAATCCTCTGCCAGCTCCTTCAGTGCAACAAGCTGCTCGCCAGGTGCATCCAGTGTCATCAATGCATTCTCATTTACTTCGATTTCAATCTCGGTCACATCTCTCTTCTCAAAGATAAACTCAACCGAATCTACGGTAATCGTAGAGGTGGAACCCCACCACCAGCCAACCTGGAAAATCGAACCGGAATCAAAGGTTGCAGTAACACCTTCCGGAATCACAATCTCAAATACCTTCGTATTCTTCGAACCATCAATAAATGCATGCTCGAAATCTTCCTGTACCCACTCACCGTCTGTGCTGTAGCCATATGCTCCGCCACCACCGGTCCAATACTTCATTGCAGTCTGGTCAAAGGTAATCGTCAATAAGATTTTAACTAATTTTCCGTTACCTGCATAATCTGCCATCGGAAGCTGCCACAGGTTGGTAGCACCCTCAGCATCAATTACTATACCAAAGTCATCCTTCTTGGAAACCTCAGTAACCTCATCACTTTCAACGACTCTGACAATCTTTTTCTTGCCCGGAGTTACAGGCTCTTTTGGCTCCTCGGTAGGCTCCGGCTCTTCAGCAGGCTCCTCATCCTCTTTATCACCAATCAGATTGCCGTCTGCATCGTACAACTCAATACTATCTAACGTAACATTTACACCTTCGTTTGTGTACCAAATCTGAATCTCATAGTAACCGCTTGCATTTCTGCCGCTGATACCATCGTATTCCCAAGTAACGGTACCACCATTGGAAGACGGCTCAATCTGATCCCATGCATCATCAATGCTCAGTCCCAAACAACCGTTGAAATATCCGTCACTGGTAAAGGTTGCTACAATCTTATCTACATCATCAAGATATGCAGAGAAATCACCTTTAATCTTATCTCCCGCCTTTACTACCTGTGCAACCTGCTCAGTATCGCCGGTCGCATCATCACCAGCCGGAGCCTCGGTCGGAACCGGACTTGGAGTCGGAGTTGGGGTCGGTGTACCGATAGGTAACTTGGAAATCCAGTCATCATCGGAGCTGCTGGAACCGCTACCACCGGTTGTTGCAGCCTTGGTACCAACTACGCTGGTAATATAGCAAGCACAGCCATCAAAGCCCCAAAGATTAATTGCAAGTCCCGGAACCTCATCCCATGTTTCAACAGAGCAAGCAGTCATCAGACTATCCTTCGTCAATTCTACACTTGTTTCCTGTGTAGAGTCGCTACTATTCAAGCTCAAACTAAGGCTTGTATTACCACCTTCACCTTCCGTGTAAGAAATTGCGCCTGCTCCCCAGCCTTCCTTGCCGGTTGCCGCACCTTTGTAACTTACCGTTACCTTGCTATAGGTATCAAACCAAGCCTTATCAATCGTAACCCAAGTCATACCTTCGCCACCGGTTACAAGGGTAACTTCACTGGTTGTAGAAGAACTTGCACTCTTATTTCCTACAATCTTAACAATATATCCTTCCCAGAAAGAAAAGTTTAATGCAGTACCCTCAGATGTTACCTTCAGTACATCTGCCTTTGTAAGCTTCTTGCTATTCTGAGATGTGGCACTTGACGAATTCGCCGTAAACTCAATCAAATTAGTATAAGTACCATCCTGAAGTCCGCCAATTCCCCAATTCTCGTGTCCTGCCACTTTGCCTGCATAAGTAATTGTAATTGCATCATAACTATTAAACCAAGTCCAATCCAATGCTGCATTTGTCACATTGCTCAACAAATCAACAGAACTTACGACCGTTGTTTTCGCTCCGCCACCTACACTTGCCTCAATACTTGTAAGGTAAGCATCATTATAAAAATTGGTACGAATCGTTAATGCCTTCAATTCTTCCACTGTAGTTACGCCTGCTGCAGTTTTCAATTCTTCCACTGTCATTGTCATCGTATTGTTTACGGCAGTAGCCGTCGTTTCAATAATCGTAGACCAATCCTTACATACACCGCCAACTCCCCAGCCGATTTTGTCAGACGGCACGGAGTAATTTACATAAATAGTATCATATGTATCAAACCATTCCCCCGAAAACTTAACCTGCGTTGCAGCTGTCGCCGCATCCAGCAGCATATCCCCATCTGCCGCTGCCTTTGTCTCCACCGGCGCAGCAATACCGTTTGCCATGGTCAAAATCATCAAAAATGACATCATCCATGCCCAGAAACGTTTGTTTCTCTTTTTCATAACTTCATCCTCCTACTATCTTCTGCCTACTTCAACAAAAACGCGAATTAAAACGTTTTCGCATACAAGCAGATAAATATTTCCTACTAGTAAATAATAACAAAAAAAAAAGACAGAAGTCAATCCTTTTAGTACTTCTGCCTAATTTTCTATGTTTCCCACAAATCATCAACTACTATTTTGTGCCTTTTGCCGATTCAATTATTGCTTTTCGACATCAAATACACTCTATTTTGTATCAAACTCAACCACCACTCGTCCCGAACCGGTATCCAGATTCATTTCGTTCTCTACATCCTCGTATGTTTCGCCATAATCACTGAATTTTTCGCCATCCAGCCAGACCCCGCCGGAGCCTCCCCGCACGTTAATATTGTACTCTGTCCGACGATTGCTAAGCTCCATCGTTACATTGCCCGAGCCGGTATCTACCTCCAAATCGCCATCGACCGCACCGGCAAACTCCAACTCCCCGGAACCGGTTGTGATATCCAGACCTTGCAGCTCCATCTCTGCCAAGCTGATTCGTCCGCTGCCACCGCGTACCTCAAGCTGACCTGCCGCAAGTCCGCGCACCTTGCACGCCCCCGAACCAAGCCGCAGATTTGCTGCACTCGCTGTCATATCCTCCAGTGTCATGCTTCCCGAACCATTCTGCAGCTTCAGCTCCTGTACCTGCAGACCGCACAGCACCAGCTTTCCCGAGCCATTGTCCGCGCTCAACCGCTCTGCCACAAAATCCTCCGGCACCGTTATCACAATCTCTGCATCACTAAAATCATTGATGATGTCGCCAAACGACGAAAACCAGCTGTTCTCCTTCGTATAATAAACAACAAGCGCTTCTCCCGAACACTCCGCGCCAAAGGTTTCCGGAACCCCTTTTCCTTTTACCTTAAACTCATCCCCGATTTCGACCCTCATCGAACCATCGTAATTTTCTATCCTAATCTCCTTAATCTCTTCTGCCGCAAAGCTCTGCACATAATCCACCGCTTTCAGCTCCTGTTTTGCGATTACTCCAAAGCCCTTCAGCGCCAGCACGACAATACCTGTCACAATCGCTCCCGCCAACAGAATACCAAACACAATCGCCGCATATTTTACTACTTTTTGTTTTCTGTCCACGCGACACCTCCACCTACACATTACAAGCCTGCACCCTTCGGCGCAAGCTTGTATTCTCTGCTTACTTGATTTCTACACCACCAAAAATCGCTGTCGAATTGATATACACAATCGGCCACTCCGGCTGCTCCGGACGCTTAATACAATTATCCGTTCCGCCAAAGATTCCGGTCGAATCCACACGCACGTTGACATCCTCCGGCAGCCGAATCTCCGCACCACCAAAGATTGCGCTCACATGAATCACAATATCCTCATCAATCAACGCATTTCTCAAATCCAAATCTGCACCGCCGAACACCGCATTGACCTCCGAGCCAAAATACGGCTCACGCGGATATACCACATCAGCACCGCCAAAGAATGCCGAGCACTTTACATCATCGCCAAACTCCGGAGGAATATTGCTTGTGTTTCTCTGAAAGCGCGCTCCCTTTAACAACACCTTCGCACCGAAGAGAATCAGCATCACCGGAATCGCCAGCTTGAAGATACCGCCAATACTGATATCAAACAATCCGCGACGGGATAATAAAAGCAGCACACCTACGACCAATCCAAATCCGGCACCGGTCTGAAATCCATACCGCGTTACCTTGCTGAAACACGGAACAATAATAATCAACGGCCACCAGTCCTTAAAAATCTCCTTGGCATCCCAGCCATCCAACACATGACCACAAATAATCACACCCAATACAATCCACAGCAAGCCCTTCCAATTACTATTCATCCTCTGACCTGCATTTCCATTCATACCGTTCATAAAGCTCCTCCTCATTATACCTTCTGTATTTTTCCCGATTGAACTCTTTTTGTCTTGCTTATAGCATACTCCTTCTGTCTCCCTTTTGCATTAGAGAAAGATTAGAAGGAAATTAAAAAGAGCCACCCGCTTCTGCGGATGACCCTTCCAATAATCCTTTATGCAATTAAGCAAGCTTGGACTTTGCAACCTCTACCAATGCGGTGAAGCCTGCAGCATCGTTGATTGCCATCTCGGAAAGCATCTTTCTGTTGATGGTGATATCAGCCAGCTTTAAGCCGTACATAAACTTGCTGTAGGAAATGCCGTTCATTCTGCAAGCTGCATTGATACGTGCAATCCATAACTGTCTGAACTGTCTCTTTCTTTCCTTACGACCAGCGAAAGAAGAGGTTAATGCACGCATAACAGACTGCTTAGCAATGCGGTACTGCTTGCTTCTGGCACCTCTGTAACCCTTTGCAAGATTTAATACTCTATTGTGCTTCTTCTTTGCGTTTAATCCGCCTTTAACTCTTGCCATTGTCTATTTCCCTCCTTACGCCAAATCTTACAGATATGGTAAAATCTTCTTCATGTTCTTAACATTCGTAGAATCTGTCATAGTAGCCTTTCTCAGATTTCTCTTGGTCTTCTGAGACTTCTTTGTTAAAATGTGCTGCTTTCCAGCCTTCATTCTCTTTAATTTACCGCTAGCGGTCTTGCTAAAACGCTTTGCTGCTGACTTGTTTGTCTTTAACTTCGGCATGATATTTCCTCCTTAATCTTATCTGGAACCTTGTCCTTTTTTATTTAACACATCCTGACTCAGTCAAAATGTCATTAACGAAATTAGCGCTTCTCCGACAAAAACATAATCATGCTTCTGCCTTCCATCTTTGCAGGCTTATCTACCACTGCAACATCCGAAAGCTTCTCATAGAAGTCATCCAAAATCTGCTTGCTTGCAGACATATGAGCCATCTCACGGCCACGGAAACGTAAGGATACCTTTACCTTGTCGCCCTTTGTGATGAACTTTCTTGCCTGATTTGCCTTGGTATTCAGATCGTTATCATCAATGTTCGGTGATAAACGGATTTCCTTTACCTCAGTCACCTTCTGCTTCTTCTTTGCTTCCTTCTCTCTGCGGAGCTGTTCGTACTTATACTTACCGTAATCTACGATTTTACATACCGGTGGCTTTGCTGTCGGCGCAATCTTTACCAGATCGAGCTCTGCCTCCTGTGCCATCTTCATTGCATCCCTGGCAGACATAATGCCAAGCTGTTCTCCGTTTTCTCCGATCAGACGAATCTCTTTGTCTCTGATCTGCTCATTAATCATTAAATCGCTAATAATTACACCTCCAAGGTAAAATCAAAAATGGGTGGATAGCTCGCTATCCACCCATACATAGTCCAATCCATGCACCAAAACACAAACCGCACTAAATATTTCATAAAAGAACCCTTTCGCCAATGCTGGGGGTGAGAGTGGATACTCTGCTTCCTCCGTGACTCAATCACAGCGTTGCTAGTATAACACACTCCGTCTCCCATGTCAAGAGTTTTTTAGATTTTAAAGATACTTACCTTATCTGCCAACGTATGACTGAGCTCGGTCAAACCACTCGCCTTATCATCTACGATGTTTACGATGCTGTTCAGCTCCTCGATACGAGCCATCATCTCTTCGGTGCTTGCTGCATTTTCCTGTGAAACTGCCGACAGATTTAAGATAACCTCATTGATGCTGTCTCTTTCCTTGTTCAGACCGTCTACCATCTGATTGATATGAGCAATCTGCTCATTCGTACTATTGATACCGTCCTCCAGAACAACGAAATTGTTCTTGGTCTCTATCAGCTTCTCATTCTGCTCATTGATATTCTCGGTTGTCTGGTCAATCTTCTCAATCATCTGACGATAATTTTCCATCAGGGTATTCAGGTTGTGACCGATTTCCTCACTGCTCTGTGAGCTCTGATCCGCTAACTTCTTGATTTCCTCTGCAACAACCGCAAAGCCCTTACCTACTTCACCCGCTCTTGCTGCCTCAATCGACGCATTGAGGGATAAGAGATTGGTCTGACTTGCAATATCCTGAATCAGATTCAGTGCCTCAAAAATAGCCTGAATGCTTTCATCCGTCAGCTTAATCTGCTCATTTACCGCATTGACATCATCCATCGTCGCATTGTTCGTCTTGGTCAGTACCTGCAGTGCATCTACTACCTTTTCCTTTGCCTGATTCATCTTCGACGCAGTCTCTGCCAAAGCATCCGTATTTTCCGTAATTGTCGTAATGTCATTACCCATATTGGCAACTGCTTCTACTGCATGCTGGGTATCCTCTGCCTGATCCTGCGCACCGGAAGCCACATTCTCAACTGCCTTGGAGATATCCTCTGTCGTACTGTTCGCGGTACCTGCATTCTCATTCAAATCTGCAGATACGCCACGCAGTTCTTCTGCTGCCTCCTGAATTCCGCTAACCACTTCATTCAGACTGCGGGCAAATTCAAAGGTACTGTTATAAATACCTTCATACTCATCCTTGTTTTTCTCAAACTTCGTATCGTATGTAACCACCAAATCATTGCCATGTAACTGCTCTACCAAATCTGCAGAGATAAACAGCTTTTTCATCATCTTGCTGATAGAGAATGCCGCAAAAATGATAAATACCAGTGCTACCACTACAATAATAATGCAAAGATTTGTTACCTTTGATGTAATCAGCGCATTCGCTTCTGCCTGCGGAATACCGGCAAACACCGAACCCGTCAGCGTATTGCCATTTACCCAAGGAATATAATATCCAAAATATAACTGTCCGTTTACGTTCGCATTTGTCGTAAACAAAGGCTTCTTCGTCTCAATCAGGGTTGCCTTGATATTATCCGCTATCTTGGTACCTAATGCGCCCTCTACAGAGGTTACCACACGAATATCACCCTCAAAAATAGTTAAATCTACACCTGATTCTTCTGCATATTCATCTACCACAGCACGCATATCCTCTGCTTTTCCGCCGATTGCTTCACTCAATAATGTCGTGCCGCTCGCTGCCGTATGCAAAATCTCCTCTACTTCGCCTTCAATCACATTACGATAACTGATTGCTGCATAAATCGCCGTAATCAGACCAATCATAACGCAAGGAATAATGACAAAGCTCAAAGTTTTCTGCTTAATACCAAACTTGTACTTTTTTGTCTTCTTTCGTTCCATAACAATTCCCCTTTCTCTGTATTTCTTAATGTGAATTAATTATATCACTTTTTCAAGGAAATTGCAATGAATTTGTGTTAATTTTCTGTCATTTTGCATTTCTGTGCTAAATTATGCATTTTATTCCTATCTCAACTATGCATATTATTCTGCATACTTCATCAAAGCATCAACCACCTCTTCAAAATGCCACTTCAATGAAGCACGGTCTACCAGACCAAACAGCTCTCCGTCGCCAAGAAATGCATTGTTGTCCCACCAGCAGCAGGTAATGCCGCGCGCTCTTGCATTTGCGATATATACGACCGCAAATTCTACTCTCTGCTCCAGATTCTTTTTGTGCATTGCACCGAACTCACCGATAATCACCGGAATGCCCTTGGACGTAAACTTATCGTAAATCTTATCCATAAAGCTGGTGATTTCCTTTACATCCGAAGCCTTATCCATATCAAACTCTGCAGTTCCCTTGGTATTCAAAGCAAAATTGTACGGAGTATACGCATGTACGGATACAATCAAATGATTTTCTACCGTATCCGTAGGCAGTATAAAGTTTGCATTCAGTGCGCCATCCACCGATGCACAATAGCCCGGCACCATCAGATAGCGGGTTGCGTTATTTCCGCCGCTTGCACGCACTGTATCCACAAAGAGCTGATTCAGCTCATTGATACAAGCCACAGAATCTTTACAGCTTGCATCGTTCGGATTCAGCCACCACTCATAGTTCGTACCTACCAGACGAGGCTCATTCATTGCTTCAAATACCAGCTTGTCATCATAGTCCTTGAAGCGCTCTGCAAGCTGCTCCCAGATACATTTGATATAATGCTTCGACTGCTCATGATACTCGCTGCTCGGATACAAAAATTCCGTATTATTGTCATGATGAATATCCAAAATAACATACATATCGGCCGCTCTTGCCATATCTACGACTTCCTGCACTCTGTCAAGCCACGCCTCGCTAATCGTATGATTCTCGCCCGATACATGATTGTGCCAGGATACCGGCAGACGCAGCGTATTAAAGCCGGCATCCTTTACCGCCTGAATCAGACGTGCAGAGGTCTTGACACCGCACCATGCAGATTCATAATCCAGCTCATCCGACAGCCAGGTACACTCTGATGCATCAAACGTATTTCCGAGATTCCAGCCAATCTTCATATCCTTTACAAACTGCAGCGCCTCATTCGTCGGAACCTCAAAGCTCTTTACCGTCACATCCGGAATATTATCCGGCACTTCAGTCGGCGTCGGTTCCGGGGTCGGAGTAGCCTCCTTGGTCGGCTCTGCCGTCGGTTCCGGTGCTTCGGTCGGAGCCTGTGCCCCCTGTGTAGCTTCCGCCTGCGTACCTCCGGTTGATTCTGCCCCCTGTGTCACACCCGGAGTCGTCCCTGCATCACTGCTACCCTTACCGCCGCAGCCCGTCAACATACCTACGCTCATAACCAGTGCCAAACCCAATGCCAATACATTCTTTCGTTTCATCTTACCTTCTCCTTCTTACCTTATTTTTTTGACTCTAATTTCTAACGCAGAGGTTTTCAAATCTCTACGCCTCTCTCAGCTGCAGCTCATACAGCTTTTTGTAAATGCCCTCCTGCGCCAGCAGCTCCTGATGCGTACCGCTCTCGCGAATTTTTCCCTTATGCATGACAATGATATTGTCCGCATGCTGGATAGTAGACAGACGATGCGCCACCATGATGGTCGTGCGTCCCTGCATCAGCTTTTCCAGTGCCTCCTGAATCAGCTGCTCCGTCTCGGTATCAATGTTTGCCGTTGCCTCATCCATAACCAGAATCGCCGGGTCATATGCCAAGGTTCTTGCAAACGAAAGTAACTGCCGCTGTCCGGCAGAAAGTGTCGTACCACGCTCCGTTACCGGCTCGTCATACTGTCCCTCCAAATGCATGATGAAATCGTCCGCATTGACATACTTTGCAGCTTCCTTCATCTGTGCATCCGTAATATCCTCCCGGCGCAGGCGGATATTGCTCTTGATATCTCCCGTAAAGATAAAGACATCCTGCTGCACCTGTCCGATTGCCGCACGCAGCTCATCCGTGCTCAGCTCCCGGATATCGACTCCGTCTACGGTAATACTTCCTTTTTGGATATCATAATATCTGCCAATCAGATTGAGAATCGAGGACTTACCCGCACCGGTCGCACCGACAAATGCCACCTTACTGCCTGGCTCAATCACAAAGCTGACATCGCGCAGAATCCAATCCTCTCCCTGATATGCAAACCATACATGCGAAAACTCAATCCGTCCGCGCACCGTTCCGAGTGCCTTCGGCTGCTTTGGATTTACAATCATCGGCTCCTCGTCAAGCAGGGTAAAAATCTTCTCCGCCGAAGCCATTGCCGACTGCAGCGTACCGAACTGCTCCGCCAACTCCTGAATCGGCTGGAAAAACGAGTTGATATACTGGATAAAGGTATACAGAGTACCGACCGTAATCGCACCCTTTAATACCGCATCTCCTCCGGTCAGCACAATGATGCAGAGCGCAATAATCGACAGGAAGTAAATACTCGGCCGAAAGATTGCAAACACCATCATTTCCCGGTAATTTGCCTGATACAAATCCTTGCTGCGTCTGCCGAATTCCGCATTCTTCTCCTTCTCTCTGGCAAAAATCTGAATGACCTTCATACCGGAAATATGCTCCGACAGGTAAGTATTAATTGCTGTCAGCTTGGTTCTGGTAATCCGGTAGGTCATACGCGAAATCCGCTTAAACAAAATGGTCAGCCCTACGATGAACGGCAAAAGCAAAAAGGCATAAATCGCGATTTTGACATCCAGCAAAAGCATTGTTACCGCCAGACCGATAATCTGCGCTGCATTCTTAATCAGACGAATCAATATGTTCGCATACATCTCGTGCAGCGCCTCTACGTCGTTCGTCACACGGGTCACAATCTTTCCGACCGGAGTAATGTCAAAGAAGCGCAGCGACAGCTTGTGTACATGCGCAAATACCTCCTTGCGGATGTTGTAAATAATATTCTGCCCGGTCTTTTGTAATATCCAGGTCTGCGCAAAATTGCATACAAAGCTTGCCAGCAATATCCCAAAATAAATCAGAGCATATTTTTTTACACCGTCAAAATCTCCATCCTCAGCAAACAGATCAATGACCTGTCCCATAATAATCGGACGATACAATTCCAAAATCGTAATCATCAATACCAAAAACAAAGCCAGCGCCATCCAGTGCAGATATGGCTTTGCATAGCGCATCAGTCGGCGGAATACTCCTCCATGGACTGACTTTTCTATTTCAATTTCCTTGTGTGCCACGAAAGCTTCCTCCTTTTCCTACACTGTTGTTTCCAGCTGCTTTTCCAACTGCTGCTTTTCATAAAGCTCTGCATAAATACCGCCAAGCGCCACCAACTCATCATGCGTACCGTACTCTGCCCGACGACCGTTTTCCAACACCAGTATGTGGTCTGCATTCTGAATGGTCGAAATACGATGTGCTATGATAATCGTGGTTTTGCCAACGCGATTTTCCTTCAGATTCGCCAGAATCTTCTCCTCGGTATCGGTATCCACCGCCGACAGCGAATCGTCGAGAATCAGCACCGGTGCATCCTTCATCAATGCTCTTGCAATCGAGCTGCGCTGCTTTTGTCCGCCGGAAATCGTCACACCGCGCTCACCGACCATCGTCGAATACTGCTTCGGAAAATCCATGATATTGTCATGAATGCAGGCATCCTTTGCCGCCACCTGTACCTGCTCCAAATCTCCGTATGCCTCGTCCAGACGGTTCTTCGTGCGGAAGAAATCCTGCTCCATATATTCCTCCAACCGCTCCTTCTGCGACATAAAAATCTTTGCCGATGCATTGCCCTCTTCGAATACATCCTCCGGCACATCCGACAGCTTACGCACACCAAAGGCAATGTTGCTCTGCAGCGTATCCGAAAACAGGAAATTATCCTGCGGCACATACGCAATACTTTCCCGCAGCGTATGCAGCGGAATCCGCTTCATCTCGTGTCCGTCTATCGTAATCATACCTTCTCCGGTGTTGTACATACGCACCAGCAGGTTTGCAAGTGTCGTCTTACCGCTTCCGGTACGTCCGATTACCGCCAGCGTTTCTCCTTTTTTGATTCTTACCGACACATCCTTCAGTACCGGCTCCAGCCCCTCCTTGTAAGCAAAGGTCAGATTGCGGATATCAATCTCTCCGCGCAGCGTTTCAATTGAGCTGTCTGCCGTAATTTCATCAACAATCTCCGGCTCCTCTTTAAAAATCTTCTCCACACGCTTCATTGAAGCTAAGCCCTGCGAAAACGAATTGATACTGTCACCAACTGCAATCATCGGCCATACCAGCATGCCGACATACTGGCAGAATGCCACAAAGCGTCCCGGGGTAATCTCTCCTTCTACCACCAGATACCCGCCATAAAGCAGTGCAATTACACTCGAAATACCGATAATTACATCCAACAGCGGCATTACCACCGCATTCAGGCGCACAACCGCAAGGTTCTTTTCTTTGTTGTTCTGATTTGCCTTGGCAAATGCCTCCTGCTCCTCACGCTCCTGCACAAACGCCTTAATGACGCGAACACCCGAAATGCTTTCCTGCACCTGATCCGTCATATCCGAGAATGCCTTCTGCTTTGCCGAAAAGCGCCGCTCTGCTGCCTTTCCGTACTTGATACCACCAAACAAAATGACCAGCATCGGAATGCACGCTAACAGAGTCAGCGTCAGATTAACATGGAAAATCATCTTAAAAATAACCATAATCGTCATCACAATGGCATCAAAGGTCGAAATAACCGCCGGTCCCAACGACATTCGAATCGCACCCAAATCACTTGTAAAATGCGCCATCAGGTCACCGGTCTTGTTTTCATTATAATAGCGCATCGACAGCTTGCTCAGATGTCCAAACATATCATCCCGCAGCTCATGCTCGATCTTGCGCGCCGCACCAAAAATAAAATAACGCCAGCCAAAGCGTCCCAGTGCCATTCCCGCGCCAACCAAAAGAATCTTGCCGACTTCTGCCAAAATCCCTTCAAAGCTCATGCTGCCGACCGTCAGCTCATCGGTAATATTGCCGGTGTACTCCGGGATAAACAATCCCCAATAATCCACCAGCAAAAGCACCAGCATACCGAGCAGATAACTGACCTTATACTTTTTTATGTATTTCAGTATCATAGTGTCCTCCATCCTGAATCCTTCATTATGCATCCGAACTCTTTGAAATTCCAAATGCGTCGTATGGAGTATTATCCTACTTTTTACGAGAATTTGCAATGTGTTATTTTAATCTTCACTCATTTCCCGCCCTATGACCTTACGGAAAATCCGCCGGACTGCTCAGCCGCCTCTGTAACAAAAGCCATTTGGTACGCCCCGGCTCTCATTTCGTAGGTTATCTCCTGCTCTGTCTTATTTTTTGCCTGCCCTGCCATACTCCGAGACTTATTCCCACGCACCTTCTCATCCTCTTCCTTCTCCGGCAGCCGTTTGTACGCATCCGTTTTCTTAAATTCCGCTACCGTATCCTGCACCATCGCAACCATATACTTTTTTACTGGGTCATTCTTACCGATTGCCCCCATTGCATCCGCCTGAATATTCTGCACCTCCCGCTTGGACTTCGCATGCTCCAGTCGCGTCTTTAACGCATGGCGCTGCATCTGAATCCGCAGAGCATGCATATACATCATCGGATTGTAGCGCTGCAAATATCGCATTTCCTTTGCACTCAGCTCCTTCCCCGCCTCCAGCTTTGCCTGAATCTTCGTATTATATTTCTCCTTGGTCTGTTCATCCATTTCCTCTCCAAACTCAATCGTATCCAACAGCTTCTCATACTCCTCCCGAAGCTTGCTCGCCCCATCTGGCGCTACCGCACTGCTTATCATACCTCTCATATCCGACCTCCATTTTTAAAGCGATTTCCTTTACCTCCACCGCTATATTACCAAAACAACAAGACTTTCATAGAAAAATGCAGAGAAGCTTATCACAGCAACCTTTAGTTCCTGCTTTGCGCTTCCCTGCATTGTATATATCGGCATTCTCTGCAATATTATTATATCCGCTTGTTAATTCAATACTAATATCGGATTCTTTAATAATTCCTCCACCATAGAATGGTATATCACATAATCTTCCACCAGTGTGATTGATGTTACCTTTTTCCCCGCATCTTTAGATGATGCACCGCAATGATAAATTTTTTCTGCCTTGGTCTTATAATCCAGTATTATGTACCTATCGTGAAATTTACCATTTGTCTTTCGAAACAAAATCTGCGGATTTCCATATTGCGTCACAAAATCATTGTAGTCTGTCTGCCGAAGCATTTTACCTATATTATCACTAAAAACAATGGCAGTAACACCCTGTTTTGCTGCTTTTAAAAGACTAAGTGTTTTGAGTCCTATATAATTATCTACAACAAAAATTGTTTTCTTGGCTTTTGCATAAATTTCAGAATATGCCAAATTCGCTTCCACCGTTTGACCATTTAGTATAATATAATCTTTAACAATGCGTTTATCATTAAAAGACTTAATGAATTTTTCCAACTCCGTCCTTTCAACCATTGTTTCCTTTAGCCTCGTTATATCAAATGCGTTTTGAGCAGTAATTGCAGCAAGGCGACTAAACTCATCCGAAGAAATAACCATATGACTACTATCCGAAATATAATCTTTCATCTCCTTAAAAATCCGTACAAGCATAATGCTTTGCTTTACAGCAAGCTCTCCCTTAAGAACTGTCATTAGCATATATATGCCTTGCTCTGTAAATGCATACGGATTGTATTTTATATTCTTTCCACGCGTCACCTTGTTCAAGGTCACAATTTGTGACCTTGAAAGTTCTTTTGCTTCATCATCCTTTAACTGAAACATCATATCGGCCGGAAATCTCTCTATGTTTCGCTTAACTTGCTGATTAAATGCCTTCGTTTCGTATCCGTATATCTTGGCTAAATCAACGTCCAGCATTACTTTTTGCCCTCTGATTGTATATATCAACTTTTCCACATCGCACTGATTCATTATTAATGTATCAATCATTTTTTCCTGCATAATCTCCCCACTTATACCTCTGTAACCCAAAACAAATACTCTCTTACTTTTTTACTGCTCCTTTTTTTGCATTTCGTAATAAGCCTTATATCGGTATGCTGTTCTTCTGCTAATCTTTCCTTGGTTGACAATCTCCATAATTGTCATACCTCCCTCATATTTTGCAGCAAAATCACTGTAAGAAGCAGCCCATGCATCATCGTGCTTCTTACGTCCAGCACGCTTTCTTGACCTGTAATGTTCCAGTTCTACTCGTAATTCTGCATTCTCTGCCTCTAGTTCACTAATATACTTCAATGCTTCTTCCAACGTTTTTATCATACTTCCCTCGCTGTGCCCATATTATTTTTGACACTATTGTATCATCAATCCATCTGATTGTCAATTTTAATTATTGGCACTATTTTGTAAAAAAAAAAAAACGGCGGGGACTTCCCCGCCGAATACGCCTTTACACCAAAATATCAATATTTCCACCCAAATTCGGGTTAACCGACCGTTCCATCGCCTGTGTCGATTCACTAATCAAATCTACCACACCGGCTCCGGTCTGCTCTATGGTATCCAGTCCCATCGCAAGAACTGCGGTACCCACCTGCGTCATCACATTTGTCTGCGCCATACTCATCGATAAAGCTGCAATATCCATACACATCCCCCTTTCCAAAGGCTTCCTTTCAAACAAATCTACAATATACAAATTTCCCTTTTCTTTTTTTATAGTATACCAAAATATAACCAAAAGATCAAGCACTAATTTTTTTTAGTTTCCAAAATGAACATTGATTTGTACCTTCCCCGGATTTATAATAGATCTAAAGGAAACACTAATATTCTTGCCGCCAAAACATGGTACACAACAATACAGAAATGAGGCCTGCTTATGAAACCAATTATCAAAAAGGAAAATGTCGCAACACTATTCGAATCCAAATTTATCAAGGTCTTTGACCTGCAATACGAGCCGGGCAGACACTATTACGATGCTACCCGCAGACCGCTCGACAAGCTGATGGCGGTCAAATCCGACGAGGAATTTAAAAAAGCACTGCCGGACGCTGTTACCTGCATCGTTATCTTAAACATTGCCGACGATGAACCGAAGCTTTTATTGAGTCGCGAATACCGCTACCCTGCCGGTCAGTTTCTGCTCAGCCCGCCTGCCGGTCTGTTGGATGCCGAGGACGAAATAACCGAGAACCCGATTCTCACCACCGCACTCCGCGAAATTAAAGAAGAAACCGGACTGGATATTTCCGCAGCCGATAACCTGCACATCGTCAGTCCGCTTTTGTTTTCTTCTCCGGGCATGACGGACGAGAGCAACGCCCTCGTATGTGCCGTACTGAACCTTGCCGACACCGCTGCCCTGTCACAGGACGGTGCCTTAGGCTGCGAACGCTTCGACGGCTTTGAGCTTCTTACAAAAGAAGCTGCCCGCAGTATATTAAAAACCGGAACCGATTCCGACGGAATCTTTTTCTCCGTATATACCTGGGCAGCTATTATGTACTTTATATCCGATTTATGGAGGTAAGCATGCTATATCATTATACTGACTTTGCTGCATTCGACGGTATTATCCGCTGTGCAGAGCTACGACTTAACAACATTCTGAACATGAACGACGCTTCCGAAATGCGTCTGTTCATGAACGGTATCTGCAAGGCGGTAATCGAGCACCTGTGCAACGATGGTGACGAGCGGAAAATCCGTCAGGCAGAGGCTTTTTTTCACAAAGAATTAGAAAAGGAATTTCACTATTCTGCCTATGCCGCCTGCTTTTCCAAATACCGCGACGATGCTTCCCAGTGGGAGCGCTACGGCCATTTCGGACAAGGCGTCTGCATCGCATTTCACGAGGATTTGATGCAGAAAATGATTGGCGGCGCCATCTCCTTGCAGGAGGTATATTATCAGGCGGATATGCATGAGCATCGTCTGGTCGATGATTTTTACCGTCTGATGCAGCAGACCGACGATTTTACCGAAATCATGCCTGCACTACAGGGGTTGATGACCGAGGCGTGGATACAGTCCGCTGCCTTTAAGCATCCGTCCTTTTCGAGCGAACGCGAATCCCGTCTGGTCGTTTCGCCTTTCATTTCCAACGAATTTGCGGTAGAGCCGAAGTATCATGTAACCATGGACCGCATCAAAAAATACTATCCACTGAACCTAAACCGGATGTGCAGCAAGCTCAATATGCATCTGTCCGACCTTGTAGGCGAGATTATCATCGGACCAACCTCGTCCCAGTCGCTCCCTATCCTGCAGGATTATCTGGCAGACTGCGGACTGAACGTTTTGAACAACAAGATTTGTATGTCCGATTGTCCATTGCGCAAGCCGACCTCGTAAATCACAAGGAAGCACTGAACTAATCAGTGCTTCCTTAGACTACTCCAGTCGGAATTTGTCCATAGACTTATCCAACTCGATTGCCTCTGCGCGCAGCTCCTCTACCTTAAGCTTAAGGTCTTGCATGACTGCCACCTGCTCTCCCAAGGTATCGGTAACCTCCTGTGTAGATGCCGCTACCTCTTGGGATACGGCAGAAATATTCTGAAGAGAGGCTTCCACATTGCCTTTGCCTTCCATCCCCTCTGCCACTCGTTCCGTCACGACATGGATTCCCTCTACCATAGCTCTGACACAGGTCTGAATCTGATGAAACATATCTACCGTTTCCGCCAACGCCTTCGCCTGTTCGTTCACCATGTTTTCTGTTTCCCATGCCGATTTTGTTGTTTTATCCGCAGTCGCGCCAATCAGTTCTACCATTACACGGATTTTTTCGCCGGATTTCTTCGACTGGTCCGCCAGCGTGCGAATTTCTTCCGCTACAACTGCAAAGCCCCGTCCCTCGACACCGACTCTAGCCGCTTCTATCGAAGCATTTAACGAAAGCAAATTCGTTTGCTCCGCTATATCATGGATTACATTTACCACACTCTTGATTTCCTCTGAATTGCGCTGTACCTCTTCGATATCCTTTACTAACACCTTGGTCAGAGATACTGTGGTATCCGTCTTTTCACTCAATTCTTGTACAATACCAATGCCCTGTTCTACTACATCAATCGCTTTATCCGCCGTCTGCTCCATCTGCTCCGCTTCCAGCGTCACCAAGCCGATACTCTGCGTGAAGGAAAGCATATTCTCATTGCTTTTTTCCGTATCAACCGCCTGATCCTGTACTCCGATTGCTACCTGCTCCATTGCTCGTGCAATATCCTGCATGGAAGCATTGATGCCTCCCGTCTGCTCGGATACCGTACCAGACAACGCATTTACCTTCGTTCCGAACTGTTTCATGTTCTGCATCAGCCGGCGCACGTTTCGAATCATATCATTCAGACTTCCCGTCAATTCACGAAATTCATCCTTCCGCTTTGTTTGGAAATCACGCGAAAAATCGCCTTCGGATACTACTGTCAGATTATTACCGATTTGTCTTACGGTTTTACTGATTCCGGTCGAAATCACCGTACCGATTCCAAGCGCAGCCAGGACTGCACAGATTACCATAATCAAGGTAATATCCTTGATGCTTCCTACCTGTCCCAGCAAGTTCGCTTTCGGAATCAATGCACAAATCATTGCTCCGGTTTTTCCTACCGGTGTATACAGATAGACATACACATCCCCGTCTATCGACACCTCATGAGTTCCGATTTCTGTTGCTCCCCTTGTCGCTTCATAGAACTCCGTTCCGACAAACCAGCTTTTCTCCGCCAACACTCTCTCGGTCACATCCTCAGTCTGCACATATGCAATCTCTCTGCCATCCGCCGAAATCAGCGCCTTGACACTTCCCGCTCCAAAATCCATCTGTGCCAGCATGTTAAGCGTAACCTCCATACCAATATCCATAATCAGATACGATTCCGATTTGGCAAGCTTTTGGTAAAAGGTCAGTGCATATTCCTGCTCCTCAATCCCCAGGTGCTCATCTAGATAACTGTGATACCCCATCCACGCATTCATGCGCGTATGATTGGTTTCAAAAAAGCTTCCCTCTGCGGTCTGCCGAAAATCCTCCGCCGGATTCGCCGACATGCTTCCGGTCAGTGTCGTCACATAGCTTCCGGATTCCGGAATGACCGAAACACTATGCACATAGGTATTGGTTGCCTTTGCATTCTTTATCAGCGTCTTTGCATTCCGAAGTATTTCCAGTGCCTCGGAATTATCCTTCTTATAATATTTATTGTAATACTCCCCTAAATCACTATTGGATACCAGCTCCAAGGCTTTGTTTTCTACCGAATCACAAATCAGCTCGCAGTATACCCCCACTGCTGCCACCGTAGACACCGCCGACTCCTTATATTTGGTGATAATTCCCGAAGACGCTGTCTGATAGGATACCACTCCCAACACGACCATCAGCACTACCGGCACCATAAAGGCTGCCAGCAGTGTTCTTCGAATACTCCGCTTCTTTTTTCTTCCCGTCCTTTCCTTCATACCGACTCTTTCCTGCTCCTTTCCGCTTTGCGAAACCTTTATCCTTTTACCGCTCCGGAGGTCAGACCGCTGTAAATCTGCTTTTGGCAGGTTATAAACACCACCAGTGCCGGAAGCAGGGAAATAATCACACCGGCACAAATCAGATTGTACTTGCTTCCCAACGGCCCCACAAAGGTATATAAGGAGGTGGCAACCGTAGGCAGTGCCTTCTTATCCTGCAAATAAAGATTTGCATTGTAATACTCATTGTAGGTATTTACCCCCTTCAAAATACAAGAGGTCACAATTGCCGGCTTTAAAAGCGGCAACAAAATCCGGTAAAAAATCTTAAAATAAGAGGCTCCGTCCACAATCGCCGACTCATCCAGTGACTCCGGAATATTTTCAAAGAACTGGATATAAATATAAATCGAGATAACATCCGTTCCGCACATCATGATAATGTAGCCCGGAAGCGAATTGATAAAATTCAAATCGTGCATAATCGAATATACCGCTACCTGCATGGCAACTCCCGGAAGCAGAGAAGCAAACAAAAACAGATTGCGAATCAATCCATTGCCCGGAAACTTAAACCGGTTCAGCACATATGCCAGCTGCGTTCCTACCACGACCGAAACAACCAGCACGAAAAACAGGATAACCAGTGAATGAAAAAATGCTTTTCCCATGTTGGCACGCTCAAATGCCTGCACGAAATTGTCCAGATTGAACCAGCTCTGCGGAAGCTCCATTACATTCGTCTGCATATACTCCTCTTCTGTTTTGAAGGCTGTAATTACGCAGGACACAATCGGCAGTACTGCCACAAAGGAACAGAACAGCAGCGACAAATATTTCAAGAATCCAATCAGAATTCTTTTGATTCTTCTTAATTGCATTATGCTCTACCAACCTTTCTTCTCGCCATTTTTGCCAGCATCTTTTCACGCTTCCTTGCGGCATTCGGATCTTCCTCCTCTGCACTCCGGAACACGTATTTAAAGAACAGCTTTTGCAATACCGTTACCGCTATGATAATCAGCAACAGAATAATCGCCATGGCAGATGCCAGACCAACCTTTTGCTGCGTATGAGCAATCTCATGCATCACGACAAAATACGTTCCTGTACCGTTCGAACCGCCGGTAATGACATACGATGGTTCAAATGCGCTAATCGAACCGGATATGGACAATATCACATTTAACGTAATGATGGTCTTGATGCTCGGCAAAATAATATATCGAAATTGCTGCGTCTTACTCGCTCCATCCAACTGCGCCGCTTCGTAAAGCTCTCCGTCCACCGACATAATTGCACCGATAAATAAAACCATGTTTTGGCCGAAATAGCGCCAGACCGAGGTGGCTACCAGCGATATATTATTGATGCTCTGGTCTCTCAGCCAATACGGCAGATTTTCCAATTCGAAGCCACACCACTGCAGCACCGTATCAAATACAAAGCCTCTGGTATAAAAGAACTTAAAAATAAAACCAATGGCAATACCATTAATCAGGTACGGGAAAAACATAAAGCCCTCGAAAATATTGCCGCCCTTTACCTTAAAGCTCAAAACCGTCGCCAGATACAGGGAAAGCACCAGCTGCACGATGGAGCCGCCCATATAATACAGACTGAGCTTCAACGCTTTAAAGCAGTCCTCCCGCTGAAACACCTTCATATAATTTTTCAGACCGACAAACTCCCTTGCGCCTGTATATTTCATATCCAAAAAGCTAAATCCAAACATCTCCGCAAACGGAAGATAAGTAAACGTAAATAAGAGCAGAAGCGGAATGGTCATAAAGCTGATGAACAAAAATACCTTCTGTCCATCCCGGCTTTTTACCCACGTTCCCAGCGTTCTTCTGCTTTTTTTCTGCACACGACTCGTTTTCATAGTAATCTCTCCCTATAGTATGAGCCAAGGGATTCTGTTTCGCCTTGGCTCATAGCTGTCTCATTCTTTACTTCTAACAACCAATAAAGTACTTACTTGATTACATTCCTTACGAATTAGTGAAGAACCTCGATTTCACACTCTTTCTGCGCATCGTTCCATGCCTTGGTCCATTCCTCCATAATCTCATCAAAGGTCTTTTCTCCGGTCGCTGCTGCCTCTACGATTCTCTGTACCTTCGCATCACCGCCTGCATTGAAGGACAACTCACTCTCGCTGTTCATCATATTCATGTAGTCTTCTTCACCTGCCAATGCAGCCTCATTCGAAACAATCTTTACACCTTCAAATGCGAAGGAAGTAGGTGCGGTCTTGGAAATCGGATAACCACCCTCAAAATCACACCAGCCGGACTTCTCTACCATCCACTTTACAAATACCATTGCTGCTGCCTGCTTTTCTGCCGAAGAGTTTACATTGATACCGTAGCAGTAGTCCGGACCTGCCGTAGCATACTGTACACCATCTACTGTAATTGGGAACGGCATGTAGCAAACATCATCCGGGTTACTGCCTGCTGCCTTCATCTGTGCTACTGCCCAGGAGCCCAGCACCATACAACCGATTTCGCCATTGTTAATCATTGCCTTACAGCCTTCCCAGTCCGTTGTGGTGTAGTCTTCCTCCGTAAGACCCTGTGCAACTGCATCGTACAGAATCTTATACAGAGCATATGCTCCCGTACCGTTTCCGTTGTTTGCAAAAGGCTCTGCCGTATGTACAAATTCCTGATTTAACCAGGTGGTGCTGCCGGTCGTAATAGCACCAAGGTATGCATCCCACTGACCACCCATGGTCCAGCCTGCTGCATAATTGGTGTACAACGGAATCGCATCGGTATTTTCGTCAATCAGCTTTAATGCTGCAATCAATTCGTCCGGCGTGGTAGGAAGCTTTGTTACACCTGCCTTCTCAAACACTGCTGCATTGTAAAGAAGTCCCTGTGCATTTCCCATATAACCGATACCATAGCAGTTATCGTTATACTCCCAGTTATCTGCAAAATTAATCAATGTATCCATCTCCGCAGTAGTTCCAAACGGAATGAAGTAGGACGAAAGCTCTGCCTTCTCTACGGACGGAATGAACATGATATCACCCCAGTCACCATTCGATAAACGAAGCAGCGAATCCTCCTGATAATCTGTAATACCCTCTGTCGTAACCGTGATGTTCGGATACAGCTTGTTGAATTCAGCAATATATGCCTTAATGGTACCATCCTCTTCACGATCCGTCTTGTGGTGAATCCACTTAATCGATGTCTTAAGGTCTGTGTAGCTTTCTCCCAATACAACACTTGCGTAGGTCAGGTCGCCCTTCGCTGCATCTGCATCGTTTCCGGATGTACCGCTTGTCTCTCCTCCTGTGGTTGCACTACTGCCGGTGTTATTTTCGGTGTTGCTGCCGGATTCCTTGGAATCCTCTTCTTTACTTCCACAGCCTGTCATGGAAAAGGTCAAGCTTGCTGCCAGACCCAGTGCCAATACCTTTCTCAGTTTCATAATTCATCCTCCTAATTTTACCTTATCTGCACTTTAATTTTGTTGCAGTGATTTAATTATATTCTTTTTCAAAATAACTTCATCACTCATTCTTGCGTTTTTATATACCATTCTTGCGTTTTCGTAATTTTCCATATTGTACACAAATAAAAAAACTTATTTTTGTGCAATTTTAACAGTGTTATTTCGTTTTTTCTTCATTAACTTTGTTTCATTTCACTTAATTTACTTAATTTCTATTTTTTCGTTCAACTACAGTTTTAATTTATTTTTCAAATTTACTTTTATTTTTCGCTGTATTGTTATATTTTTCACTTAAATCTAGCTAATATTTTTAACATTTTTAGTTGCATATTAAATCTGACTGTGCTATGATTTTCTTAACGGAAGGAGGTATGATATGAGCTTTAAACTAAACTTTTTGAATTCACTTGTTATTCCTCCCTTGTTTTCTTCGAGCCTTCCAAACGTAGAAGATTTCTTAGGACAACTATGCAATGACGAAGCGGGCCAAACCTCTCCGTTATTGCATTTATTGTCCTGCGGTCTCATCCACGCCTCCTTCCCATTTTCTTTTGATATCCGTTCTTTGGACTGCTATCTGCTGCTTTATACTGTAGAGGGTGCCGGAGAACTATGGACCGAGAAATGTACGTTTTCCTTATCTTCGTCCTCTCTTCTGTTTTTGGATTGCAACACCCATTTTCGGCTGAGCATTAGCGACACACCTTGGAGCTACTATGCTTTTTTTATGACCGGTGAGACCTTGTCTTATTATTATCAGGCGCTACTGTCCGGACAGGCATTCTATACAAGCGCATTCGATTCACATGAAATCCAAGATACCTTGAAGCACATTTTAAGTATCTCTCAGGAGAACAGCGCATTTTCTAAGCTTTCTATCTCCAATTTGCTGAATTCCCTCCTGACTGATTGTATTCTCACTGCTTCCAACGTACCTTGCGCCCCTGCTATCCCTGCCTATCTGCCGGAGGTGAGGCTGCTTTTGGAGCAAGATTTTCAAACCTTGCATTCTCTGGATACACTGGCTTCCCGCTTCTCGGTAAATAAATATCGCCTGTGCCGGGAATTTAGTATGCATTACGGAATCCCACCGCTTAAATATCTGAACCGGCAACGAATCCTTGCTGCCGCTAAGCTGCTACAGCATACCGACTTAAAGATTCATCAAATCGGAGAACAGGTGGGTATCGAAAACACCAACCATTTTATTTCCCTGTTTCGCAAAATGTATCAGATGACTCCGTTAGAATACCGTCATCGCACCGCAGCAGAAATTCGCAAAAAAAGGACAGAAAGCAGTTAAACTCCTGCTTCCTGTCCTTTTTTAGTCACAAACTATATTACTCTAAAACGTGTATTTACTAATCTGTCCGTTGAGGTTCTCCGAATTCATTGAATTCTTCTGCGAGGTAGCATTGAGGTTCTCAAAGCTTTCTGCAACCTGAGTCGTCGAGTGTGCAAGCTCATTTGCACTTTCTGCTGTCTGAGCAACAATCGCAGCGATATTTCTGATATCCGAATCGATGTCGGCAATATCCTGTGAAATCTGCTTGCTTCGGCTTCCGATTCTGCTCATCTGCTCCTGTATTACATCCGTCGTGCTGCCATACTCTTCGCCTAATGCAGCAAACGAATCATAATCCTTCGCTACATCCTCGGACACAAAGGTAATCATCTCTTCCAATACCTCAGTCAGAGTTTTTACTGCCGACAACACCTGCACATTGATGCTGTTAATTTCGGTTACCGCCCGGTCGATATCATTACTCAGATTTCCTACCTCAGTGGCTACGACTGCAAAGCCTGCTCCCATACTGCCTGCTCTGGCTGCCTCGATCTGCGCGTTTAAGCTCAGCATCTGGGTCTGACTTGCGATATTGCTGATTTCTTCCGCAATCGTCTTGACCTGTTCAATCTTCTGCGCATCCTTACTGGTCTCTATCATTTTCTCTCGCAAGGTGCGAATGGAATCCATTGCATTTTTTCGATTTTCCTTCGCCATGGCAGAGGTCGTCTGTGCATTTTCATTTGCCTGCTGTACCATGCGGCAGATATCATCTACATCCTTGGCAAACGCCGCAATATGATTTGCGTTCTCCGACAGACTCTGCGACAATTCCCGGCTGGACGTCGCCGTCTTCTCCATGTTTTCATTGATACCCGTAATCTCTGAATTCATGTCCGCCATAATCTGCGTATTATCCCGAACCGTTACCGACAATTCCTCTCCGGTCTGCAAAATATCCTCCGTCGAATGTGCAACCTCCTGCACAAGCGTACGGATTTGCCGGATAAATACATTCATATCTGCAGCAATCTTACCAATCTCATCCTTCGAATAAATATCGATTTCCTTGGTCAGGTCACCGGAGCCGCCCGCCAACTCTTCCACCTTATTGCTCAGGGTATTCATACCCTTTTTCAATTTGGATACAAGCAAGCTCAAAATAGCAAAGCTTACCAGATAAACCACGATACAGATGATTATTACAAGATTACGCAGTGCCTGTAACTGCTCTTCAATCCATGTCGCACTGATATCTACTCCGACTACACCGGTCACAGTATCTCCGCTCAGCACCGGACTATATGCCGAAATATGACTTCCCCACTCATCCGTAAACGGCTCATCATCCGCAGTGGTAGCCTTGTCCGTATATGCCTTTCCCAGCGCCTCGGTAAATTCACATTCCTCTCCAATGGCTGCCGGTTCCTCTAAGTCGGAATCCACTACAAACTCATACTGTTCTCCGCCTATATTGCGCAGGGTATAGATATACTCAATCTCTGCATTGTCTCGAAAAAACGCCAGCTCGTCCAGAATCGTAGCATATGCCTCTGATTCTTCTTCACCGTGCGCAATCTCTTTCAATATATCTCCGCTCACATTCGCCGCGGCACATTTCGCAATACTCATTGCGTTAATCTGTATTTGTTCAAATAACGCAGACTCCGAACGGGAATATACAAATATTCCGAGTGTAGCATTTCCTACCAGCAACAATACTGCAAGCAAAACCAGTAACTTTGTAAACATACTTCTGACACGTACCTTCATAGAAAACCCCCTTGCAAGAAATACTTTTCTTTATTATAACCGAGCTTTCAACAATTTTCTAGTATATTCGTGTTGTGGACGCTCAAATATTTCTTCGGTTTTGCCGCTTTCTACAATTTCTCCGTGATACATGACCATAACCCGGTCACAAATACGATGAATTACATTCATATCATGCGAAATAAAAATATAAGACAAATCATATTCCTTGCGCAGTGAAAGCAACAGAATCAAAATCTGTTCCTGTACTGTTACATCCAGCGCAGACACCGGCTCGTCCAACAGAATCAGCTTCTGCTTCAGCATGATTGCCATTGCAATCGCAATGCGCTGACGCTGTCCGCCGGAGAGTGTACTCGGATACCGGTCGTAATATTCCTCCGACAAGCCTACCTTTTTTAGCATTTCCAATACCTGCTGCCTCTGCTCCTCCTTCGTTCCGATGCTGTGCAGACGCAGCGGCTCGGTCAAAAGCCAACCAATGGTCTTGGACGGATTTAAGCTGCCATACGGGTCCTGAAATACCATCTGCGGATGCTTCGCTTCCATCGTAAGCATTCCTTCGGTCAACGGGTTTAAACCTGCGAGGCCCTTAATCAGAGTCGATTTGCCGCAACCGGATTCTCCGACAATTCCTACGATTTCTCCCGGATATACCTCAAAGGAAACTCCTCTGACTACCTCTCTGCGGATTTTTCCTGCGAAAATACTCTTTAACCGCTCTGCAAGGGTACTTCCCAGCTGTTGGGCGTTCTTTGGCTTTTCCGCATAAAATACGGAGTAGTTTTCTGCCTTTACGACCGGTGCCAGCTGATAATCAATCTCTCGCTTCTCGATAATTTCTCCCTTTCCCAGTGCTGCTGCCAGCAGGCGCTTCGTATACTCCTCCTGCGGCCGCTCAAAAATATCCTCTACCTTGCCCTGTTCTACAATCCGTCCCTCGCACATGACAACCGTGCGGGAGCAAATGCTGCGAATGACTCCCAAATCGTGAGAAATCAACACAATCGAGGTACCGTATTCTGTCTGCAGCTTTTTTAACAGCTTCAATATCTTAGCCTGTATCGTCACATCCAACGCCGTCGTCGGTTCGTCCGCAATCAACAGCTTTGGACGCAGAATCATTGCCATTGCAATCATAACTCTCTGACGCATTCCGCCGGAAAGCTGGTGCGGATACTTATCATACAGCTTCTCTACCTCCGACAGTCCGACCTCCGACAACATGGAAAGCACTTCTTCCTTGTGCTTTTCCCGAGGCAGCGTGCTATGCAGCGTAAGCATTTCCTCTACCTGCGCTCCTATCGTCATAACCGGATTCAACGAGGTCATCGGCTCCTGAAATATCATCGAAATTTCATTACCGCAAATCTGACGCAGCTCCCCCTTCAGAAGCTTGTTCAATTCGGTATACTCCTCCGGCTGCTCCTTGTTGTAAAAACGAATAGAGCCGTCCATAACCTTACCATTGCCGGAGAGCAAGCCCATAACTGCCAGCATACTGACACTCTTTCCGGAGCCGGACTCTCCTACAATGCCCAAAATTTCTCCGTCATGCAAGGAAAAGGAAACATTCTCTGTGACCGGCCGCATTCCGCCGCGGTGCGGAAATCCAACCGACACCTTATTCAGTTCGAGCAGCTTTTTTGCAGCCTCCATCGCGCTCCCTCCTATTCCTCACATTCTTTGCTTGCAGCCTATGCCGCACATACTTATTTCTAATTCTTCAAATTCTCACTAATCAAGCTAAATCCCAGCACCGTCAGCACAATCATCATGCCCGGTGCCAGCGCCATCCAAGGGGAACTCAGCAGATATCCCTGCGCCTCCGACAGCATGCGTCCCAGACTCGCATCCGGCGGCTGAACACCCAACGACAGATAACTCATACCTGCCTCCGCCAGTATCGCATTATTCAAACCGATCGTAATCGTTGACAGCAATATAGATTTGGTATTCGGCAGTATATGCACAAACATAATGCGCAGGTTTCCTGCACCCAAAAGCTTTGCGTTCCGCACATAATCCATTTCCTTCTGCACCAGATATTCACTGCGCACCACACGCGCAAAGCTCGGAATGAATATAACACCCAACGCAATGATGATATTGTATTTTCCGGTGCCGATGATACTGACAAAAACCAACGCGAGCAAAATACTCGGCATCGAGGTCAATGTATCATTCAAACGCATAAGCAGCTCATCGACAATTCCGCCATAATATCCGGTAAAGGCTCCCAACAGCGTACCCAGTACCAAACCAATCAATACCGTTGCCACACCGATAAAAAAGGTCGTCCCGGCACCGTCCATCACACGACTCAACACATCTCTTCCCATGTAATCCGTACCAAGCGGATGTGTCAGACTCGGCGGCTTGTTCTTTAACGCGGCACTCATTGCCGTCGGCTCATACGGTGTCCAAAACAGCCCGACTACTACCAAAAGGGTCACAACGGAAACCAGCACAATTCCCAAACGCAGCTGCCAGTTTTTTGTATTGTCTGATTTATTCTGTTTTTTGCTTTTTTTCAAAAAACTCATATCATTCACCATTTCTGTGCCTTGCTTCCCACTCTCTGCCTACTGCAGACGAATCCGCGGGTCCACCTTCTGATACAGTAAATCTACAATAAAATTAATAATCAATACAACCGATGCAATATATATTACAATGGCCTGTACCACCGGATAATCTCGATTTCCGATGGCTACTACCAATAATCTTCCAAGTCCCGGCAGGTTGAATACCTGCTCAATTACAATACTTCCCGCCAGCACATCCGCAATTACCATACCCATAAAGGTAATGACCGGAATGAGGGCATTCTTTAATACATGCTTCCAAAGCACCGCGCGATCGGTATTTCCCTTGCTGCGCGCCGTCCGTACATAATCCAACTTCAGCTCCCGAATGACCGAGGTTTTCAAAAACTTGACCAACATCGCAATTTTCGGAACCGCGATTGCCGTCGCCGGAAAAATCATATAACGCAAAAAAGCACCGAAATCCTCTGCCGGTGCCACATACCTGCCCGGCATGAACCACCGCAGCGTCAATCCAAAAATCAAAGTAATCAAAATACCAAGGAAAAATGCCGGTACTGCCATCAGGGTCTGCGTCAGCAGTGTAATGATATTATCTACCGTTCCGTTTTCCTTTTTGGAGCACAACAGCCCCAGTGGCAGGGATACCACCACAATCAGCAGAATCGAAATCAGCGCCAAGCCCAGCGTCGCCGGCATACGCGCTGCCACCAGCTCTGCTACCGGCTGGTCATACTGATACGAGATACCAAAATCTCCATGCAAAATCCCTTTAAAATAATCCACAAAGCGTGCCGGAATGCTCTTGTTTAAACCCAACGATTCCCGAAGTGCCTCTATTGCCTCCTCGGTCGCATCCACACCCAGCTTTGCAAGGGCTCCGTCACCCGGAATCACCTGAAAAGCGAGGAAGGTCAGAAGAATTACTAAAAACAATACCATAATGAGAGAAACAATTTTTTTTATATAATATCTCATGACCTTCCTCCTTTCTTTATAATGCTACTTTACATAGTATACCTTCGACATATCCTGTACATACACCGGATAGAAGGTGTAACCACCCAGCTTCTTGCTGATTGCTACATAAGATGCCGGGTCCTGAATATATGCGGAAGCTGCATCCTCTGCTAAGATTTTCTGCAGCTGTTTGTAATAATCTACCTTTGCCGCATCGTCAGTTTCTGCGATTGCCAATGCAAAGATACGGTCAAATTCCTCGTTGTAATAATTCAGGAAGTTGCTGCTTGCAGTCGAACGATAACGCTTTAATACATCGCTCGGTGCCAGATTGGCATCCAGACCTACAATGGTGGACTGATATTCTCTGCCGCGGTAAATATCCGACAGCCAGGTTGCCCACTCTACCAATACGATTTCCGCTTCGATGCCCACCTGCTTTAACTGCTCTACGATTACCTGTGCAGTATCTACATGGAACTGATAGTTGCTCGGTGCCAAAATCTTCATGGAAAATCCGTCCGGATAACCTGCCTCAGTCAGCAATTCCTTTGCCTTCTCAATATTGTGCGGATAAGTATCTACCAGACTTTCATCAAAATACTTTGCAAATCCGGCAAACATATTACTTCCAATCAATGTACCCTTACCGTCTGCGACCATATCCAAAATCTCCTGACGGTTCAGCGCATAACAGATTGCCTGACGTACCCGGATATCATCAAACGGCTTTTCCGCATTGTTCAAGAACAGTGCCTGCACCAGATTGGTAGTACCTACCGCAATATTAAAATCTCCGGTCAGCTGACCTGCCTGCTCGCTGGTCAGATAAGGGAATATATCAATACCGCCTGCTAACAGCTCCATAAATGCAGAATCGGTATCCGCCGAAATCTGGAAGGTTACCTTGTCCAGATATGGTGCCGTACCATAGTATTCCGTATTCTTTTCCATAACAAAGCTCTGCAATGGATTGTAAGATACAAAACGGAACGGACCGGTACCTACCGGACTATCTGCCTGATTCTTATAATCCACCGGAATGATGGCACAGGTCAGATAACCGAGCAGCTCGGTATTCGCCTCGCTTAATGTAATTGTAATAAATGTTTTTCCATCCTTTTCGGAAGCTACAATGTCGGAAATACAGGAAAGCGTTGAAATTACCTTACATTTGGGTCCTGTTCCTCTAACAGACCCGCACAACGCTTAATAGAATATATGACGTCCTCTGCAGCCACCTCTTCGCCATTGTGGAACTTTACACCCTTACGCAACTCAAAGGTATAAGACATTCCGTCCTCTGCAATGGTTACTTCACTCGCTACCGCAGGAACCAGATTACCATCCTTATCCGGCTTTACTAAGCCCTCAAAAATATTAAACAGTACTTCTTCGGTTCCTGCCGCTTGTGCTTTGTGTGGGTCAAGACTATCCAAATCCTGTGTAATTCCTACAATGATAGAACCGCCATAAACTGGTTCGCCGGTCGATGCAGTGTCATCGCCGCTTCCGTTTCCGTTCTCGTCCTTCTTACCACAGCCTACCATGGCAACCGAAAGTACAAGTAACAGTGTCAATAGAATCTTCCAATGCTTCTTCATAAACTCCTCCATTTCGATTCACATCAAATGACATTCTCTCATCATTATGAAATTGTGCGCTGTCTAACAGCACTGCTATCATATACCCGATTGAAAAAAAATGCAAGGAAAAGATGAAAAAAATTATCGGGTAAGTTCTACAATCCTCTCCGCCACCTGCTCTGCCGCCCGGCCGCTTTCTGCAAGACCGACCTCTGCAAAAAATCGCTTCTGTGCCTCCTGATACTGCTCCGGCGTATAGGTGCGGATTGCTTCGTAACACTCCTCTGCCTTGGTTGCTACCGGACACGGGAGCTGCTCCGCGGCAAAATATACTCCACGTTCCTTTTGGTATTCCGCGTAATCCGGCATATACAAAAATACCGGCATCCCGCACAGCATTACCTCAAACATCGTATTCGAATAATCCGTAATCAGCGCATCCGCCTCATGCAATCTCTCATACAAATCCGGCGCTGTACTGATGTCCTCTACGCCCTCAATCTGCGCGAATTGCTGCCCTGCTGCTACCAATGGATGCAGACGCACCAGGATGCGCCATTCGCCTCCAAACCGCTCTGTCAATACCTCACGCAGCCGTTTCGCATCAAACGGAAACTCATTTTTTCCATTCGCACGATAGGTCGGTGCATAAACTACGGTCTTTTGCGTTTTCTGGCTCTCATCTTTTTGCCGTAACAGATATTCACTCTCTCGCCGGTCAATGCCGCCTTCCTGTCCCCTCGCCCGCTGTACAAAACGGTCATTTCTCGGGCTTCCCCACTCTGCAATCTCACAGGTCGCCCAAAAGGCTCTCCGGTACATCTCGGTACAAAAGCTACTGTTTGACACAAACAAATCCGTCATTGTCGAATCCCGCTTCGCTCTACGGATATATTTCTCTCCCAGCTCCTTTTCACAATCCCCTTCAATTCGTTTTAACGGTATACCGCCATGCCAGAGCTGAATATAATATTGCCCCTTACGTTTGTAGATATATGCCTCCTTGCGGTTGTTGTCCACCCAAACCTGCGCCCGCGCCAATGCAAAAATCGCCGCAGGTGTATTGGTCTTTAACGCACGCAGCCCCGGCTGTACCGGTACCTGCTCCGGATGATTGGTAATAAATACAAGGTGCAGCTTCGGATTTGCCTGCAGACGCTTTTTTAACTCCTCCGTCACATATTTTGTATTGTCTCCGTACCCCCAGACATTGCAGATTGCTACCAGTCCCGGCTGGATTTTCCACAGTCGCGCCAGAAAAAAGAGCGCGGTAATCCCTGCATACCGCGCTGCCTGATACAATCGAATCATAAAATTAGGGGTGATACGCTTTATCAAGTTCCTCATACTAACCTCTCTATTATTTCCGCAAACTGCTTCCCGCTGCGCTCCCAGCTCAAATCCTTCATTACAGACTCTGCCTGCGCCAGCTGCTCTGTTAGCTGCTCCGGACGTTCTCTATAGCTGCGGATTGCCGCAGCCAGCTCCTTACCGGACAAGCCAATTAACGTCGCACTGCCCTCCGGGAAAAAGTCCGAAAACGTACCATCCCGAAACTCGATGACCGGCAAGCCTGCCGAAAGCATCTCATACGGCACCAGCGAAATATTGCTCATCGAAGCTACCATGCCAAAATCAGCCTCATAGTACAATGCGCATAATTCCTCCTTGGTCAGCATACCCAGATTCTTACCTCCCGGTGCCTGAAAGCTGCCCGCCTCTCCAAAATAGCGCACCTCCAAGGTAATCCCATCCGCCGCCAGCTCCTGCTTTGCCTCCTTAAGCAGATACGGAATGACGCACGGCAGGCGCTTTCCGTAAAACTTCAAATATACCGCAAGGACAAATTTCTTTTTCTTGGCATATGCCGCAAAATCTTTTTTTACCGTTTGGTATTCCTTCTTTTCATACGGAAAATCTATCACATCTACCGGAGATACCGGCTTGCATTCCCGTTCGATCATGGCTTTGTTCCAAGCTCCGAGGCTTACCATATGCAGCCCCTGCTCATAGGTCTTTTTTGCCAATAAAAACAATTCCCCAAAGCTATAAAAATACGGTTCGTAATCCTGCACAAAATACATCTTGTAGCCTGGCAGCTTCTTCACAAAGGACACGGTATCCCAAGACGAAGCCACCACAATATCTGCCGTTTTTTTTCGTCCTGCTATCATCTCGGAAAGCTCCGGTGCGGTAAACAGCATTCCTTCAAAATCCGCCAGATTGCTCTTTGCGCACAGCTCCATTTCCTGCTTGCTCTGCGGCTTGTACACTGCATATCCCACCTGAAAGCCCAAGCGTGCCAGCTGCGTTCCCAACCGCAGGATGGAGGTCTGACCACCGTGAAAGCGCACCATTCTGGTCACAACAAATAAGACCGAACGTTTTCTCTCCGGTCTTATATTCGTAATCACATCCGTGGTATAATTTTTTAGCTCTGCATTGACGCGGCGCTGCTCCACCTTTGCCTGCATCTGGTGAAGCATACTCAAAATATGGCGCTTCGCTTCCCGTTTCATTGCTTCCATGTGTTCCCTCATTTCCGCGCGCCTTTCATACCGATAAGCAGGCGACACGGTCTCCCTGATTATGTTATCTTGTTGATATTTTCTTCGTAAATTGCGGTTACTGTTTCGACATCTCCCTGCGCAATCAGTCTGCCCTTTTCCAAAATAATCGCCTTATCACAGAGCGAGCGCACCTGACCGATGGAATGAGATACAAAAAGCACCGTAATTCCCTTATCAAACATATCCTTAATCTTCTTTTCACTCTTTTTCTTAAACTTGGCATCTCCGACTGAGAGCACCTCGTCCAGAATCAATATCTCCGGCTCGACAATTGTTGCAATCGAAAAGCCCAAGCGTGCCTTCATACCGGAGGAATAATTTTTTAACGGAACATTGATAAAATCGCCCAGCTCCGAGAACTCTACGATTTCATCGAATTTTTCCTTCAAAAAAGCCTTTGAATAACCTAACATTGCCCCGTACAGAAAAATATTTTCTGCACCGGTGTACTGACCGTCAAAGCCGGCTCCCAGCTCCAAAAGCGGTACGATTTTTCCATTTAACTGCACACTGCCCTCGCTCGGCTTCAACACTCCTGCAATAATCTTGAGCAGCGTACTCTTGCCCGCTCCGTTTAAGCCTAAGATACCCAGACGTTCTCCTGCCTTGAGCTGAAAGGTAATATCCTTCAACGCCCAGAATTCCCGGTACCGTAGCTCCCGCTTTGCCATCTTGATTACATAATCCTTCAGGCTGTCCACCTTTTGATTTGCCATCCGAAACCGGATTCCTACGTTTTCTACACGCAATATCGTATCTTTCTTCATTCCGACCTACTCTCCATTCCGAAGCATTTTTGCGACGGGGCGAACAGAAATTCGCGTAATTCTTCATACTACTCTCTAAATATACAGCACAAAGCGATCCTGCTTTTTATTGAAAAACCACACTGCCACCACCAGAGTAATCACACTGAACACCAGCGGATACACCAAATAAAAGCCCTCTAACGGTCGTCCGTAAACGGCATTTCTGAAATTCGTAATCAGCGCATACAGCGGATTGTAGCGAATCAAAAATCCATAAGCGGAGTCCAGCAGTGCATCTGCTTCGTAGAAAATCGCTGACATATACATAATCATCATGGTTACGACGTTCCAAATGTATTCCAAATCGCGGAAAAATACATCCAGCGTTGCCAGCAAAAAGCCGATGGCAGTTACCATAACAAACGCATTAACCAACGGCACAACCGCTCCGAAGAGATATATCGTCGGTCGCATTCCCTGCACACCCGCTACAATTACCAGCACGACCAGCGAAAAAAGGAAGGTAGTAAAGCTCGACATCGACGCTGCCAGCGGATACATATATTTTGGCACATATACCTTTCGAATCATTCCTGCATTCCTGCGAATTGAACGAAGTGCCTGCTTCGTTCCGGTCGAAAAATAGGAATACAGCAGACGACCGGTTAAAATGTACACCGAATAGTGCTCGGTTTTGCGATTCATAATCGTTCCGAACACTATCGTAAGCACAATCATCGTAAGCAGAGGCTCCAAAAGAGTCCAGACAAAGCCCAGCACCGAATTACGGTACTTGAGCTTTACGTCCTTCTTCGTCAGCTCTGCCAACAAAAATCTGTATTTCTTAAAATTCTCAATAAATGCTTTCATTTTGGATTCTTTCATTGTTTCCTGTTGTTTTCGTAGGACAGCCGATTACTCTGCCTGCTCCAGCAAACGATTTACTGCACTAAACAGCGCACGAATCGAAGCTCTGGTAATGTTCGAGCTGATGCCGACACCAAAGGTAGTATGTCCGGTATTGTTGTCCATTACATGAATATAAGAAGCTGCCTGTGCATTGGAGCCTGCCTGCAGTGCGTGCTCGTTGTAATCCAGTACGCGCAGCTGCATGCCGGTAGCCATCGCCAGACCACGCTTTACTGCATCAATCGGACCATTGCCGTCGGTCGTAAAGCTCTTTGCCTCACCCTTGTAGGTGTATTCAATCGTTGCCTTGGTATCACAGCCATCCGCACCGGTATGCACTTCTTCCATGCGGCTCTTCTTAAAGTGATATGGCTCCTTCTTCTCCAGATAGTTCTGCTTGAACTCATCCATAATCTGTTCCGGACCTACCTCGCCCTGCTTCTCTGTGATAACCTGCACCACATCTGCAAATTCCTTGTGCATACCCTTTGGCAGCTTGAAGCCAAAATAGGTCTCCATGATAAATGCCACACCGCCCTTACCGGACTGACTGTTGATACGCACAATCGGCTCATACATACGTCCGATGTCTGCCGGATCAATCGGCAGATACGGTACCTGCCAAATGTCACTGTTGCGCTCCTTTAATGCTCTGACACCCTTGTTGATGGCATCCTGATGCGAGCCGGAGAATGCAGTAAATACCAGCTTTCCGGCATATGGATGTCTCTCCGGAATCGCTAACTTACAGCAACGCTCATATACCTCCTGAATCTCACGGACATTTTCAATCGCAAGCTCCGGATTGATGCCCTGAGAGAACATATTGTACGCAATCGTCAAAATATCCACATTACCGGTACGCTCGCCATTTCCGAACAGAGTACCCTCTACACGGTCTGCTCCCGCAAGCAGTGCCAGCTCCGCAGAAGCCACACCGCATCCGCGGTCATTGTGCGGATGTACACTCAGGATAATATTTTCACGATCCTTAAAATGCTTCGACATCCACTCAATCTGGTCTGCATATACGTTTGGTGTATTCATTTCTACCGTAGATGGTAAGTTAATAATCAGCTTATTGTCCGGAGTCGGCTGCCAGATATCCTGTACCGCAGTACAAATGTCCAGAGCGAAATCCAGCTCAGTTCCGGTAAAGCTCTCCGGCGAATACTCTAAGATTATCTTGCCCGGAAAATCCTTTGCATATTCCTTTACTAATCTGGTACCTTCTTCTGCAATCTTAATAATCTCTTCTCGGGACATATTAAATACAACATCTCTCTGCAGTGTCGAGGTCGAATTGTAAATATGTACCACAGCACGCTTGATTCCCTGTAAGGATTCAAAGGTTCTCTGAATCAGATGCTCTCTGCACTGTACCAGTACCTGTACCGTCACATCATCCGGAATCAGCTTGCGGTCCACTAACTGACGTAAAAAGTCATACTCAATCTGAGACGCGGAAGGGAAACCGATTTCGATTTCCTTGAAACCTAACTTTACTAACATATTGAAAAATTCAATCTTTTCTTCTACTACCATCGGCTCAATCAGCGCCTGATTTCCGTCTCTTAAGTCTACACTACACCAGATTGGTGCCTTTTCAATCTCCTTATTTGGCCATTCTCTTTCCGGATAATGCACTACCGGATTCTTCTGATAACGCTTATAATTTAACATATTTTCTCCTCTTTTCCGCCGTTTTCGGCAATCTCCTGTTATGTTATCTGGCTACATCTGCGGTACTTCCGCTTCCGGCTCTTCTACACCGGACTCCTCCGAAGCTCCGCCGTCAAAATCGTCCGGATCTGCATCCGGCTCCTGCGTTTCGGTATTTCCCTGGCCTCCGCCCTGAATTACCTCCATCGTATCTACAACCTCTGTAATCTCAATTCCAATCGTACCGGTGCGTACCATGACATCCGCTTCCGTATCAGAATATACCGACACATAATGGCTGCCCGGCTCATAATCTGCTACATCAATATATAGTCGCAATGACTCCGGTGTCAGCGCACTCAGCTCTGTCTCATGTCCCAGTACCTTTATATTTATATCACTCTTTGTTGTAAAAATCAAATGATACCCTTCGTCAAGGTTCCGCACCTCGATATCGTCACTGCCCACCTTGATATCTACGGTCGGAAGCTTCTCTATCGTTGCCTTGACCGTAACATACTTTTCTTCGTCTACCAGCACATATTTGTCGCCATAGGCCTCCGCCAAATAATTCTCGATGTTTAGCTTCGCCTCTACCTCACCGCTCTGCATGCTGATGTCAAATGGTATGGTCAGTGAATAAATCGACTGCAAATCCTCTAAACTTCCTGCTACCGTAATCTCATTCGGCACATACTGTGTTCCGGTACATTCATAGCCGTAGCTCGGCTCGCCCTCAGTAGTTACCAATAGAAGAATCGTCTTTACCGGCAATACGGTCACATCAACCTCAATCGTGGTGGTCTCAAACTCCAGCGTCTTCTCATCAATCAGATAGCCGTTAATATCATACGCCTTCGGCATTGCAACGGTCTGAAAGCTTTTCCACACATTCGAAATATTGATTTCTACCACGACCTTTGCAATTCGGTCAATCTGCTTTTTCGAGCCGGAAATCTGTATCAGATTCGGCTTTGCGGACATCTCCGTTACATAATACCCATCCTTTGCCGTACCGATTGCCGCAATATCCACACGGAACGTCTCCGATGCATAGTCCTCCAACGTCAGCTGCATTACCTCCGTTGATTTCTCTTCGATGGTAATATCCTCACGCGCATAGCTGCTGTTCTCCGACACCGATACCTGTATCGGTACCGCATATACTAATGACATCTGACGGTAATCTGCCACTGCCGTAAAATCCGTCGCCGTCAGACTGTCCGCTACGGATTTCGGCGCTCTTACCTTAATCGTAATCTGCTTACCGCTTTCGATATCACTGATTTTCCCCTGCTCTTCCAATGCATTTTCGTTCAATACCTGCACCGGAATATTCTCAATCGTCGTCGTGATATACGGGTCATCAATGTCCATAATCGCCATCCAAAGCACCAGTGCCAGAATCAGGGACAGAATCTTCCAGCCCAGATTGTGCGCCAGGCTCTTCTGCAATCGCTTTAGATATACTGTAAGCTTACCGGTATTCTCTTTTTCATTCTCCTGCATATGGTCCAATTCCTTCATACCTGCATCTCTCCTTACGCAGCTTCCTTAATCCTTACTCTTTCTTTTGTTCGACATCAGGAACCAGCCCTTCTTCCGATCTCCGGTCTTACACATCGCATTCAGCTGTTCCTTTAGAAAATCTCCGCTTACACCGCGAATAATCTCGCCTGCCTTTGCAATTGATACCTTTCCGGACTCCTCCGATACGATAATCGTAAAGCAGTCCGCCGTTTCACTGATACCCACACCGGCACGATGTCTGGTACCCATATCCTTGCTCAGCTGCATATTTTCCGACAACGGCAGATAGCAGGTTGCCGCTGCAATACGCCGTCCTCTGATAATCACTGCTCCATCGTGAAGCGGCTTCTTATCCTCAAAAATACTAATCAGCAGACCGGACGAAATTACGGAATCCAGCGCAATACCCGTCTCGATAATCTTACCCAAATCAATCTGCTGCTCAATGACAATCAAGGCTCCGGTCTTTTCCTTTGCCAGTGCATACACACCACGAATCAGTTCATCCACGTCCTCCTGCTGCAAAACCTCCCGGCCCTCATTGCTCGGTCCGAAAAACGGAGACATGATATCCTTCTTTCCTAACTGCTCGAGTACCTTTCTAAGCTCCGGCTGGAACAAAATGATAATCGCCGTAATTCCGACTCCGATTGCATTCGCAAAAAACCATAGAATCGCATGAAAATCAAAAATATACGCAATCAGCCAGCACATCAGCAGAGTAGTTAAGCCCTTCAGAACCGCCCAAGCATTGGTCGTCTTAATCCACTTTAAAAAGTAGTAAATGATAACCGCCAAAATCAGGATTTCGATAAAATCCGTCACTCTCAGCTTATCAAGTCTTACCAAATATTCATTCCAAAATGTTCTGATTACTTCCATTGCGTCCGACCACACCCTTCTGTTTTCATCTTTTCTTTCTTTTGTATTACTTTATTCCTGCTCTGTGGTTGTATGTGTCAATTCCTCAGCTCCGGGATAATCCTCCTCGCCCGCCTCGTAGCTCTTCGCAGCGAGACGCTCGCGCTCATAGTCCTCAATATAGGATGGCTGCTCCGGCTCCGCAAATTCGATTTCCTCCGGTTCCAGTCTCTCGTTTTCCATCGGAGTCTCCTGTACTGCCTGTACTGCCTGTGCCGCCTGCTCTCTCGCTTCCCGCTGTCTCCGATACAAATAACCATTGCGGTTTACGTCCTGCTTGCTCCGACCACCGAGCGCCTTCTGCTTCTTCGGCACAAAGATAACCTCTCCGGTTTCCTCGTCCAGAATCTCCTCGTAGTCATCCTCTTCGTCTTCCGGCTCCTCTTCCTCTGACTTTCCGGTAATCTGCTTTACCTTGCGCTCCTGAATACCGATACCAAGCTTCGGCACCGCCTTGACATAGTAATAATAATCATCGTCCTCAAACTGCACATTTTCCACTGCCGTATAGTCTAACACCCGCTTAAAGAACAGCGCCACAAACGCCAGTGCCAGCGAAAGCAAGGTACCAAGTAACATCGGACCGATTTCTCCGGTAATGCCAAACCGCAAATCACAGATTAAAAATCCGAATACATTAATCACCGCACCTGCCAATAGCGCAATCTCTGCCGCATATTCCATCTTCATTCTGCGAATCAGATAAACTGCAGTAATAACCAGCGCAAACACACCTGCTACAACCAGAATCTGCTTGCACTCCATAATCTCCTCGAATACTTCCATATAAAGCGGAAGTACCTCCTCTAAAGCCACCTCCGTACTATTCTCGGTCTGCGTTTTAATAATATCAAACAGGAAGTACACTGCCACACCGCACGCCGAAGGCAGCATTGCCAGCGGATTCGCAAAAATACCCAGAAGCAGCGGTACCAGATACGGCATATTCAACGTATACAACACCGGTATCGCTACCACAACATATCCGTACTGCGACGCATAACGCAAAAAGAAGCAGTACAAAATACCAAACACCAGCAACGACAGCAATGCCAAAATCGGTGCCGCCGCATAAATATGAACAATGGACACTACCATTGCCAAAAACACCAGCACTGCTGACGGAGTAAAGGCACACAATAACGACAACAAAAGCACGACCGCCGTCTGGTCCATTCTCGCATCATATCCAATCGAACCGTTGATTGCCCGGAACGTAATAAACGCCGCCAAAAACTTTACCAACGGGTCAATTATCATTTGAAGCTTTTGATAATACACACGCAATAGCGAACGGATTTCTAATAATTTAACCATTGCTTTCCTCCTCCTCGGAAGCCTTATCCTCTCCCGCTTCCTCTTTATATAGCTTCCGCATAATCTTCAACATTCGGAAATACTTTGCCAGCTTTCCTCTGGACAAATCATACTGAATGGAATAACCGATAATCGTACCTACAATATAAACCGTAAGCAACACGACATAAACTACCAAAACCGTCGTACCTATCGCCTTGTAATCCAGATTTACCGCCTGCTCAATCAGATACTCCGACTGATAGATTACTAACATCAGCAGCACCAGCAAATAACCGACCGTAACTGCTATAATGCTCCGCAAAATCTGTAGTCGTACATAATCTGTTTTATAATATTTACTCCGGTGAATGTCTTTCTTTCCGTCTTTACTTTTTTCATAGATGGCAAGCTTGGTCATCAATCTTGTTTTTCGGATGTTTAACATGATATTCCTCTCTTTCCACCATAAATCAACTCTTTGTATCCCTTAGCAACTGCTTTTCATGCTCATATTACTCTTCAAAGTTTTACCTGCATGAGAGTATTCTACTCCAATCATACAGATGATTATACCACACGGTATTTGAAATGGCGAGAACTTTTTTTCACATACACCCTGCCGCATGTACCATTCCCTCGCGCAAAGCTCAGAATTATCGACAAGGATTGACTTTCTTTTGCAAACTCACTATAATGAAGTGGTACAACTGTTACATATTAAATAATTAAAGGAGTAGAAAGTCATGAAGAAGAGAATTGCAAAGTTAACTGCACTTACCGGCCTTTTGGTTATGGTTGCTATGGGCACCATCGGCTGCAAGAAGGTAGAATGTGATATCTGCGGCGAGAAGGCAAGATGCTCTACCGAGAAAGTGTTAGGTCAGGAAATCAACATCTGCAAGGATTGCGAAGAGGATTTAGAGGATATCGGTAATTCTATAAGCTCTTTATTAAAATAATTCGCGAATATATCCCATATTCGCAACAGACTGCAAAGGGGGATGATTATGGCAAACAATTTTCTTGATCTTGTAAAAAAGAAGCTGGAGGTATCGGATCAGGTACATTTATCCGCCTCCGACCGTGCATTATTGGAGCAGACCTGCAAGGGTCTGGAAGAAATCAAACAACAGCGCCTCTCCGAGGCTGCCGCACTGACCGAGCTCAAAGAACTGGTGCAGAATCATCCGGAGCTTTTTGCCGAAGAATGCGCAAAGCTGCAGACCTCCTTTGACACAGTCTCCAAGGAGAACAATAAGCTGATTGAATATGCACTTCAATCCGCCAAAAAATCACAGGAGGCAGCAGAACGCTCACAGGCTGCGGCAGAAGATGCCGCACTCCAGTCTGCTACCACTGCCCAGAAATCTACCGAAGAAACCCAGCTCATTCAGAGCATGCAAAAGCGTTTTTCTTCGCTTACCTGTCTCTGCTGGTTTTCTTTCTTGACCACTTTGGGTACCCTGACCATACTGATTTTAAATATTCTTGGAATTATCTAAGGAAGCACTGATTCATTCAGCGTTTCCCTAAGACATAACCAAAACGAGGAGTGCTGATACCGGCACTCCTCGTCTTATCTTTCTCGCATTATAAAATAATAATATTCGCACAGCCAAAATCCGTCGCCAAATCATATACCTTACCCGTCGTCAGACCTAATACCTTCGGGCGCAGTACATAATGCGGGCTGTTCTCAATTACTCTGGCTATCTCACCATTGCTAAGCTCCACATCCGTACCCACCGGATACAGGATGACACTTTCCATAAAGCACCGCATTACCTCAATGTCCAATTCACCTGTCATCGACATAATCATCTCTACAGCATCCCGCGGAGAAAACGGCTTCTTGTATGGTCGCTCCGTTACCAGAGCATCATAAATATCCGCCACAGATATGATTCGCGCAAACGGATTGATTTGCAGCATTCCGACGCCCATCGGATAGCCTGAGCCATCCGTCTTTTCATGGTGCTGCAGCACGCCCATTTTAATCGCATCGGACAAATCCTGCTTGTCCGTCAAAATGCGGTATCCGAGAACGGAATGCTGCTTCATACGCTCGAATTCCGTGTCCGAAAGCCTACTCGCCTTGTTCAGCAAATCGTTCGGTATCTGGGACTTTCCGATATCGTGAAGCAGACCCGCAATGCCGATTTCATAGACCTGCTGCTCCGTCATACCATAACGCTTTGCTACAATCATCGCCATCGTTGCTACATCAACACTGTGCTTAAAAGTGTATTCGTCACTTACCTTCAGCGCACTGATGTCTACCGCAATCGCCTCGTTATCCTCTATCGCCCGCATCAGCTCGTTGGTAATCGTTCGGGTCGTATCTGTAAAATTCGCCGCCTTGACATCCTGATACAAGTACTTGATGCCTTCTGCTACGCGCGCACGCACGCTCTCTGAAAGCTTTACCTTCGCCGGGTCTTCTACCTTTACCTTGTCATACTTCTTTTGGATTGCCTCCGGCACCGCCGGCTTCTTTTCTTCCTGCGCGTCTTTCTCTTCCTCGCCTTCACGAATATAAATCCCCGGCACCCGCATCTTTTTCAGTGCCTCAATCATATATTCATCCAGCGCAGTTCTCCGCGCAATCAGTACACGTCCTGCTCTATCTACAATCGCCTGATCAATAACCATCTCAGGCTCTACCTTTCGCATTGGAAGATATCTTCTCGTAACCAGAATCCTCACCACCTTGTCCTTTGCATTTCTAATGCAGCTATTTTAACACATTTCCGCAAAAAAGTATACAACTTTCTTAAAAGAAAACCTGTCAAAATATGCTCTCTTAACCTCTGTCATAAACCACATCGAAGCGGTCAAAAGCCGCACAATAACCCAGTCCGGTCATGTCGTGAGCATACAATCCAAAATGCGCTCCGGTAAAACCGCGGCAATATTCATCCGTAATCATCTCCGTCGTAAACTTCTTGCCGATGGAAATCCATTTTTCCTCGTAGTCCGCCGCTTTAGTAAAGCAGTAGAAAAACTCCAGTGCCTCTCCACCATCCGTAATTACCGCTTTCATCTGTACATCACAATCCTCCGGTACAGGTATCGGCTCGATTTCATCCGTAATCTCTCCCTGATCACTTTTTAGTACCGTCAGCACCCGACTTCCTTCCTCGGCTGCCGTAATGCCCAACAGATAGAAGTTGAGGGCATCATACATATAAGTAAGTCCTGCCAGCTGCTCCGTATAATCCGGCTTAAAATCCATAATCGTAGCCGCATACGCCTGCGCCTCCTGCTGTCGTACTGCCAACAGCGAAACCCGGTGCAAAGAATTCATAGATTCCTGTCCCTTGAGACGAAGCCATCCCGGACGACTCTCCAAATCCACTGCATGGTCGCAAGACACACGCGGCGAAACAAAACCGATTGGAAGCTCTGCACTATCAAAATGTTCGTGCAAATCAAAGACATTAATACCGATTTCAACTTTTTCATCCGGCTGATTTTCCTTCAAAACGGCACTGTCCGTTCCTGTCTCAGCCCCATCCTGTAACCGGCTCTCCGGCATTTCTCCCGGCTCCGGCACATAGGTCGCCGCAAAGCGTCCGCCCTCTGCCAAACGAAGCCACCCATCCTGCCATTTCATTTTCTGGATTGCCGTTTCTCTGCCAAGCGTACACCAGCGCTTTCCGTTTAGCGGTCTGGAACAAAGATGCACCATGTACCATTCACCCTCCGGTGTATCTACAATGTCTGCGTGTCCGCATTTTTGCAACGCATAAATATCCTCTCTGTTCGAAGTCAATATCGGATTGTCCGGTGCTGTTTCAAACGGCCCCCAGATACTTTTCGAACGCGCCATTGTCACACAGTGCGTATAGCCGGTGCCTCCTTCTGCTACAATCAGATAATACCAATCTCCGATGTGATACATATGCGGACCCTCGGTCTTGCCAATCTCAGAACCGCCATAAACCAGCTTTCGCTCCCCAATCGGACGCAGTGTTTTCGCCTCCAGCTCCTGCACTACAATCCCCTTGAACTTATTGATCATATTAATCAGATATTTTTTGCCATCCGTATCATGAAACAACGATGGGTCAAAGCCTATACTGTTTAAATACACCGGCTCCGACCATTCCCCGCGAATATCCTCCGTATATACTACATAATTGTGTGTATTGTAATAGCGCCCCTTCTTGGTTTTCACATCCGTATACACCAGATAAAAATATTGGCCGTCGTAGCTTAAGCACGGCGCCCAGATACCGCCGGACGGAGGATTGCCCGCCATATCCAGCTGGCTCCTTCTGCGCAGCGGAGACGCAATCTGCTCCCAATGCTTTAAGTCCTTTGAATGAAACAGCTTTACCCCCGGCCACCATTCAAAGGTCGATGTCGCAATGTAATAGTCCTCGCCCACCCGGATAATGCTCGGGTCCGGGCAAAACCCCCTTAAAATCGGATTCTGTATCATGCTTATACCTTCTTTCCTTGTTTTGCAATTAAAAATATTTTATCATAATTTTAAATGAAAGTGAACCTTTTGTGTTTTTGCGTTGTATATGTATGTGAAAGGAGGTACAAAGAGTGATTAATCAATACATTCATCAATATGGCAAGCGGCTGTACGGACTCTGTCTGTCTCTTTGTGCAAATTCTTTCGAAGCAGACGATTTGTATCAGGAAACCTGGCTGAAGGTCGTCAAAAATATTGCGCAATATGATGCATCAAAGGAATTTGAACCCTGGTTGACTAAAATCTGCGTCAACACCTATCGAAATACCCTGCGGCGAATCGCCCGCAGTCCGCTGCTCCATTTTGCCAGCAGCGAAGAAAAGGATGCTCTGTTGCAGTCCGTACCTGCACCGGAGCGCAAGGATTATGCTCCGCTGTATGCTGCCATCCGCAATCTTCCGGAAAAACTACGGCTGGCAGTGATTCTGTTTTATTTCCGGGACATGGATACCCACGGAGCCGCACAGGTCTTAGGCATTCCCGAAGGCACCGTAAAATCCAGATTAAACAAAGCCAGAAAAATACTGAAGGAGGTACTGAGCAATGAAACAGATTTACTCTTTTGACAACGGTAATCCACCCGCACTAAACGAAGCCATGCTCCGCGAAACGCTGGAAAAACGACGGCTGCAGAAGCAGACCGCTCTGCTTGCAATTGCAGGTATCCTGCTGCAGATTGTATTTCTGATTTACGGTCTGCTCGTATTCCAGACAGCACCGCAGATTAGTATGCTTTGCTTCGGTTATATTTTTATTTCTCTCGTTGGCAGTGCATTTATCGTACTCGCCTATATTCGAAAAGGAGGATTTGCTCTATGAGTTTTGCAAGTACAGCAATTGCTGTAACACCTGTATTATTTATTTTACTTCTGATTCCGATTCTGATTGGAGTCTATGTATACCGCGATGCCGGACGACGCGGTATGAATGCGGTACTTTGGACACTGGTTGCTATCCTCGCACCATCCCTAATTGGCTTTATCATATATCTGCTGGTACGAAACAGTTACTCTACCCTGAAATGCCCGCAATGCGATGCACCGGTAACAGAGCAATATATCGCCTGCCCACAGTGCGGTATCAAGCTGCGCGCCTCCTGCCCAAGCTGCGCCGCACCGATTGAGCCGGATTGGATGGTATGCCCGCGCTGTACTCAGCCGCTTACCGATTACCATGAGTCATTTGCAGCTCCGGTGCGCCCAAAGGATAAGGGACTCGGTAAAATTCTGCTTGCCGTAATCCTCATTCCGCTTGTGGTCATTTTGTTAATGTTCACTCTCTTTTCCTTTACCGGCTCCGAAAGCTCCCTCGGCTCTGCAAGTATGTCCATTGACTATTATCTGGAGACATGTGACGCAGACGTTTCCGAATGGCTTCTAGACCTTCCGCAATCCACGGATACTGCCTATGTATTGGAATATAAGACCAAGCAGAATGGTCAGAAATTCACACAATATTTGGTCTACTTCGCACCACTTACGGCAGAAAGCAGCTACAGCCTTGGCAGCGGCAACAATCCGTTCAAAAATGTTGTTCAAATTGACATCGAAGCCTCCGACATTACCGACGGCGAATCAGTCCTTTTGATTACCAGCATTGATAAGGATTACGCCGAGTTAAAGATTACCTACGCCGGCAAGAAAGTAAACTGCGAGATTGCACAGATTGACCTTCCACTAGACCCGGATAAATTTCTCATCATGTCTGAGGACGAGGCAACCTTTGAAGAAACCAAGATTCTGAAATAATCTTTCAATGAAGTACAACTTAAGATTCAAAAAAGGAATGCGAAATGTCATTACAACCTTTCGCATTCCCTTTATTTTTATATTTTATTTGCGCTGCTTCTTTTCCTTCTTAAAGCAAACTGCGGTACGTGCAGGCAGATAAACAGGGAAGCTCTGCTCGCCGTTCTCCTGCTTTACCGTCTGATAAGTCATCGGCACTGCAATCCGATTCCAACCGCCAAAGCGCTCCTCATCCGTCGAAAATACTGACGTATATTCGCCTTTAGTACGCACTCTTACCGGATAGGTCTCGTAGGAATTGGTCGGATGGAAATTGAATGCGAAAACTACACCATTGCGCTCATATACCAGCACCTTCGCCGCATCGTCAATATACAAACTAATCGGTTCCTTCGCAAGCAGCTTGTTCTCCTGTGCCAGCTCGACCATTGCCTTATCGAATGCCAACAACCACTCATATTTCAGATTCTTATCGTCCGCCAGATGCCACTGTCTGCGGCAGTAATGGTAGCTCCAGCCATTGCCCTCGCGCGGAAAATCAATCCACTCCGGATGACCGAATTCATTGCCCATAAAATTGAGATAACCGCTTCCGCCAAGCGTCATCGTCAGCATACGAATCATCTTGTGCAATGCAATACCGCGGTCGATAACCATATTGTCACAATCCTTGGACATTGCTGTATACATCGCACTGTCACACAGCCAGAACATGATGGTCTTGTCTCCTACCAGTGCCTGATCATGCGACTCCGCATAACCGATGTTCTTCTCCATCGGACGGCGTGTCGTCAGCTCATGCCAAATATAGTACATGTTCCAATCCTCATCTCTGGTGGTACGGAGCAGCTTAATCCACATATCCGGCACACCCATCGAAAGACGATAATCAAAACCGATACCACCATCCTCGATTGGCAGACACATACCCGGCATCGCTGACATATCCTCTGCGATTGTAATTGCCTTTGGATTAACCTCGCGAATCAGCTCATTTGCCAGCTGCAGATAAGTGATAGCTTCGGTATCCGTATTCATCGAAAAATACTTGCTGTAATCGGTAAAGCCGACTCCCAGACCATGGTCATGATAAATCATCGAAGTGATACCATCGAAGCGGAAGCCGTCAAAATGATACTCCGTCATCCAAAATTTCAGATTGGACAACAGAAAATGGATAACCTCATTCTTGTCGTAATTGAACAGCTTCGTATCCCATGCCGGATGCTCTCCCTTCGGACCTGCATGGAAAAACTGATAATCGGTACCGTCAAATTCATTGATTCCTTCTGCCGTATTTTTTACTGCATGGGAATGGATTACGTCCAACAGCACTGCAATTCCCATGCCATGTGCCGTATCAATCAGTTCCTTCAAATCATTCGGCATACCATAACGCGAAGATGCTGCAAAGAACGAAGACACCTGATAGCCAAAGGAACCATAATAAGGATGCTCCATAATTGCCATAATCTGAATGGTATTATAGCCTGCTTCCTTAATACGAGGCAGAATATTCTCCGTAAACTCCTTATAGGTACCTACTTCTGCCTTCTCCTGCGCCATACCGATATGACACTCATAAATGAATGGATTCTTCGGCGGTGTAAATTTCTTTTTCTTCCACTTGTATGGCTGCTCGTCCACAATCTCTGCGGTCCAGGTATAATTTAACGGATCCTGCACTACTCTGCGGGCATACAACGGAATCCGCTCCATTTTTCTGCCGTCCTTTTCCACAATCGTCTTTACCTTGCAGCCTGCATACAAACTGTCCTCACCCTTCATAAAGAGCTCAAACACGCCGTTCTTTTTCTTTTTCAGCTTCAAACCGGTCGGATTCCAACCATTCATATCTCCCATAAGATACAATGCATCTGCCGCCGGTGCCCACTCTCTATAATACCAGCCGCCATCCGCCTTATGGAAGCCGAAGTATTCATGCGCATTCGCAAACTCTGTCAGCGAACCCTTCTTACCGACTAATTCCTTCTTCTTTCTTGCATAATTGTTCATTCTAAGCTCAATATCCGACCCAAATGGCTCTAAATATGGATCATATTCAAATATCTTATAGCTCATTTCACTTTCCTCCTTAATCTTATACCGCCCTTATAACGTAAGCAAACTCTTGCTTCCTCTCATTATACCACATTTGCTTCCGATTTTCATCCTTTTTCGAAAAACTATTTTCCGGTACACATAATGCGATAATTCGCTTGACTATCTACTCCCTTGCGGGTAAAATATATACTATATATTACAAAAGAATTAATGGGGGAATTCTTATGGGAAAGGAAGCAAAAACAAAAATGCCAAAAGAGAAAAAGCAAAAAGCACCGAAGGAGAAGAAGGTAAAGGTGCCAAAAGAAAACAAAGCAAAGGCAGCCAAGGTCAAAAAAGCCAAAACACCAAAGACTAAGCGCAGCTTCGACGAAAAATTAAGGAATATGCCAATCAAGAAGAAATTAACAATGTCGCATGGGGTGATTATTGTTTCCGCATTTCTTCTGACCCTGCTCTTGCTCGGCTCTATGAAGAGTATTGAAAGCTATGTGGAGGATATGTATTACGGTCCGGTAACCAATTCCAAGTATGTCGGTGATTTCCGGTACGCTTTGACAGACATTCCTCGTGCCATCAACTACGCCCGCGCCGAAGGAGCTTTGTTCGGTGCCGATCTGGAAGCGATTTCTATCAATGCCAAAACCGATATTGACACCGACTGGGATATGCTCTTAAATGCATACACCACACTAAAGGATACTTTGCTGACCGATGAAACCAAAGAGCAGCTGGCAAGTATCTATGCGAGTCTCGGTGATGTATCATCGGAGCTGGAAACCGTTAAGAACTTTTTATCGAGCAAACGAATCGAAACCGCGGGATATTACTACACCGACAATGTAAAGCCGTTGCTTGATGAAATCCGTGCAGCTGTCGAAGAACTGGATGATAATATTTTTGCAGTCAGCAAGGACTATACCATACGTGCTTCCCGGATTGCTCTTATCATGCTTTTGATTGGTGTTGCAGCACTGGTGGTTATTTTAGTGATTGCTATCCGGACCACCAGAAAGGTTACGCATATTATTTCCGCTCCGTTAACGGAGCTTACCGCTGCTGCCGGTCAGATGCGTCAGGGTAATATGGGTGCCTACCACGATATTCTTTACGAATCGGAGGACGAGCTTGGTACTCTTGCCGAAGCTATGCGCGGTACCATGATGACTTTGGAGGGATATATTACCGAAATTTCCGATATCCTGTCTCAGATGGCTCAGGGTGATTTGACCAAGCAATTTGACGAGATTACCGATTACCTCGGCGATTTCTCCAGCATCAAAGAATCGTTTGTTTATATTTTAAAGGAATTCAACAAGACCCTGGCAAATATCCAGACCGTTTCCACGCAGGTAGACAAGGGCTCGGATGAAATTGCCAACGCTGCAAATGAGTTAGCTGCAAGCACCGAAGAACAGTCGAGCTCCGTACAGGAGCTGACCGCTACCATCAATACGGTCAGCAACATGGCAATCGAGAATGCAAAGCAGGCAGAACAGGGATATATTGGTGTTATGGAATCCGTTCGTGACGCAGAACACAAACGCGAGCAGGTACAGGAGCTGCAGGACGAGATGCAGCGTATCAAGGCTATTTCAGGTAAAATTGCCAATATCATTACTACCATCGAAGAGATTGCAGACCAGACCAGTCTGTTATCACTGAATGCTTCCATTGAAGCAGCCAGAGCGGGTGAAGCCGGTCGTGGTTTCGCAGTTGTAGCCGACCAGATTGGTAAATTGGCAACCGACAGTGCCAATGCAGCTGTAAGCACTAAGGATTTGATTGAAAAGACCGTTGCTGAAATTGAGCGTGGTGACGAGATTACCCAATCCACCGCTGCTGCATTCGAAAATATCATCAAAGAGATGAACAATTTTGCCGGAGCTGCAAAGGGCTCCAACGAGACAGCAATCGAGCAGGCAGAAATCTTAAAGCAGGTAGAAGCCGGCATCAATCAGGTTGCTGCCATCACTCAGGACAACGCTGCTTCTGCAGAAGAAAGCCTTGCTACCAGCGAGGAGCTTGCTGCCAGAGCCGCAGAGCTTGCAGAGCAGGTAGAGCGATTCAAATTATTCTAAAACAACACAAAAGGAAGTGGTTTACCACTTCCTTTTGTATTGTTATCTTCTATAATCTTACATCACATTCTTCTATGAAATCAAATCAGGGACATAGTCTCTACAATTCATGTATTTCCCTATAATTTTTCTATTTTCATAATGAAAGCTTATGCTTACTATTTTTGATGCTGCTTACCTTTTGACTTCCTTGTAAAACCTCTGATTTTTCACCTGACTCATTCCTCTTACATATAAACATTAAGTCATTCATCACTGAATCATCAATATCTTTAACATTGGAAAAACGTTCCAAAAATTCCTTTGGAGTTGTTGATTTATTAAATACAAAACTATAGTTATGACTAACTTCCCCATCATCAGTATTTAATCTTAATGTAGCATATCGTTTTAGAAAGTTATATCGAGCCAAATAATAGCAAAACTCCCTGCATCGTTCCTCTTGACATACAACTGGCAACGTAGCTCTTATATCACATATTCCATTCTCGTATATCGTAATTTCACAGCATGTTCTTCCATACTTGTTTGATGTAAAATTTATCCAAAATATATCCTTTTCTGGTGTTATATTTTTAAATGAATAGTTCCAATTTTGGCTATCAAAAGCATCTGATATTATTCGTTGATAAATATTTAATGACATTTTTTTCTCCTATTTCATTCTTTAACATAATATAAAATGAATATTTCTATCCGTTCTATAACCTTTAGGGATTATTCTTCTTTTTTATTCCCAATACTCGCTCTTTTTCATGTATCCTCTCTTCATAATATTTTGCATCTTGTTCATCATAAGTTGCTCGTTGCATATCTCTTTTTCCTTCTTCTCTCTTTGCTTCTGCCGAAGAAAATAACGTACCACCTTCTCGCGCTTTTTCAAAATTTCGTTCTGCAGAGTCCCTGTTGTTTTTTGCACTTTCTTTTGCTCTTTCATATTCCTGTTGAATAAATGCGTATTCCTGAAGATCTCGTTCTCTTTTTCTTGCATAAACGCGAGACTTATTATTGTTTCTCTTTTCTTTACGCGATTCAATAATATCCTCATGTTTATCAAGTAACCGAATAATTTCTTCATCGTTCATTTTCAATATCTTCCTTGTCGAAAGTCGAATAATAACATCAAATATCCTAAAGTGTATAACCAAAGGCTTATAAGTACAGAGAAATAATTTGAAAATTTGTATAAAGAATAATAAAAACAAATAAACTGCTATTGCACCTAAATAGGAACCAATTATCCAAAACACAAAAAGCAATGACTTTTTAATAGCATTTAAACCAATATAAGTGCTGCTACTATTATCAATCAATCCCCAAATAAATATCGGTATAGGTTTTACCAATAAATCTGTTATTGCATTCAATAAATTATACAAGAACACACTTTTATTTTCTAATCGTAATAGTCGTTCTGCCATAATTTTCTTTCTACTAGACTGATTAATAAAATCCTCACTTACTTGTCTTGTTTTTTTTCCATTATAATATGCATTGTAACCTTTTGGGCGTTTACCTTTGTTATATGATTTATCGCGCAACCTCATTATATAATCAAAATATGTTTCACCAATTGAATCGTAATAGTTTTCAATATATTCCTTAAACTGATCCATTGTATCATACTTATCACTATCATAGCGCCAGAATATTAATACCAGCATATCACCATCAGCATAATCCTTATACATATAGGGATTTCCATACCCATTTTCATAGATAAAATACTGTGGAATGGTTATGGACATGGTATAACCTGACAAGTTATTCCCACCTTCTAATAAATAACGATTCTTAGTCTTATTATAGATTACAAAAAAACCATATTTATTATATATTGCAGTATCTCCATCTATTTTCAACTGCATTTCTTTTTCTATATACTCATCAAGGCTAATTCCTTTCTCCAATAGGCTGATGTTCTGCTCTAACAGATCCAGCAAGGTATTATCCATTAAACCATCTCCCAGTATCTCTTCTTATTAGCTGCAATAAACTAATCCATTAATATATCCCATTTTGAACAACAATATTTTATACTTTTGACACATCCTTAGAATACGCACTATGACACCTTGCTCCACATTTTCTGCAAATATATGTAATCTTATATGTTACTCTTTCTCCCGGTATATACTGTTCCTGAGTTCCTATTACTTCTCCATCTCTATTTCTAGTATTGGCTTTTACAAGTACCGAAACAGATTCTCTTCCGGCAACTTCTTTGCCTTCTTTCTTTAAGCAAAAACGCTTATTACACGCTGGACACTTATAATCCTTTCCATACCAGTAATAGACTATTACATACAACACCATTAACATAATAAATATTATCGCTATCATTTCTAGAGTTTCTATAAAATTTAGCTTCGTACCATCATAACCAAATATAATTGCAAATAGTGCCACAATAAAAAATATAACAAAAATTGTAACAGCAAGTCTCAACTTCCTAAAAAAATCACTAAACACTCTAATCCACTCCTTTACTTAAATTCAACAAACTCTTTTTGCGCCAGTTTCATATTTTGCACCATTTCTCTCAATAAAATATCAAGTTCTCCATTCGCCTTACAATATGACTTCACAACAAGCATATCATCCGCCAATAAAAAAGTTACTCCACAATATCGCGAATTCAATTCATTGATTCTAGTCAAAACCTTTAACAAATAATAGTTCTCTATAGAACTTCTTATTTATACTTCTGCATTGTAATCTTCATATAATTCTAATGCTACGTTATATAAAACATTTCTCTCACCTTCCTCAAAAAAAGACAAAAGAGTATACTCATTATCTTTTTCTTCATGTATATCAGACTTATCGAATCCAGCCTTTTCTGTATAATCATAAAATTTTTGTAACAATGTCATTGTAATCACCTCCAATTAATTTCCGGATTTTTTCTATTGAACCGGATACAAATGTCATTCCCTTATGAATTCGCATCCAAGGCGGCGCCTTAGGTTTACGCGACGGTATTCCTCTTATCAGATTTGCTTGATGATTTTTTCTATCAGTTTCATAACCTTTAATTTTTTTAGCCAAACCACGCATACGATCTTCAACAGCCTTAGGCAACTCATGTACATTATTGTCTGCATAATAGTCAGACATAGATTTAACCAAATTCATTGTCTTATCTACTGCTTTGGGCAATCTTGAAAGTGCCACTAAAGGCTTTCTTGATACTGCCGAACCAACTACGTCTGTCCATGCTACCGTTGCCTCCGCTACATTTACCATAGTACTTAATTTTCCATCCTTATTTAGCTTATGTAAATCAAACTTAGAAACGCCCACTACAGCTCCTATGATTTTTACAGCGCTCATCGTATTATCATCTATCCCATAAGCTTCTTGTATCCCAATACCACTAATTAAATCCATGGACTTTCCAAATGATTCAATTCCTTTTAATGCCTGGCGTGCTATAGACTTTTTCGGTAAAACATCATCTAATTCCTCGCTAATAGTTTTTATTAATCCTAAACCGGCATCAACCGCATAGAATATCTCTTTTTTTCTAATGCCACCAATAATTCCACTCGTTGCAACAATTGTAGCCTTAACAATATTCTCAGCTATTGTTCCTTTTTTTACAATCCCTAATGCTTTCTTTTGCTTTTCCTCCGCGCCTTTTCGACGACGCTCTTGCAGTTCACCACCTAAGCCATCTAATATCTTATCATATTCGTCAAATAGATTATAATATGTATTTCTCGTTTCCTTGTAGAATGAATATATAATCCCCGATACAATATCATCTTCTGACGGAATATCAAGCGGATATTCATTAATCAAATTCTTATACCCTGCAAATGATTCATATATTTCATCATTTGCATTTGGAATATTGGGATTCTCTGTACTCGAATTACATTCACGAATATTTTTACAACGAATTACAAGTCTACTCAGGCATTCATCAAATTGTTGCACTTCTTCATGTAATACCTTTTTTACCAAATCAGATGCATGTATCCGTTCTGCAATATCTTCTATTGAATCTCTTGTCTCCCTAAAGACATCCTGTATTTGAATAATTGCCCCTATATGCTTGCCCCTTATCTCGTTCATCAATTCATTATAAACCCTGTAATGATAATCTTTCGCTACATCGATTGCATTTTCGATATATACACTTAACGCACACGTGATTCCTTCAATTTGAGAACATGCTCTTTTCATATACATGTACGTATCCTCATTCAACTGCATATATTTTATTTCTCCCTATTTTTCATTATTTGGTCAAAATTGATTTCCGGTACTATTATCTCCTTTAACTCATACTTAAATTTCTTAAACGATCTCTGGGTTGCACTACTCGAAATTGAAAAATCGATTGCTGCGGAGTTCTCTGCTTTCTTAGTAAATGGTATACGTAACTTTGTATAATAACTCTCATTATTACCACTTACAAATATATAATCACAAGTTTTCTGAAGCATATGAAAATCATTAAAATCATTATTTGACGCAACAGAGATAAATAACATATTATAGTTTGTTGAATCCGTAAGAACCGTTTCCATATCTTTAGGAAACTTTCCAATCATTTCCGCACCAATAAACCAAATTACTAACGGTTCAAACAATTCAACCGTTGCTCTCTTCTCAGTTTCTTTTGCATATAGCATATCCAGTACTCTAAAATATGAACAATCAAACTCATAATCGTCCAAAATAGCTTCCTTTATATCTGGAATATCCTGAATCGTTTTATTTTCAAAATAACTATCTACAATTTCTCTAAAAGCTGCAAATATTGGTTCCTTTTCAGACATCGCAATATATTCAGTTCTTAAACATAATGCATCATAAGCAAACTCTTGTAACGATGGATACTGTGCAAAACTATTTAGTAAAGAAGCTTCTTTGCACCGTTTATTAAACACATCAATCATTTCCGACAAGAAATCAATAGAATAACGCACATCCTCTTTCCTTAACATTAAATCTTTTGCCAAATCGTACTTCTTCATAAATAAATCGTTTCTAGCAAATATCAAGTGTTTGTAGTTATTTGATATTGGAGACTTTATAAAATTAGTTGCCAGCAATTTGCAAACATACACTGTATCATCTATAGCTGGACTAAATATACCAATATTCTTTCTAACACCCCTTTCGATAAAGAATGTTTCATAGTCGTACTTTTTATAATTAAATACTACTGCTTCTCCCAAAGTAATAATGTCAAACAAACTGCTATTATCTTGTAAATATCCTCTCCTTGTTTCAATTATTACATCTAATAACTTTTCTAATTCAGCAATGTCTTTAACACTATCCTCCTGATAAAATTTGTGTACTGAAGCAAACTTGTACTCTTCTGCTTTCTCAGTTATCTCTCTTAAATATTTATAAAAATATTCATCTGAAATATAAGGAACTTTATACAACTGATTATTTTCTTCCTTACTTCCTCCAATATTCGCAAGAACAATGCCTTTCTTTTCAATCCTAGATGCAGCTGAATTTCCTAATACTCTTGCCGAAACCTCAGCATCACAAGCCAAAGCAAATCGTGCTTTAAAATTAGCAAAGACACTAGAACTCATCGTTCCAGACATTTCTTGACTAGAAAAAAGTAAATGAAACCCTGTCGCTCGTCCTAACTTCGTTATTGATGTAAGTAAATCTTCAATCACTGTCTGTTCTCTCGTTGTTGATTCTAAAAACAATTGTTGAAATTCATCTACTAATAACAATACTCGTGGAAGAACAATTGAATATTTATCTCTTACCTCACTTAACTTCTGCAATCCAATCAAAGCAAAAAAGTCTTGTCTTGCTTTCATCGTTTTTGCTAAATATACCAACAAACTTATCACATACCTAATTTCACTGGTTGCAGCTACCGCTTTAATATGTGGGACATCATACTTAGATAAGTATCTACTAAATTCAACCTTTTTAAAATCAGCTAAATATAAATCAATTTCCCAAGGCGAGTATTCGGCTAACAACGAAAAAATTATACTGTTTAAAAATACCGATTTTCCAGAACCTGTACGTCCAGCAACTAAAGCATGTACTGTATCATCTCCAAGTGTAATTGGCACAGGACTAGACCATTCTTCATCTTTTAAACCTGGGCGCAAATTAATCCCTGTTTTCGTGGTATTAAACCAGATTTTATCAGGATTGTTCTTTATTACTTGATTTACCACTCTCTCATCATGCTCTTCCAATAATTTCTTAAACAAAGAAATACTCTCATCTTGTCCCGAACACCCTTGAAACAAATGCATAAATTCATACGGTTCCTTAATGCATACAAACTCATCTCTGTCATTAGCAACTGGTTCAACGATACTATTAGTTATCCGTGGATTTCTCTCACTAACAAGTAACCGAAAATTCTTTAAATATAATTCATATGTTAATCTGCTTCTTTCTTCTTCTTCTTTTGCCCGGAGTTTAGCCAAATCCTCAAGAGAAAACAGTTGTTCTTTCATAATTATCCTTGTATGATTATTAAGAAGCTTATAATCACACGTTCCTTTCTTTTTATACTGTGCCATAATACATTCAGATGCTGTGGACTTTTTATTACTTTTCTGTAGCATTGACTACTCAACAGGAGTGTATTGCCGCTACATTATCTGAATTGTTTATAGCTGGATGTGCCGGTTCTTTCAGAGCACTTATTTCAATCAAGTCTACGATGATAATTGTTGGTGGATATCACAGTATCAATCTTAATCGAAAGGAGAATGTTTATGATCTACGTTGGCATTGACATCGCCAAACTCAATCACTTTGCCTCGGCCATATCTTCTGATGGTGAAGTGCTCATCGAGCCTTTTAAATTTACGAATGACAATGATGGCTTCTTATTGCTGCTCTCAAAACTCAGTTCCTTTGATAAAAGCAGCCTCATCATTGGTCTTGAATCAACGGCTCACTACGGCAACAACCTTTTGGCTTTTCTTGTTCCTAAAGGCTTTCAGGTTTGCCTTATCAATCCTATTCAGACTTCTACAATGCGAAAGAATAACATTCGTAAAACCAAGACTGATAAGGTTGATACCTTCATTATCTGTAAAACTTTAATGATGCAACCCCACCGGTTTGTAACACTCTTGACAAAAACCCTTAACCCTTATATTGAACCAAGCAGATACCCCTATTTTGAAAAAATGCGTACACTTCCCAAAGCCGACCGTTGCATCTGCTTAAAATTCTATCACATATTTGCCATTTTAACTACATTTTTTCGCCGGTTTCTTTCAGCTCCGGCATACGGTACTCTGTACCGTTTTTCAGCATTCCGTAAATGATATTAATCAATCTTCTTGAAATGCAAATCAAAGCCTGTTGGCTTGTTTTACCCTCCGCTTTCCGTTTCTCGTAATATGCACGAAAAACCGGATGGCGTGGTGTACCCTTGGAAGATACTTGAATCATCTGAATTGCGAAAAAATAAATCGTAGCCTGCAGGCGTCTGTTGCCCTGCTTGGTGGCTACATCCTTACCCTTCAGATACTTTCTTGACGGATAATGTGCCCAAAAATACAACGCTGTTGGTCTGCTGATGTCACTAAAAAACTGCTTGTACGACGGATATGCAATATGTAACTGCTCGTGCAACTGGTTAACCAGTCTCATACGCTGTCTCATAATATTGTGCATGGTTTTTTGAGAATGACCGTTGCGGCTGTTATCGGTTTCTTTATTCCTGTAATCATACTTGGAATAACCGAGTTCTTCGTCCAGTTCCTCAT
>JAFTQM010000044.1 GCA_017462755.1 Lachnospiraceae bacterium | reverse complement strand
TCATGGAGCTGTATCAGGCATACACCGACTACCACGGCATGATGGATTTGACCGAGAATATGTTCCGTTATCTGGCAGAAGAGGTTTGTGGTACGACGACCATTACCTATGGTGAGCATACCATCGACCTTGGCAAGCCATTTGAGCGTTTGACGATGATTGAGGCAGTAAAGAAGTACTCCGGTGTAGATTTTGACGAGGTAGCTGACACTGCAGCTGCAAAGGCTTTAGCGAAGGATCATCATGTAGAGTTTGAGGAGCGTCACACCAAGGGCGACATCCTGAACCTGTTCTTCGAGGAATTTGTAGAGCATCATTTGGTACAGCCGACCTTCATCATGGATCATCCGGTAGAGATTTCTCCGTTAACCAAGAGAAAGCCGGACAAGCCGGAATATGTAGAGCGTTTCGAGCTGTTTATCAACGGTTGGGAAATGTGTAATGCATACTCCGAGCTTAACGACCCAATCGACCAGAGAGAGCGTTTCAAGGCACAGGAAGCTGCACTGGCATCCGGTGACGAGGAAGCAAATACAACGGACGAAGATTTCATGAACGCACTGGAAATCGGTATGCCTCCGACCGGTGGTATCGGTTATGGTATTGACAGATTGGTAATGCTGCTGACGAACAGCCCGGCAATTCGAGATGTATTATTATTCCCAACAATGAAGAGCTTGGATGGCGGAAATAAGGCATCTAAGAGCAATGAAGCAGGAAATTGCGACCAGAGTGCGACCGTAGCAGAAAAGATTGATTTTTCAAAGGTACAGATAGAGCCTTTATTTGAAGATTCCGTTGATTTTGATACCTTTAGCAAGTCTGATTTCAGAGCAGTAAAGGTAAAGGAATGCGTAGCAGTGCCGAAGAGTAAGAAGCTTCTGCAGTTTACTCTGGATGACGGTACCGGCACAGACCGTACCATCTTAAGCGGTATTCATGAATTTTATGAGCCGGAAGAGTTGGTAGGCAAGACATTGATTGCCATCGTTAATCTTCCACCTCGTGCTATGATGGGAATTGAGTCCTGTGGTATGCTGCTTTCGGCAGTACATCAGGAAGAAGGCGCAGAAAAGCTTCATCTTTTGATGGTAGATAATCATATCCCGGCAGGCGCAAAGCTGTACTAGGATAGGAAATAAGAGAATATGTGAAAAAGGACTCCTAATTGACAGGAGTTCTTTTTTGTTGTAAATACAATTAAGCGTCTCGAAAGATTATCTTTTTTGGCAATTGAAAGTGTGGTACTTGGAGTACCGCAACTGTGTGCCAGAGGTGTGCGTAGTTTACTTCATTGATAAACACAGATGCATTATGTTGCACACAACATTCATTTCATATCGTGAGTTTGAAGAGGTGTTGGGAATAAAGGGCATTGATGAGTATATCCGTTATGGAGGAACAATGAGCCTTGGTGGAATTAATTATAATGCAGATACAACTTTCTCCAATTCCAAAACAGCGGAAGAGTATATTGATACTGCAATTGCGAAAAATATTCAGCACTCGCTTAAGATGTATCAGTATGGCGGGCATTTCCGCCAGTTGCTGGATTTGTATGAGCGAGGAGAATTAACAAATGTAATCAATCGAGTGGTAAAGAATATTAATCATAGCTTTACGCGCAGTGTCGTAGAAAGAACTTTTAAGTCTCATGATATTTCTGTTACAGCTGCAAATATGCTTAGAGATAGGGAGAAAACAATAAATATCAAAGAGCATATGGATTTGGATTCAGTGACATTTGGTATTATGCAGATGCTTGATATTCTGGGCAAAGAGGAACATAGCTTTGACATAGAAGATAGTCACATGATTCAGATTAAAGAGTATTTGGCGTTATTGGATTTGATAATGGAAATCGATCTTGAGTCGTTGCCGGAGGTGAATC
>JAFTQM010000043.1 GCA_017462755.1 Lachnospiraceae bacterium | reverse complement strand
TTTACCTCTCCTGCCGTTTCAAAGGTAAAATCAAACCTAAGTCCCGCCGGATGCAACACATTAAGCCGCTCCAGTTCTTCGAACAGAGACAGACATTCTGCATTGTAGATGGTATTGTAGCAAAAACGACAAAAGGTGCGCACCGGCATCTCCTTGTGCTTTCGGTCCGTCAGGGTAGGCATCGGCTCTGCCCTGCCGCCTTCCTCCAGACATCCGGTTGTATTTTTCAACACACACTGTGCTGAGGTCATCAACGGAAGCCTGCCGTACACCGTTACCTCCATATCCTGAAGCCCCAAGGACGTAAGCTCCTCCAGATTCTGCTCATACGGTGCAGTAAACTGCACAATACCCTTCTTGCGGTAAAACTCCTTTGCTTCCCGGTTCATCACATAAAGCATCGCATCGGTAATCATCTGCCGATGTGCCGTTTTTTCCTTCCACTCGGTTCCAAACAGCTGCAGCTCCTCATAATTTCGCAACAAATATCCGTCAACCTGCGGTGCCAACAACGCTGCCTCCTGCTGCTTCAACCAGTCGTAGGTTTCTGCCCGGCAAATCTGCGGCAGCCGTACAAAAAATGCTTTTCCGCATTCCTGCGCTCGTCCCGCCAGCTCCGGTATCCGTTCCACAGAAAGCAAGGAAATATCATAGTATATCCGGCGTACCGACGGTTCTGCCAAAACTGCCTCCCATTGCTCCATCGTCATAACCGATGCACTGACCGGTATTTCATCCGTCCGCACGACCGCAGGTTCTTCCTGCCGCAGAGACGCCACCGCCTCTTTCTCCTGATTCTGTTTCGCCTGCGAACTTCGTTCCGGCAATGACTCCCTGCGCCATTTTGCAAGCAATGCTTCTTCCAACCGTTCCAATGCGGTGCGCCGCAGCTCATTTAACTTTGATACCGGCACAAAGATTTCTCCAAAGCACTGTATCTCCAATGCTGCAAAGCAAAACATCGTTTCACCGGTTTTCATCAGCGAAGTACGCAGCTTTTCCTCCGTCATTGGCTGCTTCTGCGCCGCTTCCACCACATCTCCCAGCTGTCGGATGCGTACCTCGCCGCGCCAAAGCTCCAGACACAAGGGTTCTCCGACCGTCGCCGTCAGCCTGCCGTATATCTCCTGCTTTTTCTCTGTTTCATAGCATGTCTTGGAAATCCGTTCTAACAACGCATTGTTCTTCGTTCGGAATACCAAATCTCCCGGCTTTACCGGACTGCCCGGCATAAAATTCGACCATAGCGGGGTCCCCGGTCTGCACGCCTCTTTTAATGTGTATTCATAGGCTTCTCCGTTTTGCATACGGATTTCCAGCACATCCTGCGCATTTAGGTCTTCCTTTACCTGCAAAAGTGCTGCATTTTTCTTTACCTGCACTACCTTCGCCACCTCTACTCCGCTGTGATTCGGACGCGCCATCGACATCATCGCCTTACCGTTGTGTGCCAGATAATAGCCCTTTGTAAAGTCCCCGCGGTTGTACAAATCCTTCAAATCGCGTACGGTATCACGCAATACCTCCGGATGCTTTTCATGAAACTGTCGATAGCCCTTATCTCCCAGCTCAAAGAAACGGTCTACCTCCCTCCGGTAAGCACCTGCGACTCCCGCCGCGTATTCATAACGCTTCATGCGGCCCTCAATCTTAAAGGAATCAATCCCCGCCGCAATCAGCTCCGGTATCATGTCCAGCGTACACATATCCTTCGGGCTAAGGAGATACTTCTTCTCCCGCTGCCCCGCCGTGCGATATTCCATCCGGCACGGCTGCGCACAGCGTCCCCGGTTTCCGCTTCGACCGCCAATCATACTGCTCATCAGACACTGCCCGGAATAACAATAACACAACGCTCCGTGGACAAAGGATTCGATTTCAAGCGTCGTACTCTGCCGAATCCGCGCAAGCTCCTTAAGCGAAAGCTCTCTGGCATTGACCAAGCGGGTCACGCCGTAATCCGAAAAGCATTCTGCGCCCTCTGCCATCGTGAGTGTCATCTGCGTACTGGCATGAATCGGAAGGTGCGGAAATTCCCGATGAATAAACTCCATTACACCGACATCCTGTACAATCACGGCATCCAGTCCCTCTTCATAAAACGGCTTCAGGTAGTGATATAAATCGTCTACCTCTTCTTCCTTTAGCAGAGTATTGACCGTAAGATACAACTGTCTATCGCGCAAATGTACATAATCAATCGCCGCCAGCATCGCCTCGGTATCCAGATTGTCCGCATACGCACGCGCCCCAAAGCGGCTTCCGCCCATATATACTGCATCTGCCCCGGCACCAATGGCTGCCACCATGCTTTCCCTCGAGCCTGCCGGTGCCAATATCTCAATCCTACGACTCATCTCATTCATCCTTAGCCTTTATTTTTTTCTAAGCTCATTGAGCTCGGTTTCCAGTCGAATGTTCTTCTTCTCTTCCTCGTAACGCTCCTGCTTTGTATGCTCCAGCTCCTTTTCGAGCGTAGCAATACGGGTTTGCAGCGAAATAATTTCATGCTTTAATTCAAAAATTTCTCCGCTCTTACTGTCACTGTCGCTTTCCTTTTCGCTCATCTGCTGCTTTAATTTCAAATAATCGTCGGTCAGATTAATCTGCATCAGCACATTGCGCATATCCACATCCATCGTCCGATAGGAAGGATGCTTCTTAAACTCGTCATATTTTTTGTTAATGTAGGAAGCGACCTTCTGCATATACTCCTCGCTCTCGTAGCCGCTCAGCGTATAGCGTTTTCCATTGATAATTACCTCGATATTTGTCTGTCTGTTCATTTTTACGCCCCCTGTCAATCCTTTTGCATTCCTAAATGATGATATGCGAGGTCCGTTACCATACGCCCCCGCGGTGTCCGTACAATCAATCCGTTCTGCACCAGATACGGCTCATAGACCTCTTCCACCGTGCCCGGGTCCTCTCCGATGGTCGTTGCCACCGCTTCGATTCCCACCGGTCCGCCATGAAATTTCTCCATCATCGTCACTAAAATCTCCCGGTCAATATGATCCAAGCCCAGCCGGTCTACCTCCAGCAAATCCAGCGCATAATCCGCGACCTCCTTGGTAATCCTTCCGTCATACTTTACCTGTGCAAAATCCCGGACTCTCTTTAACAATCGGTTTGCCAGACGAGGCGTTCCGCGCGACCGGCGTGCCAGTTCTTCGGCTCCGTCTGCTTCGATTTCTACCTTCAATACCTTCGCAGAACGTATGATAATCTCCTTAAGCTCCTCTATCGTATAAAACTCCAATCGGTTTACCACACCAAAACGGTCACGAAGCGGTGCCGTCAGCATACCTGCTCTGGTCGTTGCCCCTACCAGCGTAAAATGCGGCAGCTCCAAACGAATCGACTTCGCCGTAGCACCCTTACCAATCACAATATCAATCGCAAAATCCTCCATTGCAGGATACATGATTTCTTCTACCTGTCGGTTCAGTCGATGAATCTCATCAATAAAGAGAATATCTCCCTCCTGCAGACTGTTCAAAATCGCCGCCATATCTCCCGGCTTCTCAATCGCAGGTCCGGAGGTCGTCTTCATATTGACACCCATCTCATTGGCAATAATCCCTGCCAGTGTTGTCTTTCCCAGTCCCGGAGGTCCGAAAAATAATACATGGTCCAGTGCCTCACCTCTTGCCTTTGCCGCATCAATATAAACCTTAAGATTTTTCTTTGCCTTCTGCTGCCCAATGTAATCCTTTAATAGCTGCGGCCGCAGACTGCCTTCTATTTTCGCATCCTCTTCCGTAAACTCGGTTGTAATCATTCTCTTTGCCATGCCGCATTAATCCTTTCACATGATGTTTTTCAATGCCAGCTTTAACACATCATCTGCAGTCATATCCGGTGTAATTTCTACTGCACTGACCGCCTTGCCTGCCTCGGTACCGGAAAAACCGAGTGCCTTTAAGGCTTCGATTGCCTCCTGAGCCATACCGCGATAATCCGCCTGCTCCGGCACCTCGATTGCACCTTGCGCCAGCTTGCTTTCAAATGCCTCCTCAAGCGAGAACTTATCCTTTAGCTCGAGAATCAGCTTTTTCGCAGTCTTCGGTCCGATGCCCGGTGTTTTGGCAATCGTCTTTTCATCCTCTGCCAGCACCGCAAACCGCAAATCGTTCGAAGAAATGGAGGACAAAATACCAAGTGCCCCCTTCGGTCCGATGCCGTTGACACCAATCAACAGCTTGAAGGTTTCCAATTCTTCACGGTCCAAAAAACCAAACAACGCCACACCATCCTCGCGTACCTGCAACCAGGTGTGCAGCTTAATCTGCGTCCCCATCCCCGGCAGTCTGCCGAAATTTCGCTGTGAAATTAACACCTCATAGCCCAAACCATTACAATCTATAAGGACAGAGCTCTCTCTGATTTCCTCTAATTCTCCCTTGATAAATGCTATCACTGCATTTCCCGCCTTTCTCCTGTCGTTACATAAACGTCGCAAATACATTCAGTACATACTGTGTAAATTTACGAAGCAACGGACGATTTTTCCATTCCGCCAACGTAATTTCGTGCGAAGCCTCCATCGTTTGTATCAAATCCAAGCGAATCTGCTGCATCACCGCCCGGTCGCACATAAATGCCCCGCACTCATAATGCAGATAAAAGCTCCGATAATCCATATTAACGGTTCCTACCATGCCGCAATCCTCGTTGATAATCGTCTTTGCGTGCAAAAATCCCGGTGTATACTCAAAAATCCGAACTCCGGCAGCTAACAGCGCTCCGTAATTGTATTCGGTTAAAAGCTTTACGCTCTTTTTGTCCGGAATCCCCGGTGTCAAAAGCCGCACATCAATCCCGCTCTTGGCAGCTAAAATCAGCGTGTCCCGCATGCTTTCCTCCAGCACCAGATACGGCGTCGTAATATATACATAATCCTTGGCATAATCAATAATCTGCCGGTAAAGCATTTCGATGGGATTGCTCGGATTATTCGCAGGTCCGTCCGAAACAATCTGGCAATACGTCCGATTTTTCTCAAACACTGCATCCGGACGATACCGTTCATAATCTACCTGTCTTGAGCGGTCACAGACCTCCCACATCTGCAAAAAAACCACCGTCAGTCCCCAGACTGCCTCTCCGCAGATTCTGACCGCATTGTCCTTCCAGTGGCCAAAACGCTGCACCAGATTGACATATTCATCCGCCAGATTCATACCTCCAGTATAGCCGATGTTGCCGTCAATGACAACAATCTTTTGATGACTCCGATAATTCATATAGAGCTTTTGTGCATACTTATGAATCGGATTGAATATCCGAATTTCAAAGCCCTCTTCTTCCAGCCGGTGTCGAAACTCCTTATGCGTCCGCATTGCACTTCCAAAGTCATCGTACATAAATTTGACCTCGACTCCCTGCTGCAGCTTTTCCAACAACAGCTGATGCATTCTATCCCACAAGGCTCCTTCGCCAACAATAAAGAAATTAATCAGAATAAAACGCTTCGCTTCCCTGATATCCCGAAATATCGCTTCAAACGCCGCTTCTCCGGTCGGACAATATTCCACCTGATTATTCTTAAACAACGGGAAATGCTGGGATTCCAAAAAACGCACCATCCGGCTCTTTGTCGGATAACGTTCGGTAAACTCCTTTACCGGCTCTGCTTGATAGGACAAAAACTGTTCTCCGCGCAGCAGGCACGCATGCACCTCACGCTCCAGCTTTTTCTTTGAATCCGCCTTGCCCCACAGAGCATACATGATATGTCCGGACAACGGCAGCACCAGAATCACACTAATCCACACCAATTTATACGACGGACTACGACTGTCATTCAGCAGCGCAAACATAATAATGATACTAAGCAGCTCGATGACCAGATACATATAAACCGAATAGGCATTCAGCCACAATGCCAGCAAAATAATAACCAAAAATTGAAATGCCACCAGCAAAGCTACCAGTGCCACCCGCAAAATCCCACTTAAATAATTTTTTACAATTCCTTTTTCTTCGCTCACTCTTCTCTCCCTCTCAAAGCAAACCAAAGCGATTCTTATTCGCTTACTCCCAACTAGTAGTATACCACATTTTACCATGAAAAGAAATGGTAAACTCAAGTAAAACAGATAAACTTTCTCTCTTTACGCACTTGCAGTCTCCGCTTTCTGCCGTTATAATTTTATTAACGTTTTTATAAGGAGTCCGACTTATCATGCTACATTTTGAATCCACGCTTTCCGTCGATGCCGAACTGGGTTCCCTTTTTTCGAAGCATCCTGCGGAAGTACTTTTCTTTGATATAGAAACAACCGGGTTTTCAGCTACCTCTTCTTATGTATATTTAATTGGTGCGATTGCCTTTTCCGGTGACCGCCCGATTCTGCATCAATGGTTTTTGGACGATATTTCTGAAGAAAAGCTGCTGATTCAAACCTTTCTGCACTATGCCTCCGGCTTTCAAAAGCTGGTGCATTACAATGGCAGTACCTTCGATTTGCCTTACCTGCAAAAAAAGTGCCAAAGGCATCGCCTTACGTTCTCCCTGGATGCGTTAGAGAGCATCGATGTGTATCGCCTGCTCGCACCTTTCAAGCGTTTCCTGCCGTTAACTGACTGGAAACAGAAAACCGTAGAGCATTTTCTTGGCTTACATCGGGAGGACCCTTTTTCGGGTGGTGATTTGATTCCTGTTTATACCGAATATCTGGCAAAGGCCCGCTTAGAAGCACTTCGCCGCCAAAGCAGCTCTGCTGCCACCCTCTCTCCGGATTTTTCCGACACCGGTCTGCGTCATATCGCCGACTCCCCTGCCAAGGCATTGCTTTCTACTTTATTATTGCACAATCATGAGGATTTAACCGGACTTTGCAGCATCATCTGTCTGCTCCGGTTATCCGATTTTCTGCAGGGTGCCTTTTCGGTTACTGCCGCAGTCAAAGAGGATGCACTTACTCTTACCCTTTCCGCTGACGCTTCTTTGTTACCGGAATCAGTAGCAAGCCGATTCAGTCAGACACCCCTTTACAGCAAGGTACTGCCACAGGAGCATCGGCTAACCCTACAGCTTTTGGCAGACGGCTCCGGAGCAGCTCTGACTCTTCCGGTTTGGCACACTACCTTAAAATACTTTTTTGATAATTACAAGGAATACTATTATTTACCACAGGAGGACCGCGCCATTCACAAAAGTGTTGCCGAATTTGTTGAACCCGAATTTCGCCAAAAGGCCACCCGCGAAACCTGTTATCAAAAAAAGACCGGTACCTTTTTGTTTCAGCCGACTCCGGAGCAAGCTCCTGCATTTCGTGAGCATAGCAAGGACAAGCATTCCTTTTTCCTGTTGTCCGAGGACTTCCTGCAATCGGAAGATAAGCTAACACATTATGCAAAGCAATTACTAAGCTGGATACTTACCAAATAATATTTCCCTTTTATACAAAGGAGAGATGCCCATTGCTCCCCTCCGCATAGCGGACAAGGCGATTCAATGACCATCTCTCCTATATTCGTACCGTTTCTTTTATTTGCTTCTTCTCATATCAATGTAATCAATCAACAGACGAGTGGTTTCCTCAACTCCCAGCTTGCTGCTATTGACCGAAATATCATAGTTTCTGGAATCACCCCACTTGCCCTCGCAAAAGCTGTTGTGATAACGCTTCCTCTTCAAATCCTGCTCTGCAATATATTTCTTGGCAGTACTTTCCTTCATATGGTATAACTCCATCACTCGTTTTACCTTGCACGGAACATCGCCCAGAATAAACATAGAAATCATCGCATCACAGCTTTTCAACACACTTTCACTACAACGTCCGACAATCACAAAGGAATCACCCTGTTGCGCTTTTTTTCGCAGAAAATCAAACTGCAGCATCGAAACATTCTGCTCCGGTGAGCTATGAAAGCCACGCACATTTCTCGAAAACAGCTTGATTCTTTTCTTTTCGTCCAATCCCTCCAGATGCTTTACGTCCAGATTTTTTTCCTGTGCAACCTCCTGCAACAGATTACTGTCCAGCAACTGAATGTTGTAATGCTCTGCTAACTTCTGCGCAATCTCGTGACCGGCACTGCCAAATTCTCTTCCAATTGAAATTATCAACTGCGAACTCATCTTCTCACGCTCCTTAGACATATCTTAAATAAATCACGATCATAGATATCAACACTACCATTATAGTCGCAGGAACCATCTTTTTGCAATAGGTTCCCCAACGAATAATGTATCCTTCTCGCGAAGCGGTCGCAATTCCTACTACATTCGCTGATGCTCCAATCGGTGTCGCGCTGCCACCAATGTCCGTTCCCATTGCCAGTGTCCATGCCAGCACCGACAAATCTACACCATAGGTCAACGAAAGACTCTTAATAATCGGTATCATCGTTGTTGCAAACGGTATATTATCTACAAAGGCACTCGCAATTGCCGACAACCAAATAATAATTGCAATCATCAACATAATACTGCCACCGCTGATTCTTCCAATCAAACCTGCCAGAATTTCCAGAATACCTGTCTGCTCCAAACCACTGATAACAACAAACAAACCTGCAAAAATGGCAATTGTCTTATAATCTACTTTTTTTAACAGCTCCACTGCATGCCTTCCGGAAGAAACTAATGTCGCCACTGCCACAATGACACCTATCGTTGATACCGTCAAGCCCGTCTGCGCATGTGTTACAAGTAATAGAATAGTAGCAATAAATATAACACTGCTGATTACAAAGCCTTTCTTATCCGTAATCGTTGATTCCGGCTTCGGCAGGCTCTGATAATCAATTCCTCCTGCTGCTTTTGATACCAGCTCCTTCTTGAAAATCAGATAAAAATAGATTACTACCGCAACCAAAGAGATTGCAGCAAGCACACCGGTGTTTGTAATAAAATCTCCGAACGAATAGCCCAGCGAGGTACCAATGATAATGTTTGGCGGATCACCACACATCGTAGCCGAACCGCCTAAATTCGCACAAAAGATTTCCGAAAGAATCATCGGAACCGGATTGAACTTTAATAGCTGGGACAGCTCTATCGTAACCGCTGCCAAAAACAAGATTACCGTAATACTGTCGATGAACATCGCTAACACGGCGGACAAAATCATAAAGGTAAGAAAAATGGAACTGATTTTGTAGCGCACCAGCTTCGCAATGCACATACAAAGCCAACGGAAAAATCCGACTCTCGCCATTCCTTCTACCATTACCATCATACCGAAAATAAAAATAATTGTTTCCCAATTGATGCCGGAGCTTGCTTCGCCCGCCTCTGCTCCTGCATACCAGAAGCCCGGCTGAAAAATACTCTGAACATTAATTGCCTCCATAATTGCATCGACACTGTGCATTCCGATTCCAAATACCAAAATCAACGTCAACAAAGCACAGCCTAACACAATCAAATGTCTTTCAATGATTTCCGTAACAATCAAAAGAAACATTGCTACAAAAATAATGACTGCTAATACCTGTGAAAACATCACACTTCCTTCTTTCTGTCAATTAATCTGTTCCCTTATTCCCCTATTTTTGCGCATAATACAGCCGGACACTGCTATAGCCTTGTAACAAAATACAAAGACATAACATTATCCGGCAAAACGAATCACATAAAAAAACCAAGGGTCGGAATTCCAAGGACCCTTGGTTTATTCTGGCTCTGAATCATTACTCTGCAGTGGCAATGATTTCCTTCTTATTATACGAACCACAAGCCTTGCATACTCTGTGAGGCATCATTAACTCGCCACACTTGCTGCACTTTACTAAGTTTGGAGCAGTCATCTTCCAGTTTGCTCTACGACTGTCTCTTCTTGCTTTCGAATGTTTATTCTTCGGACAAATAGCTCCCATCGTTACACCTCCTTAACATTCTTAAAAATATCACGGATTGCCGCCATACGCGGGTCCAGCTCTGTGCGGTCACAGCCACACTCCCCTGTATTCAGGTTGTTGCCGCATACCTTACAGATTCCCTTACAGTCATCCCTGCACAGAACCTTCATTGGAAAGCTTAAAAGCAATTCCTCACGGATCAGCTTGTCCACATCCAAATCAAATCCGGTAATATAGCAGGTTTCGTCTAATTCCTCTGCTCGCTCCTGTTCACTCTTCGAAAAGTCAAACTCTTCTTCAAAGTCAATATCGAACGGCAGCTCTACTGCTTCTAAACACCGGTCACACGGTGCCTGAAGTGACAGCTTCGCATTCGCGGTTACCTTTACCTTCTTCGGCGCATGACTCACCAAAACAAGTGAAACATTACTTTTCGTAATCACAGGGTACGTCACTCCGAGCATCTCAAACTCTGAAAACTCCAGTGCAACCTCCTTGTGCTGCTCCTCATCTTTTCGATTCATTGCCTCAGATAAATTAACCAGCATATTCTCTC
>JAFTQM010000004.1 GCA_017462755.1 Lachnospiraceae bacterium | reverse complement strand
GTGTCACCTTCGTTGATATTTTTGCTGTCACCAAGCAATACGGCACCAACGTTATCCTCCTCAAGATTAAGAACCATGCCGTAAATCTCATGAGGGAATTCCAAAAGCTCACCCTGCATTGCCTTCTCCAATCCATGGATACGTGCAATACCGTGAGCTACCTGAATTACGGTTCCTACGTCGGATACTTCTAGCTTGGTGCTTTAATTCTGTATCTGCTCTTTAATAACTGAACTGATTTCTTCAGGTCTTAAATTCAAGAGATAAGCACCTTCTTTCTATTTAGTCTGGTTTATTTCTGAAATCTGAATTTTTTGCAGCTGTTTCTCAAGTTGTTGCAGCTTCGTTCGAATGCTGCTGTCTACTACACGGTCTCCGATACGGATAATCAGACCACCGATGAGTGCTGCATCCACCTTATAGTGCATTTCCACTGTGGCATAATCGGTTGTCGCCAAAAGCTTTTCCTCAACGCTCTTCTTCTGCTCGGCAGAAAGCTCAACCGCAGAGGTCACCTTTACTACACCGATTTTCTTGTACTCTTTTACCTTTGACAGGAAATAGCCCAAAACTGCATCCAGTTCGCCTGCTCTGCCCTTGTCCACGATAAGCAGCAGGAATCCGGTCAAATCGTCGGACACTCTGCCACGGAATATCGTCTCTACCACAGAAAGCTTTTCTTCTCTCGCAATCTGCGGATGCGCCAGCATCTGAATCATCTCCTTGTTCTCTGCCAGTGCTTCACGAACAAGCAACACCTCTTCAAAAAGAGTGTCTACGGATTGCTTCTCCAGAGCAAGTTCAAATAAGGCTTCTCCATATACTTTGGATACTAATTTCGCCATGTATCATCACCTATCTCATTCAAAGCTTCGTCAACGAGCTGCGCCTGTTTCTTCTCATCCATGCTCTCAGCAACAAACTTGCCAGCCATCATAGATGCAACCGAAATCATTTCTTTCTTTACTTCATCTTTCATCTTATTCTTTTCAAGCTCAATCTCACGATTTGCTCTCTGTGTTATTCTCACTGCTTCTTCCTGCGCCTCGGTGATAATCTCAGCCTCGCGCTTCATAGCTTTCTTTCTGCCCTCGCTCAGGATTTCATCCACTTCCTTGTCCGCAGCCTCTACCTTTGCCATGTATTCCGCCTTGAACTGCAGTGCATCTTCCTTTTCCTGCGCAGCAGCATCCAAGTCTGCCTGCACCTTCGCCTGACGCTTTGCTAAAAGCTCTCTCGCAGGATTGAACAGGAGATAAGATAACAGCAGGAATAAGATAAATACAGAAACCAGCGTAATTGTAACGTCCGCGAACAGCTGCGCATCCAAACCGAAAATACGGTCTAACCATGCAAACAGACTGTTGCCGCCGCTATCCTTCGCTACTGCAACTCCATTCTCTGTCGTCACATCCATGCTACGCAGAAGCGTGGTTCCTATATTTATGCTGTTAAACATACTGCCCACTGTGTAGCCTCCCTTCCGGTAATCTTATTCTTTCTTTCAAATCAAAGCTTACCAATGAGAGGGTTAGCGTATAACAGAATCAGTGCTACGACGAAACCGTAAAGACCGGTGGTCTCTGCTACTGCCTGTCCTAAAAGCATGGTGGACATGATAGTACCTCTTGCACCCGGATTACGACCTACTGCCGAAGCACCGTGTCCGGCTGCAATACCCTGACCTACACCAGGTCCGATACCTGCGATTAACGCAAGACCTGCACCAATTGCGGAACATGCTAAAATTAAACCTCTATCTGTCATTCTTTTTTCCTCCTTATATTGAATGATCTTAATTTTTCTTTTTCATTTTCCCGGTCACACTACCGGAATCTGCTAAATCGTGTGAACAGACCGCCTATTCTTCAAAATTATTTGAAATAAATACCATGGTCAGCAAACTGAATACATAGGTCTGAATTGCTCCGGAGAACAAATCAAAGTATGCATGCAGTACCGAAGGCCATATCAACGCAATCTTACCTAACAGCCCATAAATCAATCCCATCATTACCGTACCCGATACCACGTTACCGAACAAACGCAATGACATGGACAGCGGAGTTGCTATCTCACCAATGATATTGATTGGTGTAAGTAAAGCCGGTTTGAACAGATTTGTAATATGTGCCATCTTCTGATGCTTGAAACCATTGTAATGAATCAGAACAAATGTAATCAGTGCCAGTCCCAAAGTTACACCGTAGTCTGCCGTCGGCGGCCTGAGCCCAAACAGACCTGAGATGTTCGCTAATAGGATAAAAGCAAAAATCGTTCCGATGTAATTAGAAAACTTTAAGCCGTGTTTTTCGCCCATGTTTGTCTTGGTCAGATTGTCCACAGTCTCTACCAAAAGCTCAATCACATTCAAAAACGGTCCCGGTGCTTTTTCCGGGTCTGCTTTTCTGATTACTCTGTTTGCTATCAGTGCAAAAACAATCAGTACCAGCATAACGATGAACATACATATATGCGTCGTCGTCAGCCATACTTCCTGACCCAAGAACCGATACCGAAGGAAACCATTCACACCGAATGTTACTTCATTCTGCACCAAGCCTTGTCCGCCTATGCCTGATAAAAGCAAACTGCTTCCATTGCCCACTTTCTCACCTTCCTTTATTTGATTTTAAAACTTTATGAGTTAACGGCTGAAAATAAGCCGCGAACTTCAAACAAAACAACCCCATCAGAGTTCCCGCCGCATGAAACACCTGCGGTATCAAAAGAGCAATACTCAATGCTACTCCGGCTAATAAAAGTCGAAATACCGCACTTTTTTTCGTGTACTTGGTTGCCGAATCCGCATCCATATCCACGGCTCTGCCGATGGTCACATACATATGCCAAAGCATCAAACCGGACATTCCTGCACCAAGCAGAACTCCCAGCAGAAGCTGCAGCTTCTTAGTTCCAATCAGACACAGCACCACTGCTACTACCACTGCTGACACTACGATACCGATTCCCATTTCTCTCAAAGTATCCTGTATCTGCAATGCGTCCTCCTCCGGACTGATTTCCGAGGTTTCCTCCTCTGCCTGCGGCTCCGGTAGCACAGATTCTATTCTCTCCCGTTGTCCGCCATCATTCTCTATGTTCCTGTTCTCTGCTTCTGCGCCAGGCATCAAACTCTTCCTCCGCTTCCTGTCTGCTGCTTTTTATCATGCAGCTTCCTTCTGACTGCTCCTGCTTCTTAAAAAGCTCCTCCCGTTTTCTGCGAAGCTGTGCTCCGCTCTCCTGTCCTTCGTTCTCTCCTGTCTCAGTTTCCTGTCCGTTCGGTCGCAGACTCTCCCAATATGCCTGCTGTTTCTTCTCCTTTGCCAAATCTGCAGCAAAAAACGGCGCCAGCATCCGATAAACATTGCGAAACGCTGCCATAATACCGAATAACAAAAAAACCAAAAACCAGAAGGTAGTCTCAAAACGCTCATCCAACCAATGTCCAATCCAAGCTCCAAGAAAAACCGGAACCAGCATACTAATTCCAATCTGGCTTACCATCAAAAATGCTGTTACTACAGCAGACCTCTTTTTCTTCATGAATTCTCCATTTCAGCCGGAATTTTCCCTCATTCGGGTACAGCCATATTATTATCATACCACAAATCGCCGAAAATGTATACAATTATCAGCGATTTTCTTGTTTTTTTATAACAAAAAACTTGTCTTTTAAAAAAAGAAAAAGATTTTACAGAATACTTGGACAGAAACCAAAAATATGCTATAATAGCCGCAAGATACCAAAGCAGCGTTTTTTTAAGCCCTGCTCCAATCATATTACAAAAAAGAGGACTCACATCTATGGCTATCAAAACACTGATTCGTAAACGTTTCATACCTATGGAAACCATTGTACTGGATAAGGATAAGATTCTTTTTGAAAGCCCAGAGCTTGTCATTACCAGCTGGGATACGCTGAATCCCCGCTCGGATTTTTCCCGCGGCGTTTCTGCCTATTTTATCAAAGAAGGCTTTAAAATCAGCAAGTTTTACAACGCCAAAAACGAATTTCTCTATTGGTACTGCGATATGATTCGCGCTACCATTGACGGCGATACCCTGTTGGCAGAGGATTTGCTGTTGGATGTTATTATTGACAAAGACGGCTCCGTCCGCGTTTTGGACGCGAAGGAAGCCGCCGATGCTCTTCGTGAGCAGTTAATTACCGCCGAAATGCTTTGTGACTCCCTGACTTCCCTGGACCTTTTACTTTCCTGCATTGCTTCCGGCGAATTTTCCCGCTATTCCGACATCATACAGGCACACGAGCCTGCAATATAATACTTCAGGCGCACCCTTTGCCGGATGCGCCTGTTTTTATGCCGTTATCATATCCATCATCTGCGCTGCAATTTCCTCCTGCAGCTCTTTTTTATCCATTCCCAGCACCATTGCCAGCTCCTGATACAGACAATCCTCTGTCTGCTTCAGATACCGTTCATCCGTCGAGGTCATCTTCTTGCCCTGTGCGACCCTCTCCTGCTTCCGCAGATACAGCGTCTTAATCAGCTGCGCCCATTGTCTGCAATCACAGGAACGCAATGCAGCCTTGTACTCCGGCTCTCTTGCCTTTTCCCCGGATATCTGCAACGGCTCCAGCCCGATAAGCTCTTCCCGCAAACGTTCTGCCTCTGCCTTCGAAAGCACCCTGCGAATCACCAAACGTTCATTGTCTACCGGAATATAAATTGTATTTCCATTGTTCGTTTCCGGAATCAGCACATAATAGGTTCGACTGTGCTCTGCTCCCGGCATCTGCATCTCTGTAATGTCCTGTACCTGACAAATTCCATTCTGTCCGTATACAACATATTCGCCTTTCTCGTACATTTCATTCCCTCACTTCTGCGCCCTTGCGCCTGCAACACAATTTTGAGCCTTCGTTTCTATTGTAAACGATTTTTGGTCGAAATGTAAGAAAAATTTTTATTTTTTACTTATCTTTGTGTGTTTTGTCTGACAAAGACCGATAACGTTTTGTGCATTTTTCACACAGCGAAGCGTTCGTTTGGCAAACTCTCGCGTTGTATGCGACTCCCTCTATATCAAACAAAAATATTGGTAAACTCTGCTTCCGTCAACACTTCCTTCGGACAAAAGCTCTCACTTACCGCATACGCACGGATGCTTGCAAAAAACGCTGCCGCCGCTACATCCTGTGTAAGCTCCCAAGGACGGCTGCTGCACACCAGCAGACTGCCTCCGCAGCAGCTTGCCTCAAAGAGCAGTCCGAGCTTATGATTGCGTTCAAAATTATCAATCACCTGCACGATTGGCTTCAATGCCGTACCGGACAGATTCACCGATTCGCTCTGCGTTACAATACCGTACCACTGCGGGGTGGAGCAGGTATCACACACAAACTCAGCCAAAGCCTTATGTTGATTCTGAATGGTCAGTCCCAGTGTGCCAATCGGTACCCTGCGGTTCATCGACTCAGAAATCGAGCGGAACATCGGATAACACCAGAAATCCGTGCAGAAGCTTCCTTCGAGTCCCTCCTTTGTTTTCTCCGGGAAATACAGCACTCTGCCACCCTGCTTTAACACCTTTAAGGCTTCTGTGGCATCCGCAGTTACCGCAAGTCGCTCTGCTGCCAACTGCTTCAATACTTCTGCCTTCTCGCAGCCCTCTGTTCCCTCTGCTACCGCCGGATAAACATACAACGGATACTGATTTTGGCAAATTACCCGCTGCTCTGCTTCCTCTCCTGCATACAAGGTCAGCAAAAGCTCATACTGCGCTGCTTCCTCATCCGTAATTTTCCGACAGAAGCTACCCAGTGTAACTACACCGTTCTCTGCCGCATTGTTTCCTGCCTCTGCCGAAATCGCAATATCTGCCACACAAATCGGCTCCGCTTCCTGCGATTTCTTTATCAGCTCTGCCACCAGATGTCCCTTCGGAAGCGGCTCTGCATCATAATGCGCTACCAGAAGCTTCGCAGTAAGCTCCTCTCCCGTCCGGTATACAAAGCGCGGCAGCTCTGCCATCACCACCGTCTTAGCACAAAAGTGATTCCATTCCTCCTGCGAAATGATACCCTTCGGCTCCATTAAAGCATTCAGCACCCCTACCAGCGCCGTTCCCTGACCCGGAAAATCCTGCAAATCCAACAGCTGATATCCGGCTAACATCTGTGAACGCTGCGCCGCCTCAATCTCCAGCTTATAGCAGAATGCTGCCAATGCACCGGAATCCTTGAAAAACGCCTCTGCCTGCTCCGCCATACCGGCATTCTCCAACCGACGACGAAACTCCTCAAAATTACGTGCCCGCAGTACGCCCGTATATTTTTCAATTTCCTTAAAGTCCGGATAAGTACAGTACTGCCCCACTTCATGCGACAGAATCGGCTTATTCGTCGTAAACGCTTTCTGCGAATCCGCCTTTACCTTCTTTACTCCGGTGCCGTACTGAATCTCAATTTCTCCGCCTGCGGCCTCACCTGCACTCTCCTCTGCATCAAAAAAGCCGTCATAGCTGTGTGTCGTATTCGGCTGTGTCGTCTGCACAAAGCCCTGCGGCGCATCACACATCGCATAAGAACCGCGAATCAGTGACTCATAGCCAAAACGCACACCTGCAAAAAATTCTTCCTCCGGAATATCGGACGGATAAAACTGAAAGTTGTTGGAGCCTGAGGTATACAAATGTCTGCGGTCCACCGCCTTAAAGCCGTCCAAAATTTCTCCCAAACGTTTCCTGCTGCCCCAAAGCTCATTACCTAACGACATCATCACAAACGAAGGATGACCGCCGAACGCCTTCATCAAACGGAAGCCCTCCTGAATCAGATATGCCTGCTCTGCCTCGTTGTAGCCTTCCTCACCCTTATCTGCAATCGTTCCCCAAAATGGCAGCTCCGGCTCCATATAAATACCAAGCAAATCCGCAGCAACAAATGCAGCCTCCGGCGGACAACAGGTATGGAAGCGATAATGATTGATTCCGTAAGCCTTTGCGGTCTGCATTACCGCAAGCCAGCCCTCCACCTCCATCGGTGCCGCGCCGGTCAGCGGGAACACCATACCATCGTGCTTTCCGCGCAGATAGGTCTTTTTTCCGTTGATATAAAAATGATGTCTGTCCGTTGTAAAATCACGGAACCCAAAGATTACCTCCATTGATTTTGCATCCTCTGTATACAGCTCAATTTTACCATACCCCGGCGTAAACTCGCTAAACAGACGCGGCTGAGCTACCGTAAGCGTCAGCTGCTGTGTCTGCACACCCGGCATCATTATCAGCTCCGCTTCTACTTCCGAGCCTGCACCTGCCTGCTCACCACGCTCGGTGCGAATTGCTTTCCAGCACAGCGGCTCCGTCACAAATGCACTCTGCTCATTCAAGGTTATGTACTCTGCATTCACCGAAATCCTTTTTGCAACCGGCTCCGAAGTCGTATTCTGCGTCATAAGCGTCAACTGAATTTCTCCGGTCGCAGCATCCGTTATTACATCCGCTCCGATTACCTCTGCTTCCTCAAATACCCGCAGCTCCATCTGTCCCAAAATACCAATCCAATTGGTCTGTGTATCCGGCGAGGTCATATGCCCGCCGCGCGTCGGATAATCCTTGTTATTTACACAAATCACAAGCTCCAACATCGTCACACCCCGCGTCATTGCCGCATCAATGGTATAGGTGTGCGGCGCACAAATACTATCACAGCTTCCAACCTTTTTTCCGTTGATAAAAAGTGCCGTCATACGTGTCCGCTCCAAATACAGCTGCATTGGCTGTCCCGCGTCCTCTTCGTCCAACGGAATCTCTCTTTTAAACCATACATTACCGCAGAACGGATACACTTCGGTCAGATATCCGGTCTCCACTGCCGTATTCTCACCTGCCACCGACTTGCCTGCCTGTGCAGTCGTTGCCGGCAGCTCCATCGTATCTGCAAACACCCGCTCTTCTACTCCATTTGCCAATGCTTCTTCAAAGCTGCCATCCGGCTCCAAAAACAATTCCCATTCCCCACTTAAATCATATATCGCTCTCATTTCATTTCCTCATTTCCTGTAGTTTGCCAAGTTTCGTCTTACTCCAATACTGACAACAGCTCCTTTTGCAGCTGCTTGTCGTACATCTCGCATTTGCTCCGGTTGTAGAAATTGGAGGTTACATCCCAAAGCACCGGGCATATCTGCCTCTCATATGCTTCCTCACAAACCGAGCTCAAAAACAATCGCACAACCTCCTCGGTCTTATTTTTCTTTGCCACTCCGTATTCTCCGATAATAACCGGAATTCCTTTGTCAATAAATGTAGTTTTTAGCTTATCCATATTGCGGGTCAACTCCTGCACATCCGAAGCCGAGCCCCAATCAGCCTTTGCCTTTCCCCAATCCGCATCCTGCTCCAGAATACAGAAGGTGGAAGGGGTATAATAATGCACCGAAACCGCTATGCGGCCTGCCGGGTCCTCCGGCAATTCAAACATTGCATCACAGGTCAAATCAATGTCTGTCGCGTAGCCCGCAATCAACAGATGGCGCTTCGCGTTGTTGCCGCCCGATGCACGTACGGTATCCACAAAGGTCTGATTGATTTCATTCAACAATCCGTAAGCTTCTGCCTTTCCGGTTGTACCGCCCCAGCGATTCCATACGCTGTCCCAACAGCCTTCCTCATTCAGTGCCTCAAACATCAGATAATCACTAAACTCTCCGAATTCCTCGCTCAGCTGCGTCCATATCCGGACATACTTATACATACATTCTTCCTTGTCGGTTGGGAAGTTGGTCCACCAGCCGCTATCCCAATGAATATTCAGAATGACATACAAATCATTGTCAATCGCCCAGGTAACAACCTCTTTGACGCGAGCCAGATAGTCCGGATGAATCGTATAATCTTCTAACATCATATTCGACCACGCTACCGGAATACGAAGCACGCCAAAGCCTGCTTCCTTGTAACCTGCAATCATCTTTTCCGTAATCACCGGACTGCCCCAGCCGGTTTCATAATTCTTTACCTTACTGCTGTTAATCCAGCTGCCACAGGACTCAAAGGTATTGCCGAGATTGATACCGATACCCATGTCGCGTACCAGCTCCATGGTCGTGATATCCCTCATTGCCTCCTGTACCGGTGCCGGTGTCGCCATCGGACTTGGGCTTGGTGTTGGTGTACTTGTCGCTGTCGGCTTCGGACTTGGACTCGGTGTCGGCGCATTGGTCGCCGTCGGTTCCGGACTTGGACTCGGTGTCGGCGTACTTGTCGCCGTCGGCTCCGGGCTTGGACTCGGCGTTGGCGCATTGGTCGCTGTCGGCTCCGGGCTTGGACTCGGTGTTGGCGCATTGGTCACTGTCGGCTCCGGACTTGGACTCGGCGTTGGCGCATTGGTCGCTGTCGGCTCCGAGCTAGGTGCCATTGTTGGTGTATCATTCACACTTTCCTGTCTGCTGCCGCACGCAGTCAGCTGACACAACATTCCTATTAACAATATTGCTACCCAAAATTTTCTTTTCAATATCTTCTCCTCCTATCGTTACCCAATGAATTCTATATGTATTTTAAAACACAATCTACTTTGATTTTATCATATCTTGTTCTTTTCTACAGCTAAAAAATCAGACAAAATGTACTTTATTTTTTTTACTTTCCTTTTTACGCTCGCTTTTTCCTCTTTGTTAACGCTTTTCTTTTCCTCATTTACTTTTGTTCCTGTTTTTTAACGTTTCGCAGTTGACATTCGTGAACAATCGTGGTATATTGAAAGCAACGTCGGAAGAAGGTCGACATTTTTCCGACCGGAATCATGATTCATTACACTAATCATTTTAATATATGGAGGAATTTATGTTTATTGAAGAACGACATCAGGCAATTTTGGATTTATTAGAACAACAAGGACGGATTTCAACCGCCGAAATCCAGCAGAGATTCATGATTGGCTACGACTCTGCCAAGCGCGATTTGCGTATTTTAGAAGAAAAAGGACTGCTCAAGCGTACTCATGGCGGTGCCATACCATTGCATCAGGTTGCAGCCGGCAAGCCTGCAAAGACCACTCCAAAAGACATCAACGAGGTACGTCCAAATTATCTTGCCATCGCCCTCAAGGCTCTGTCGATGCTTGAAAACAACGACGTCATCTACCTGCCGTCCGCTACCCTTGGTTACTTTATGGCAAAGCACCTGCCGGACAGCTTAACGCTGCGTGTGGTTACCAATTCCATTACCATCGCAGAGGAACTGCGCCCAAAGGACCACATTTCGGTACTTTTGCTTGGCGGTGAGATGGACCACAAGGGCAACTGCTATGATGCGATTGCCATCGAAACGCTAAAGCGGTTGCGCCTTGATAAATGCTTTATTACCTCTGCCTGCATTTCTCCGCGCTTCGGACTGTCCATCCAGCGCACGCAGGCTATCAGCTTTTACAACACGTTAATCGACAGCGCCAAGCAGACCATCGGACTCTACCCTACCGAAAAAATCGGTCAGGATTCCATTGTAAGTATCTGTCCGGCAAATCGGCTCGACATACTCATCACCGATTGGGACGCTTCGGAAGAAGACCTAAAGGAATTTGACGAGCAGGGCATCGAAATCGTCATAATCGACCAAGACGATGCAGACGCCAAGGAATAAATCACTCTCATTCCATGCTTTTGATACCATAAGTGAAATCGCTTTCAAATGGAGATTATTTATTATGCCTTACCGATACTATATGTTTCACAAGCCTGCCGGTTGCGTTACCGCATTGCAGGATAAAACCGAAAAAACAATCATGGAATATTTTACGGACATCGACACAACCGGTTTGCGCCCGGTCGGCCGCCTAGATAAAGACACCGAAGGACTGCTGCTTTTGACCGATGACGGCAAATTTCTGCAGCAGATGACTCATCCGGATTCCGGCATCGAAAAGACCTATTTTTTCTGGGCAATGGGAACTCCGGACGATGCCAAAGCCGCAGCCTTGGCACATGGTATCACTCTGCGTGGCATGGAATCCGGCACCACTCGACCTGCCCTTCTTACGGTTCTTGAAACCAAAACTCTCGCTGACGTTACCTCTTTCATTGTCGGCAAGCGGCGCGACCACATTCTGCGCAACCGCCCGGAGCATCCGGTATTCTCCGGTCATCTGACCCTTACCGAGGGGCGCAAGCACGAGGTCAAGCGCCTGCTGCGCGGCATCGGCTGCTACTGCATCTATTTGAAGCGGATTCGCATGGGTGACTTCGTGTTGGATGAAGCACTCACCCCGGGGGAATACAAAGAACTTTCGAAATAACATATTATTTTTACTCAAAATATCAAGCAACGCTATTTCTTTTATGCTACACTTAAGACACGGTACCGAACCACCCGAAGCTAAACACTTCAGAACAGGAGGGATTATGAAGCATATCGAACTGTTAGCCAATGCTCTGACCTTTATTGAAAATAACCTGACCAACCCAATAAAAACAGAAGACATTGCCACGGCCTGCTACTGCTCCAAATCCACTCTGGAAAAAATGTTTCAATGCAGTAACGGCATCAGCATACGCGACTACATCATCCGGCGCCGCATGACACTTGCCGCCAAAACGATGATGCAGGAGTCGGCTGCAAATCTGCTCGACATTGCCCTGCAATACGGCTACAGCAGCAACGAAGCCTTTACCCGCGCATTCAAACAGATTTGGAACTGTACACCCGCTGATTTTCGCAAACAGGCGAAATTTTCAGCACTTTACCCAAGGCTTTTGTGCCCTTTGGAGACAGGAGATGAGTATATGCAAAACAGAAAGCATGTTGATATTAGTGAGTTATATGATTTATTTTCCGAACGCAAGGACTGTTATTTTGTCTGCTGCGATATCAAGAGTCTGATTCCGATTAACGAGATTTCTCACAAGGCAGGCGACCTCGCCATCTTGGAATGCATGAACCGCATGAATCAAGCCGCCGGAGCAGAGGACATTGTATTCCGTATCGGCGGAGATGAGTTTGTCATGCTGACAAACAGCACCGACATTACCTATGCCGAAAAAATCGCGGAATCGATCTTAGCACAGAACGGACAGACCTTTGATTACGAAGGTCAGGCGATTCCGCTCAACCTCTATGCAGGTATTACCAAGCTGCAAAGCAATTCCTTAAAATACGACGCATTGTTTGCACATCTGCATACCGCATTGAAGGATGTAAAAAGATAGCGGATTTTTTCATCATGTTAGCTTTCAAAAGAGTGAGTCCCCAAAGTCAACCATTTCATGACCTTGGGAACTCCCTCTTTATAATACAAATCTCTAAGTTTCTCTCTTCATTCACGCAATCGTTTCCTCTATCGAAATGCATTCCGCATATCTTTGCAATTCACTTTGACATTTCGCCC
>JAFTQM010000003.1 GCA_017462755.1 Lachnospiraceae bacterium | reverse complement strand
CGAGAGGATTTGAACCATACCGGTGCGCATAAACTGAACCACTGCATGGGAGAAGTGCTTCTGGCAAAGTATATGGGCAAGAAAAAGGTTATCGCGGAGACCGGAGCAGGTCAGCATGGTGTTGCACTTGCAACGGCCGCAGCCTATTTTGGATTGGAATGTGACATCTATATGGGTGCTGTGGATATTAAAAAGCAAGCACCGAATGTTGCGAGAATGAAAATACTCGGAGCCAAAGTCATCGAAGTGACGGAGGGATTGCAGACGCTGAAAGAAGCTGTCGATGCAGCGTTTATGGCATATTGTAAGGAATATAAGGATGCAATCTATTGTATTGGTTCGGTTGTGGGTCCGCATCCGTTCCCTATGATGGTAAGAGATTTTCAGAGCGTGGTAGGAATTGAGGCAAGAGAGCAGTTCTTAGAAATGACAGGAGAATTGCCGGATGCGATTGTAGCTTGTGTGGGCGGCGGTTCCAATGCGATGGGAATGTTTTCGGGATTTTTAAATGATCCGGTGGATATTTATGGTGTGGAGCCGCTTGGAAGAGGAACTGCACTCGGTGACCATGCAGCAAGCCTTACCTATGGAGAAGAAGGTGTTATGCACGGCTTTAACAGTATCATGCTGAAGGATGAAAAAGGGGAGCCGGCACCGGTATATTCTGTTGCAAGTGGTCTGGATTATCCGTCCTCAGGGCCGGAACACGCCTTTTTGCATGACCTTGGCAGAGTCAAATATGATGTGGTAAGTGACGACGAAACGATAGATGCTTTCTTTGAGCTTTCGCGAATGGAAGGTATTATTCCGGCAATCGAAAGTTCTCATGCCGTTGCTTATGGCATGAAGCTGGCGAAGCAAATGGATCAAGGTGCTATTCTTATTAATCTTTCGGGAAGAGGAGATAAGGATATGGATTATATTATTGAGAAGTACGGAATAAAGTAAGCTTCTGCTTGTCGCATAAAGGATATTGAAATGATTATAGCCAATGCATCTTTAGAAGTAAGGATGCATTGGCTATATGTCGTTTCAGAGGTTATTTATGGTCGGCTGATATTGCGAAGCTGTTTTTGGATTGGCGGGGCAATGGCTGCTGCGGCTACGATTTTTAATAGGTCTCCGATAAGAAACGGAGTAACGCCTGCGGCGATTGCGGCGCCGATTGGCAGTTCATAAAAATGTGCCAGCCAGAGGGTACCGAAGGTGTAGCAAAGGAATGTACCGATAATCATACCCAACACCGGAAGGATTACTGCCTGTTTGCCGGTTCGGGAACGAGCGGTTGCTAATCCGGTGCAGAGTGCAATAAAAAAATATCCGAGCAGGTAGCCGCCGGTAGGTCCGAAGAGAACCTGCAGGCCGGCCTGTCCTTTGGAAAAGACCGGTACGCCGACACAGCCGAGCAGCAGATACAGCAGCAGACTCATGCAGCTGTATTTCGGACCGAGGACACAGCCGGAAAAATACAGGACAAAGGTCGCTAATGTAATGGCAGGCATCGGCTCCGGCAACGGTATGGAAAACGGCGACAGTACACACAGGATTGCGGTAATCAATGCCGTAAAGGTAAGTGAAGTAAGCTTGGAACGCATAATATATTCTCCGTATAGATGAGCATAGTTATAAACTACTAAGGAAGCACTGAATTAATCGGTGCTTCCTTAGTATAGTAAGAACCAATCAAAATGTCAACGGAGCGATTTGGTTTGAAATTCGTTAAAAAAACACATGAACAGTGAAAGATAAGGGATATGCTTTTTGATGGGTTTGTGATATACTAAACTCGATAAATAATTTAGTAAAATAGAAAGAGTAATATCAAAAATATGAATGAAAAAATGGAGGATTGAACAATGAGAAGAGACACAATCGCAGCAGAAAATGCACCGGCAGCAGTAGGACCTTATGTACATGCAGTAAAGGTAGGAGATTTTGTATTTACCTCCGGGCAGTTAGGACTTGACCCTGTGACCGGTACTTTGCCGGAGGGTGTAGAGGCGCAGGCAGATCAGGCGATTCGTAATATTCAGGCAGTACTCGCAGCAGCCGATTTGACTCTGGCAGATGTAATTAAGACGACTGTATTTTTGGCAGATATGAACGATTTTGCAGCAATCAATGCAATTTATGCAAAGTACTTTACCGGCGAGACTCCGGCACGTTCCTGCGTACAGGCAGCAGCATTGCCGAAGGGCGGTCTGTTTGAGATTGAGGTAATTGCAGTAAAGCAGAACTAATGAGAGAGGTCGTATCCCCGAAACAGAACAAGGAAAGAAGAGGAAACGGACATGGAATTTAAATATGAGTGGTTAGCGGACCCGGAGGTTTTTGAGGTAAACCGTCTGGAGGCGCATTCGGATCATCGGATTTATGCAAGCAAAAAGGAACTGACAGCAGGCGCATCCTCGCTGGTACAGTCGTTGAATGGTACATGGAAGTTTGCGTTTGCAAACAGAGAAGAGGATCGGTTGAAGGGCTTTGAACAGGAAGCCTTTGATTGCAGTGAATGGGCAGACATTGCTGTGCCGGGACATATGGAGTTCGCAGGTTATGGTACACCGCAGTATGCGAACGCGCAGTATCCGTGGGACGGTCACGAAAAGCTGGCAATGGGAGAGATGCCGACACGGTACAATCCGGTGGGCAGCTATGTAAAATATTTTACTGTGCCGGAGCAATTTGAAAGAAAAAGAGTGATTCTTTCCTTTCAGGGCGTGCAGACGGCATTTGCAGTATGGGTAAACGGTATCTTTATCGGCTATGGCGAGGATTCCTTTACTCCGTCCGAATACGATGTTACCGATGCATTAAAGCAGGGAAGAAACAAGCTGGCAGTGGTGGTATATAAGTATTCTTCGGCTTCGTGGCTGGAGGATCAGGATTACTGGCGTTTGTCCGGTATTTTCCGTGAGGTATTCCTCTATGCATGTCCGGTGGCACATATCCGGGATATGGAGGTGCGCACGGAGCTTTCGGAGGATTTGCAGAGTGCAGCCTTCGGAGTGAAGTTTGAGGTGCAGACGGATAGTACCAGTGCGGCAGCGGAGAAGCCGGAGTTAGTTTGTACCTTGTATGATATGACAGGCAAGGCGGTAGCGAGCGGAAATGCGAAGGCAATGCCGGGCAAGCCGAAGGTACAGGGCGACATCAAGACGACTATTTGGCAGTTTAAGGCGGAGGTGGCTGCACCGAAGCTTTGGAGTGCAGAGAAGCCGAATCTGTATCGTTTGGAAGTGATGGTAAAGGACAGTGCAGGCAAGGTGCTGGAGGTAATTTCAGAGAAGGCGGGCTTCCGCAGATTTGAAATGAAGGATGGTCTGATGCTGCTCAATGGCAAGAGAATCGCATTTTACGGAGTGGATCGTCATGAATTCAGCGCAGTGCATGGACGTGCGATTACCTATGAGGAAATGCTTACCGATGTGTTAAATATGAAGCGTAACAATATTAATGCAGTTCGTACTTCGCATTATCCAAATCAGAGTGAGTTTTACCGTTTGTGTGATGAGTACGGTCTGTATCTGATTGATGAGGCAAATTTGGAAACACATGGTACTTGGATGAATCTGGAGAATGCGCAGAGAGATTGTCTGCCGGGTGACAAGAATAAGTGGCTGTCACCGGTGCTTGACCGTGCGCGCTCGATGGTAATGCGTGACCGCAATCATGCCAGTGTATTGATTTGGTCCTGTGGTAACGAATCCTACGGCGGCAGGGTGATTTATCGGATGTCGGAGCTGATGCGTACCCTTGACCCGACTCGTCTGGTGCATTATGAGGGCATTCATTGGGATAGACGGTATCCGGATACCAGTGATATGGAAAGCCAGATGTACACCTCGGCAGAGGGCATCAAGAAGTTTTTGGCAGAGCATCCGGAGAAGCCGTTTGTATGCTGTGAATATGCGCATTCAATGGGGAATTCCACCGGAGCGTTGCATAAGTATACGGATTTGATGGACGAGGAGCCGCGGTTCCAGGGGGCGTTTATTTGGGATTATATTGACCAGACGATTTTGAAGAAGGATCGTTACGGCAAGGATTTTATGGCATACGGTGGTGATTTTGGCGACCGTCCGTGTGATTACAGCTTCTGTGCAAACGGTATTGTCTACGCAGACCGTACCGATTCTCCGAAGATGGCGAATGTGAAGTACAATTATCAGGGTATCCGCATCGAGGTGTCCGGTAAGGAAGCAAAGCTTACAAACCGTTATCTGTTTACGGATGTGGCAGAGTTTGACGGAGTGGTGCAGGTAAAGAAGAACGGTGTGCTGATTGAGGAAAAGAAGCTTGCTGTATCGCTGGCACCACAGGAGAGTGCGACGATTGCACTGCCGGTAAAGGAGTATCGTGAGCCGGGCGAATATGCCTGTGTGGTAGCCTTCTATCAGAAGGAGGATACGGCTTGGGCAAAGAGCGGACACGAGGTTGCCTTTGGCGAGGGTGTATACCGCATTGAGGAAAAGAGAAAGGCAAAGCCTGCCGGAGAATTGACGGTAGAGGATTGTCTGAACAATTTCGGAGTACGCGGTGAGAACTTTGAGGTAATCTTTAACCGTGGCAATCAGGGACTGGCATCGTACCGCTATCTTGGCAGAGAATTTATCTTTAGTCCGGTACGTCCGAATTTCTGGCGTGCGCCGATTGATAATGACCGCGGAAACGGTATGCCGGCAAGAAGCGCACAGTGGAAGTTAGCGAGTCTTTACAGCCGTGTGGTAAAGAGCGAGTGCAGCTATACCAAGAAGGAAGCAAAGATTTCCTATGAGCTGGAGCTGGCGACCAATCCGGTAGCGAACATTACGCTGACTTATACGGTAACACCGGACGGTACTGTGACAGTGGAGCAGCAGTACAAGAAGGTAGAGGGCTTGCCGGAGCTTCCGGAATTCGGTGTAATGATGAAGCTTCCGGCAGAGTACAACCAGCTGACCTGGTACGGCTATGGTCCGCAGGAAACCTATATCGACCGTGTGATGGGAACCAAGCTTGGTATTTATCAGAATAACGTAGAGGAGAATATGGCAGGCTACATCGTACCACAGGAATGCGGCAATCATGTCGGAGTGCGTACTGCAAGTCTGACAGACGCATCGGGTGTGGGTCTGGTATTTACAACACCGGACAGCATGGAATTTTCGGCGTTGCCTTATACACCGCATGAGATGGAGGAGGCAGACCATCCGTATGCACTTCCGCCGGTACACAATACGGTAGTGCGTGCATCCCTGCGACAGATGGGTGTCGGTGGTGACGACAGCTGGGGCGCATGGACACATGAGGAATATCGCTTGAAGAATGAGGATATGTATTTTAAGTTTTCATTTTGCGGCAAGTGTTAATTGAAACCGGTCTGTACTCTTGTAACAATGAGAGAGAAGACCGAAGGTAACCCAAAGAAAAATCAATGAGAATATGGAGGCGGTTATGAAGCAGCTAACCTATGAGTATCGTAATTGTCCGGTGCCGGGTGGCGGCTTTGTAACCGGCTTTTTATTTCACGAAAGAGAAGAGCTTTGCTATGCGCGGACGGACATTGGCGGAATGTATCGCAGGGATTTTGAGCGGGAGGCATGGATTCCCCTGAATGATTCTGCGACATCGGAGCATCCGGAGGAGACGTATCCGTTGTCGATGGCGCTTGATGTGAATTGTCCGGCGCGGCTGTTTGTCGTGTGCGGCAGACAGTTTGGAAATGGATATTTATTGTATTCGGAGGATTACGGCAATACCTTTATAAAAAAGGAATTGCCTTGTAATGTGCATGGTAATCGACCGGGACGTTCGACCGGAGAACGTCTTGTGTACGATGCAGGCAGGCTGTATTTTGCGTCGCAGAGTGCGGGCTTGTTTGTGTCGGAGGATTTGGGAGAGAGCTGGGAGAGTATCCCGGTGGGAAAGGAATGGAATCTGACCTTTCTATGGAAGAAGCAGGAGCTTTTGGTCGTTGGCAGCAGCGGCAGTGCGGCATCGGAGCGGGAGCGAGGAGATACCTTATATGTATCCTACGATGGCGGAAAAAGCTTTGCACCGCTTCCGATACCGGAGCCGGTAACTGCGGAAACGGCAATGATTGTCGGGTTTGTGCCGCAGCGCTGCTGTTTTGACGGAAGCTATCTTTATGTGACCTTTAATGCGACGGAGGGGCAGCATTATCAGGGGATGGAATGCTACAGCTGCGATACCGGTGCTTGTTTAGACGGCAGAGTGTGGCGGTATCCGTTGGCAGAGGGAGTGCTTGGTGCGCCGGAGGATGTTACTCCGTTTGGTGCGCGTATTGATATGAATGGATTTTCGGAAGAACAGAAAGGACTGCTCCGGCTGTTGCAGGCACCGGAGCGCAGACGCGGACAGGATGCCGGAGCGCGCCTGCTTTCCGGTGGTTTTTCCGGAATTGATTATAGAGATGGGTTGCTTGTGTGTACGACAATCGGCATCAAGGGACCGGATGTGGTATTTGCCAGTATGAACGGCGGGCAGAGCTGGCAGGTGCTTTTGTGTGATACGAAGATTGGACAGCTGCATATTGATGTCCCATATATGAAGCCGGAGTACAATGGCGGCGGCTCGATTATTCATTGGATGGCAGATATTAAGATACATCCGCAGAAGCCGGACTGGGCATTTGTAACGAGCGGAACCGGTATTTTTTCGGTGAGAAATCTGCAGCAGGCGCGTTGCGGTAAGCAAACGGACTGGTATTCCGACTGCAAGGGGTTGGAAGAAACGGTGCATCTCAATGTGTATACGCTTCCGGAGGGACCGGTGCAGGTATTGGATATTATCGGGGATTTGGGAGGCTTTGCGTTTACGAATTTGGATGAACCGTGTGAAAATACCTTTGCGGATGAAAAAAAAGACCGTTATATTACCTGCCTAAATGCGGATTTTCCGGAGCAGCGGCCGCAGCGTGTTGTGGCAACGCCGCGCGGAAATTGGACAGGCAGAACCAAGGGCGGAGTGATTTTGTCTGAGGATTACGGACAGAGCTTTGTGCATTTGGGATACCCGAAGGGAATTTCGGAGAAAATGGATGAGCTGGTGGAGCGGATACAGCGGCCGAATGTGGATTCCGGCTGGGTAGCGATTACTGCGGACGGCGAAACGATTGTGTGGAGTCTGGCAGAGCGCGGAAGGTTTCCGGCGGACTGCGTGGTTTGGCGTGAGTTGGGAGGCGACTGGCAGCGGACAAGTTTTTATGATAAAGAAAAAAATGCGGTGTCCGGAGAAGTGAATGTACATATCTATGCAGACCGTGTCAATCCAAAGCTTTTGTATGGGTTTGGAAATGGCGGAAGATTTTTTGTCAGCATGGATAAAGGAAAAAGCTTTTGGGAAAAATCAATACCGGAGGATGTTCCGAAGACATTGTTTGAATCCTGGCGGACGCATTGCCAGATTGTCATGGATTATGATATTGAAGGGGTTGCATATCTGGCGGTGGAGCAGGCCGGCTTGTGGCGGCTGCGTTATATTGCAGAGCAGGATTGCCTGCAGTCGGAGCGGCTGACGGGCGCAGGAGAATATGCACGCTGCGTCGGCTTAGGGGTGCCGGAGTGTACCGGAATGCCTAAGGTAATTTATATGGTAGGAAGACGAAAGGAAGGTTATGGCTTTTATCGTTCGGTGGATAACGGAGTCAGCTTTGAGCGAATCAACCGCGATACACAAATGTTTGGTGATATCCGTGCCATTTGCGGAGACAGACGGCAATTCGGGCGTTTCTTTCTGGCAACCGGAAGTCGCGGATTGCTGTATGGACAGCCTTTGCAATAATTTTAAAATTTTTTTCAAAAAAAGTGTAACTATTTATGTGGTGTCTCCGAATAAGGTATGTAAACGTCAAGTAAAGGCATAAAACACAAAGAAAAAGGAGACTATGAAAATGAAGAAGAGATTTTTATGTACGTTATTAGCAGGTATGATGGTTCTTTCTTTAACCGCTTGTGGTGGAAAGAAGGAAGAGAATAATGCGACCAATCCTACAACGCAGCCAACCGAGGCACCGGCAAATCCAACCGAGAAGCCGGCAGACCCGACGGATGCACCAACCGAAGCTCCGGCGGAGCCGACAGATGCACCGGAAGAGACACCGGCAGCAGATTTTTCTGTAGTTGAGCTGATGAATTCTGTAATTACTACCGCAGGCGCAAATCTGCCGGGTATGATGCAGGGCGGCGAGATGGAGTTAACTGAGCTTTACACGATTGATGCAGCAGCAGTAACTGAGTATGGTATTTACATTCCAATGATGATGGTACACGCTACCGAGCTTGCAATCTTCAAGGCAGCAGGCGAGGAGAATGTACAGGCCGTAGTTGATGGTATCAACCACCGTGTAGAATATCTGACCGATATGTGGAGCACTTACCTGCCGGATCAGTTTGAGTTAGTAGAGAATCATAAGGTAGTGACTCAGGGTGAGTATGTACTCTTTATCGTAGCAGAGCCGGAAGTAGCTGCATATGTAGAGAACGTATTTATGCGTCAGTTTGATCCATCCCTGGAGGAAGTAGTTCTGCTTCGTAAGTTTGATCAGGTAGACGGTACTTTGACCGAGCTGACAGACAGCAGCCTGAAGTTAGAGTTGGTAGATGGTAAGACCTATCAGTTTGATTGTACTTTTGCAGATTATATCTATATCGAAGGCGATATCGCTGAGTTTGCAGTAGGTGATAAGGTGACGGTAGCTTTTGAGGCACCGGTAACCGAGAGCGAGGAGCCAATGCAGGCAGTTCTGACCTACCTTGCAAAGTATGTAGAATACTAATTTGTAATAATACAAAATTATGACTGGAAACTGCTCCCTTTCTGTGGTATGATTTCATGGGATACGAAGGATTGCTGAAAGGGAGGCTTTCCAAATGGAAGAAGATAAGAGAGACTATGAAATATTCCTTGGCGGAGACAATGTCGGCTTTGAACGGCTGGTTCTCCGCTACAAGGATGCTTTGATACAGTTTATTATGCGATATATCAAGGATATTTATCTGGCAGAGGATTTGGCACAGGATGCCTTTGTGGAGGTGCTGCTGCACAAGGAGCGCTATCGGATGGATATGTCGTTTAAAACGTATCTTTATACAATAGGAAGAAATAAGGCGATTGATTATATCCGAAAAAATTCGACGATAGTCTTTACGGAGGACTATGCCGAAGCGGGTGCTGCGATACAGGATGAGCGGCTGTTGGAGGAGCAGGTAATTAAGGAAGAAGAAAAGAGAGAGCTCTACCAATGGCTGAAACAGTTAAAGCCCGAATATGAGCGGGTGCTGTATTTGATTGATTTAGAGGAGCTGTCCTATGCAGAAACGGCGAAGATTATCGGAAAATCAGAGAATCAGGTTCGTGTGCTGATACATAGGGCGCGAAAAAAATTGCAGCAGCTGGTACAGGATAAAAAAGCATAACCGGTGCAGCTGTCATTGGAGAAATGGCGGCATGGAGGCTACAATGAAAAGTAATGAAGAATTTATAAGTGGAATTTATGAGAAGGCGGCGGCAAGACAGAGCTCATTGCAGCCGGTCGAGACGAAGACGCGCAGCTTCTCATGGAACCGTTGGAGTGGTCTTGCAGCGGCAGCTTGTTTTTGCGTGATAATTGCAGCGGCAGTATTTGCCGGAGGAAGTCTTAGGAAAACTGCAGACAATCCAGGAAATGACGGAAATGCGCATATGGCTTTGGAGAGCGATGAGAATCGTTTGATGCAGGGACGGTGTGCAGAACCGGAGAATACAAACGCAGGCATTGCAACGATGAGTTTGCGGGAAACAGAGTATCTGCACGGTACTGTAAAGGAATTGGCAGAGGTATCGGAGCCGACAAACGGATGTGTGACTGCGGTAAAGCTGCAGCTGAGTGATACAACAGAGATAGCAGTGATTTATGTTGCAGACCAGACAAATTGGAAGCTGGAAGAAGAGGTATGGCTTGCCGTGGAATCGGACGAGGAGGGCTATTATCTGGTAAATTTGACAGATAAATATGTCTTAAAGGAAGATGGAATGTTTTATAATACGGCAGGAGTAGCATTTGACAATAGTGTAATAGAGTGAGAAAAGAGAGGGAAAAGAGATGGTATTTAGTAGTGTAATGTTTCTTTTCCGGTATCTCCCGATTGTACTTTTATTGTATTTCATAATGCCAAGGCAGGGCAGAAATGCCCTGCTGTTTTTGGCTAGTTTGGTTTTTTACGCTTGGGGAGAGCCGGTATATGTCGTAATCATGATATTCTCGACCATTGTGGATTATACCCATGGAAGATTGGTGGATACTGCATTACGCAAGGGTAATCGAAAGCGGGCACGTTTTTTTGTAATTGAGTCGATGATAATTAATCTGGCATTGCTCGGATTTTTTAAATATACGGATTTCTTTTTGAATACGATTAACGGAATTTTTAATACAGAGATTCCGTTGTTAGAGCTGGCATTGCCAATTGGTATTTCCTTTTATACTTTCCAGACGATGTCCTATACCGTGGATATATATCGCGGACAGGCGAAGGTGCAGAAAAATATCATTTCCTTTGGCGCGTATGTTGCTCTGTTCCCGCAGCTGATTGCAGGACCGATTGTGCAGTATAAGACGGTGGCAGAGGAGTTAGATACACGAAAAGAAAACCTGGATGATTTTGCGTTCGGTATCATGCGTTTTATGAGTGGTCTCGGCAAGAAGGTGCTGTTAGCAAACAACATTGGTCTGCTCTGGGATACCATCAGTGCAATGGCACCGTCGGAGACAACTGTGCTGGCGGCATGGCTTGGTATTACCGCATTTTGCTTCCAGATTTATTTTGACTTTTCCGGTTATTCGGATATGGCGATTGGTCTGGGTCGAATGTTTGGTTTTCATTTTATGGAAAACTTCAACTATCCGTTTACTTCGAAAAGCATTACGGAATTTTGGCGCAGATGGCATATTTCGCTGGGAAGCTGGTTCCGCGAGTATGTGTACATCCCGTTGGGCGGCAACAGAGTGAGTATCCCAAAGCAGGTGCGTAATCTGGCGATTGTATGGTTTTTGACCGGCTTCTGGCATGGAGCCAGTTGGAATTTCGTACTTTGGGGTGTTTATTTTGGTGTATTCCTTGTGATTGAGAAGTTTTTCCTTGCAAAATATCTGGAGAAGCTTCCAAAATGGATTTCTCACGTTTATACGCTGTTTCTTGTCTGGGTCAGCTTTGTTATCTTTGCATTTGATGATATGTCGAGAATCGGTACTTATCTGTAGTCGATGTTTGTACCGGGAGAAGCAGGCTTTGCGGATGCACAGACACTGTATCTCTTGAAAAATTACGGTATTATGCTGGTGATTTTGATTTTTGCAGCAACCAGTGTACCGAAGAGAATGGCAGAGAAGGTTATGAATTATTGGAGAGAACGCAAGGCGGGAGCTACGCTTACCCTGGCGTGCAAGATGGTCTTTGTTGCAGTGATTTTCCTGATTTCGGTGGCATATCTGGTAGATGCGACCTACAACCCATTCCTGTATTTTAGATTCTAAGCACAGAGGGATTGCAGGAGCAAATGAAAGGAGCTGAGAATAACGAAAACGATAGAGCAAAAGGAAAGAATACAAAATATCGTTCTGACGGTTCTGTTTGTGGTATTGATTTTCGGAATTACGATTGCCGGATTTTTTGTACCGGATAAGGAACGTTCAGAAAGTGAAAATAGAAATTTGGCGCAGAAGCCGGACTTTACGATTGCCGGTCTGTTTGCAGAGAAGAATGAGGACCGCTTTACAACACAGTACGAGAATTATATTACTGACCAGTTCATTGCGAGAGATACCTGGATTGGTATTAAGACGCAGACCGAGCGTTTGCTTGGCAAGACTGATATCAACGGTGTGTATTTTGCGGACGATGGTTATTTGGTTACTAAGACCGATGCAGATGCGGTAGATAAGGAGCAGGAGGAGAAGAATATCGCACGTCTGGAGAGCTTTGTGGCGAAGTATGAGGAGCTGCTGGGTGCCGGAAGTGTGAATGTTATGTTGATTCCGACGGCTGCGGATATTTTGGCAGAGAAGCTGCCGGCGTTTACCTCCGAATACGATCAGGAGGCGCTGCTTGCACGGTTGGAGGCTTCGTTAGGTAATGCGTGGATTGATGTCAGAGATAATCTGCAGGCGCATGACGATGAGTATATTTATTATCGTACCGACCATCACTGGACCGCGCTCGGAGCGTATTATGCATATCAGGCATGGGCGGAGAAGTTAGGCTTGCCGGTGCGTGATTTGACAGATTATACTGAGAGTGTCGGCAGTGACGAGTTTTATGGTACATTGTATTCCAAGATTAATATTCCGATGGATTATGATACGGTCATGCTGTATCAGGACGGAAAGAAGTACCGTGTGGAATATGACAGCAACGGAAGATATACCGGCTCGCTGTTTGCGATGAATCGTTTGGAAGAAAAGGACAAGTACATGGTGTACCTCGACGGAAATCATGCGATGGTAGATATTGTCAGTGAAAATAAGAACGGCAAGAAGCTGTTGGTGGTAAAGGATTCCTATGCACATACCTTTGTACCGTTTATGGCGCAGGACTATGAGGAAATCCTGATGATTGATTTCCGCTATTTGCAGATGCCGCTGTCCAATGTGGTAAAGGCATATGGTATTACCGATATTTTATTCTTGTATAATGCGACGAATTTTGTCGAGGACGAGAATTTGTATCAGTTGGAACGATAAGAGAATAAAGAAAAGCGCGAGGAAGGAAAATGACTTCTTCGCGCTTTGTTTGTGATAGGAGAAGTTTGTTTTGCAAACTTCTTTTTGTGAAACGGTTAGTCCTCGGAAGGATGTTCTGCTAAATACTGGTCGATGGTTGCCTGAACGCGGTTCTGCACCAGCTCGGCAATCTCGGTGGATTTCATTCCCTTGTAATCCTCATAATACAAAGGTTCCATATAAATCAGCTTTACGGTAACCTTTTTGATGGAGTTGGTATCGAAAGCTTTATAGGAATCGATAAGTGCGGCAGGTACAATCGGACAACGTGCATTCATGGCACTCTTAAAGCTACCGGCTTTGAATTCTCCAATGCGATTGCCGTTTCTGCTGCGGGTACCTTCTGCAAAAATAATGAAGTTTTCGCCATTCTTAACTCGGTTTGTCATGTTCTTGATGACGGTCATGGACTGACGGACATCCTCGCGGTCAATAATCTCCGCCTGTAACAGATGAATACAGTTGCGAAGCAGAAAGATGTCTTTTACTTCCTTTTTCATAACCGTTACAAACGGGCGCTCATGCGTTTCCAAAAAAGCAAGAGCATCATAGAGTCCCTGATGATTCGGAAAGATGATATATCCGGTTTCCTTTGGAAGGTTTTCGATACCGTGGCATTCTACCTTCACACGTCCACGTCTGTTTGCGACCTTTGCTAAGTTACTGAGAAAGCCATAACGTGCAAATCGGTCGTATTTTTCAAGATTACCCAGCTGAATCAGACGAAACAAATAATAAGGTAAAAAGAAAAAGCTGCGTAAAAACATCAGAGCGATTCGTTTCATAGTTTGAATTCCTCCTAGTTGATGTCATAACCCTTCAGCATTCTGGCACGACTTGGGTGACGAAGCTTGCGAAGAGCCTTGGCTTCAATCTGTCTGATACGTTCACGAGTAACATTAAATTCCTTGCCGACCTCTTCGAGGGTACGGCTGCGGCCATCCTTTAAGCCGAAGCGGAGAATCAGGACACGCTGCTCACGTTCGGTCAGAGTCTCCAATAGCTTTGCAATCTGATCCTGCAATAAGGAATAAGAAGCGGCATCCTCCGGTCCGAGAATGGAATCATCCTTAATAAAATCGCCGAGATGGCTGTCATCCTCTTCACCAATCGGGGTGTCCAGAGAAATCGGGTCAGCAGAAACCTTGAGGATTTCGCGTACCTTTTCGATTGGCAGGTTCATCGCATCGGCAAGTTCCTGCTCCGTAGGTTCACGTCCAAGCTCCTGCAGCAGGCTGCGGGAAATGCGGTAGGTTTTGTTGATAACCTCGGACATATGCACCGGAATACGGATGGTACGGGACTGGTCGGCGATGGAACGGGTGATGGCCTGACGAATCCACCAGGTAGCATAGGTACTGAATTTGTAGCCCTTGCTGTAGTCGAATTTGTCAACAGCCTTGATTAAACCGAGATTTCCCTCCTGAATCAAATCGAGGAAGGAAAGACCGCGACCAACGTAGCGTTTTGCAATGCTGACTACCAGTCGGAGATTGGATTCGGCAAGCATTCGCTTTGCTACCTCATCCCCTTTTTCGATTTTTTTGGCTAATTCGATTTCTTCTGCCAAGGTAAGCAGCGGATAGTTTCCGATTTCTTTCAGATACTGCTTGACCGGGTCGTCTGCCATAGCGTTGGCAACGGCAGATAAGTCTTCATTTTCCAACATAATATCGTTTTCGTCTTCCATCTCGAAGAGAGCATCCTCATCAGGTTCTTCCTCGGAAAGATTCAGTACAACGATGTTGTGGGATTCCAAGTATTCGTAAATCTGGTCAATCTGGTTGACATTTAGATTTAATTCCTTAAAAAAGTCATTTACTTTATCGCTATCGATGACACCTTTGTTGGCATTGGCGAAGCTGACAAGCTCCTTTAAGCGTTCATCGAAGGATGCATGTTGTTCCTCCATTGATAACCTCCATCTGTTTCTACCTTTTTCTACGAAAAGTCCTGAAAAAAGGCACTAAACAGCATTATACCATAGAAGTCCTGAGAAAGAAACAAATATTTTGTGGAATTTTAAGAAAAATACAGGAAATATTTGTTGACTACTCGAGGCTATTGGTTGTACAGCAGTTTGATTCGGTCGGTTTCGGTGTAGGTCGTCTGCTGTGGTTGGAAGGACGCATCGTTGCTTTGGTCATAGCTGCTCCAATCGGCATTGGTAATGCGAAGCTGCAGGGTAGCGGTTTCGTTTGGCTGCAAGAGTCCTGCTTGGATAGAAATCTCCATGCAGGAGAGTTCGGTAAGATAAGTTCCCTGTATGCAGTCGGTAATGGCGCGATAGGCTCCGCCGTTGATATCTGCATAATCGCACCAGAGGGTTTGAGCTACATTACTTTCCGGGGTATAAAAATATTGTAATTTGATGTCGTCTAATGAAATGTCATTTGTAAAATTATTTTTTAGCTGTATACGCAGAGAAATGGTATTTGTCTGTGCCTCTTTTATTTCGTTGTATGCGAGGAGCTGCAGTGAGTTTTGTTCTTTGCCTGTAGAAGCTGAAGCCGGCTTTTTGGTTGGCTCCGGTGCCGGAGTTGCTGAAATTACAATATCTGGAACAGATGTCGGGGCAACCGGCGGTCGCGGAGTCGGCGTGGTGGTTAGGACGGGTTCTTGGTCTACAATAGTAGAATCAAAATAAGAGAGGAGTTTCTTCTTTATATATTTACCGGAAACGGACAAAGAAGCGTCCGGTATGGCACCGGAGGTGCCGGAGGAAGGCAGCAACAGCGCAGAGGACTCGGCTTTGTTACTGAGCGACCAGTTACACCAGCTGATTCCGTGTGCATCGAGGTATGCCAGCCATTCGTCTGCGGAGGCAGTATCGACATGACCGTCACCGGAAGCATCGGTGGTACCCCATTCCGTTGCGAAGAGAGCCAATCCTTTGTTGATGGCGGTAGTTGCTTTATTGCGCAGCCATTCCCGATGGGTACCCGCATAAAAATGAAGTGAGTACATGAGGTTATCAAAATCAAGCGGGTCGTTTGCTGCGATATCGACATCCTGACTCCAGGTCGGCGAGCCGACGATGATGATGGAGTTCGGAGAATGTTTGCGGATGACCGGAATAACCGCCTCGGCATATGGTTTGACATTGCTGCTCCACGAAACATTTCCGTTCGGTTCATTACATATTTCATAAAGAAGATTTGGCACGGCAGCATATTTTTCTGCAATGGTATTGAAAAAACGGATTGCCTGCGCCTGATAGGTCTGCGGATTTCCGTCCGCTAAGATGTGCCAATCTACGATAACGTACAAATCCAGTTCGATGGCGGCATCAATCAGCTCGCATACCTTTTTGGTATTCCAGTCCGGATTATTGATGTAGCTGTTGTTGCCCTCGTAAGAGTACATGGCAATGCGAAAAACATTTATTCCCCATTCTTCCTTTAAGGTTTTCATAAATGCGGGGGATGCCTGCTCCGGAAACCATGCGATACCGGCGGTACTGATGCCGCGCAGGACGATAGGTGCTCCGGCCTCGTTGCACAGCTGCGTACCGATTACCCGCAGCCAGCCGTTTGCAGAAACACTGCAGGAGTCAGTCGAGTCAGCGCTTGGAGCAGGAGTTGGAGTCGGCGTTTTGGCAGGCTTCGGTGTTGGAGTTGGAGTAGGTGTCGTGGTAGGTGTGATGGTTGCAGTAGGCTTTGGGGTCGGACTCGGCGTGATTGTCGGAGTAAGGGTCGGAGTCGGACTTGAAGCGGCCGGAGGGATAGTCACAGCAAGCGTTGGTGCGGTAACGGTTGTCGAAACCGGCGTTGGAGTCATGGTCACGGCCGAAGTTGGAGTAGTCGTCGGACTTATGGCCGGAGAAGGGCTTGGTGTTGCCGAAGAGGCAGAAACTGCCCCGGACGAGTTGGAGCGTGTTTCAAAAATCAGGAATACGAGCAGAGCAATAAAAAGCACTATGCTCGCAAAGATAGGGATATATTTTAATATAGAAGAATTTTTTCGTGGGGAATCAGACATGGAATCTTCCTTTCTCTTACATTATTATATATAGAATAGCAACTTTTGAAATCGGTATCAAGTCTTTTTGGGGGTGCGGGAAAAAATGTGTCGAAAAAATTCTAAAAACTAAGAGAAAAATCCCTTGACAACACAGGAAAACGCAAGTATAATCAAATCTGCGCGCACAGATTGTGCGTTATTCCTATGCTTGTTTGGCAGGGAATAGAAGGGAACAGACATAAGTCTGCATAGGACAGCCACGAGGCGTAAATGACTTGAGTGTTTAAGGAAGCCTTGGCAACCTTGATGCGCAAGTCCTTAAATCAAATTCAGGAGGTGAAAAATTAATGCCTACATTTAACCAGTTAGTAAGAAAAGGAAGAAAGACTATCGAAAAGAAGTCTACAGCACCTGCTTTATTAAGAGGTTTCAACTCTTTAAATAAGAAGGCTACAGAGACCGCTTCTCCACAGAAGAGAGGTGTTTGTACCGCTGTAAGAACTGCAACTCCTAAGAAGCCAAACTCCGCTCTTAGAAAGATTGCCAGAGTTCGTCTTTCCAACGGAATCGAAGTAACCAGTTATATCCCAGGTGAGGGACATAACCTTCAGGAGCACAGCGTTGTATTAATCAGAGGTGGTCGTGTTAAGGACCTTCCAGGTACAAGATACCACATCGTCAGAGGTACACTCGATACAGCAGGTGTTGCTAAGAGAAGACAGGCCCGTTCTAAGTACGGTGCCAAGAGACCGAAGGACGCAAAATAATAAAAATCCATTACTAATTTGCAGCAGTCCAAAAGGCGCTGCATAAATGCGAGGGTTAATTTTTCATTTCAGATACAAACTCGTTCCCAGGTGGCTGTACCGTGCGGTTTGATATAACGGAAGTGAAGAGACTGAAGCATGAACACAGTAATGTGAGTACCGTAGAATTAATGGTCCGTGACCGCAGACTAATATTAAGGAGGGAAGGAACGTGCCACGTAAAGGACATATTCAGAAGAGAGATGTATTAGCAGATCCTATGTACAACAGCAAGATCGTTACCAAGTTGGTAAACAACGTAATGCTGGATGGTAAGAAGGGTACTGCACAGAAGATCGTATATGGTGCATTTGCACAGGTAGCTGAGAAGACCGGTAAGGATGCTATGGAAGTATTCGAGGAGGCTATGGGTAACCTTATGCCACTTCTCGAGGTAAAGGCTCGCCGTATCGGTGGTGCTACTTATCAGGTACCGATCGAGGTTAGACCTGACAGAAGACAGGCTCTGGTTCTGCGTTGGTTAACCATGTTTGCTCGTAAGAGAGGCGAGAAGACTATGGTTGACAGACTTGCAGGCGAGATTATAGATGCTGCAGCTAACACTGGTAATGCAGTAAAGAGAAAAGAAGATATGCACAAGATGGCAGATGCAAACAAGGCATTCGCACATTATCGCTGGTAAGATTCGCCGGCTGTGTGAAATACTTGTACGCTGCTATCAGGTTACAGTTTCAACACACAATAGGAGGAACAATCCTTGGCTGGAAGAGAATATCCATTAGAGAGAACTAGAAATATCGGTATTATGGCTCACATCGATGCTGGTAAGACCACT
>JAFTQM010000042.1 GCA_017462755.1 Lachnospiraceae bacterium | reverse complement strand
TAAAAAGCAGATGCGCATTGGTGGCGAATCTGATCCACGAAACAAGGCACTTATGAAAATGTTTAATCTCATCAATATCGGTGAACGTGCCGGAAGTGGTGTGCCTAATATCTTTAACGTATGGGCAGATGAAGGCTGGGAAGAACCAGTAATTGAAGAGAGATTTGACCCAGACAGAACGGTATTGTCGCTTTCTTTTAAGAAAAAAGTGACGGAAAAAAGTGACAGAAAAAAAGTGACAGAAAAGAGTGACAGAAAAAAAGTGACAGAAAAAACACAAGCACATTATGATATGATTCTTTCGTTTATGGAAGATGATGTATGGTATAAAGCAAGCGAATTAGTAGACGTGTTGGATGTTAGAGAAACAAGAACAAAAGCGTTGCTCAGAGCACTCGTTGAGCAAGGATTGCTTGTGGATAATGGAGCTATTAAAGGGCGTAAATATAAAAAAGTGAGATTGTAAGATTTTGAATATGGACAAATCTGACTGTGTGGGTAAGTAAAATCGATCAGGGTGCCAAAGGAAGCTTAAGTAAGATGAGTAAAAGTGAAATGGAGATTAGTATGAAAACATTATATGTGTCAGATTTGGATGGTACTTTACTGCAGAGTAATGAAACCCTTTCTGAATATACAGTAAAAACAATAAATGAGCTGGTAGAACAAGGGATGATATTTTCCTATGCCACAGCAAGGTCTTATATTACTGCGAAGAAGGTAACCAAGGGATTGGAGGCCAGAATACCGCTGATTGTGTATAACGGTGCATTTGTCATAGATAATGTTACAGGGGAGATTTTGTTATCCAATTATTTTGATGACAGTGTTAAGGACGTGTTGGATGATTTAATAAGCGAACAGATATATCCGATTGTTTATGCGTATATTAATGATGTGGAAAAGTTTTCGTATGCCAAAGATAAATGTACCAGAGGTATGAAGGTATTTCTGGATTCCAGAAAAGGTGATGTGCGGGAAAATGCTGTGGATGATGCGAAACAGCTGTATGAAGGAAACGTGTTTTATCTTACCTGCATTGATGAAGAAGAAAAGCTGGAAGTATTCTATGAAAAATACAAAGACCAATATCACTGTGTTTATCAGAAGGATATTTATTCCGGAGAACAGTGGTTGGAAATTATGCCGAAGACGGCGACGAAAGCCAACGGAATTGCACAGCTTAAGGAACTGTTACAGTGCGAAAAGCTGGTGGTTTTCGGGGATGGAAAAAATGATATCGATATGTTCGAAATGGCAGATGAAACCTATGCAGTAGAAAATGCGGTCGAAGAACTGAAAAGCATTGCAACCCAAGTGATTGGGAACAACAACGAGGACGGAGTTGCCAAGTGGCTGTGCGGGAAAATTATGATGGTAAGCAATAGATAAGGGGATAGCTATGGAGAATGAGAAAATGGAATATGTTAAATTAACAGAAGAAAATATTGATGCTGTAGTTTGTAACTATGTAGACTACTATAATAACTATGACAATGGTTGCTGGACCTACGAAAAGGCGTACAAAAGAATTCATCAGGTGATGACCATAGAAGATGCAGAATGTATGGTGCAATATGCCGATGGGAAGATGTCGGGCTTTGTCATGGGCTATTATAAAGAGTTTGACGATTTGAAAGCATACTTTTTAGAGGAAATTGTTATCTTTGCGGAATACCAGAACAAGGGCTATGGGGCAGCCTTTTTGGAGGAGTTGGAAGCGCTTGTGCGGCGTAATGGCGTGGAGCATTTGGAGCTTATTAGTGTGAATGACGAGCATCATATGCATTTTTATAAGAAGTCGGGTTTTTACGCGGCAACGAATCTGGTGATGATGGGAAAACATTTTGAGATTTAGTGAAAATAAATAGGAAAATGAGCATACGCCCACCCCGGCTGCAACATGGATAGTACCTGATGTTGCAGTCGGGGTGGGAATTTACAATCATATAATTTTTATTTCTTCTGTGCTGCAATCTGTTCTGCTAAATCATTCAGATACACCCAGCGGTCCATCTTCTCATTCAGCGCCGCTTCCGCAGCTTCTTTTTCGTTGGTCAGCTCAGAGAGCTTGCCGTAATTTGTTGCGTTTTCAGCAATCTGCGCTTCTAAGTCAGCAATTTTTGCTTCCAGCGCAGCGATATCGTCATCAATGGTTTCAAATTCCTTCTGCTCCTTGTAGGAGAATTTCAGCTGGGTATTCGGTGTTTTCCAGCTGTTTTTGGAGGAGCCGGTATCGGATGCTTTGTTACCGGAGTCGGTGCCGCTCTTGTCCGATTTTCCCTTGTTTGAACCGGCTAAGTTGTTTTCCGTCATAGCTGCCTGCTTTGCAGCCAAAGCAGCCTTGTAATCCGAGAAATTTCCCTCATACTGTGTGATTTTACCATTGCCCTCGAATGCGAAGATGCGTTCTGCAATCTTATCCAAAAAATAGCGGTCGTGGGAAACGGTCACGATGATGCCCGGGAAGGTTTTGAGGTAGTCCTCCAGTACGGTTAAGGTCTGGATATCGAGGTCGTTGGTCGGCTCATCGAGTACTAAAATATTTGGTGCTTCCATCAGAATCTTGAGCAGATACAGACGACGCTTTTCACCACCGGACAGCTTTGCAATGACAGAATATTGCATGGCTCCGGTAAAGAGGAACTTTTCGCACATCTGAGAAGCGGTAATCGTACCGTCCGAAGTCTTGATATAATCGGCAGTATCGCGGATATAGTCGATGACCTTCATGGATTCGTTCATTGCTTCGTTTTCCTGCGAGAAATAGCCGATTTTGACCGTGGTGCCATATTCCATAGTACCGGAGTCGGGAGCAATCGTGCCGGTCAGAATCTTGAGCAGCGTAGATTTGCCGCAGCCATTCGGACCGATGATGCCCAGACGGTCGGTCGAAAGCAAAATATAGGAAAAGTCATCAATCAGTGTGCGACCGTCATATGCTTTGTGAATGTGGTCGAGGATGACAGTCTTTTTGCCCAGACGGGAGGAAAGTGCATTGATTTCGACCTGTCCGTCTACCTCGATGGCAGCGCGGTCACGCAGCTCCTCAAAGCGTTGAATGTGCGCCTTTTGTTTGGTGGAACGCGCTCTGGCACCGCGCATCATCCATTCTAACTCGACACGGTACAGGCTCTTATTCTTGCGTTCGGTCGCCAGTGCCATTTCCTCACGCTCTGCTTTCAGCTCCAGAAAGCGGGAATAGTTGGCCACATAGCTGTAAAGATGGCTCTTGTCAATCTCGACAATTTTGTTGGTTACGCGGTCGAGAAAATAACGGTCGTGCGTAATCATGATAAAAGCGCCGCGATATTTGTTTAAGTAATCCTCCAACCACTCAGTCATTTCGCTGTCCAAATGGTTGGTTGGCTCGTCCAGTACCAGAATTTGCGCCGGAGTGAGCAGAGTACGCACCAATGCGGCACGCTTTTTCTGACCACCGGAGAGAAAGGTCGCCGGGCGGTCGCAGTCCGGAATACCGAGCTTGGTCAGCATGGCACGCGCTTCTCCGGTCAAATTGCGATAATCCTCGGCGGCTTTTTTGCCAAATACGACATTTTCCAAAATGGATTTATCATCGTCAAATACCGGAGTCTGCGGCAAATAAGCAATCTGTACGGTTTTGCCGCGCGTAATCGTGCCGGTATCTGCTTCCAGCTCTCCTGCAATAATTTTGAGCAGGGTGGATTTTCCGGTGCCGTTGATGCCGATGACACCGATGCGGTCGCCTTCGTTGATGCCGAGGCTGATATCGTCAAACAGCATGCGGTCGGTAAAGCTTTTGCTCACATGCTCTAAAGTAAGTAGGTTCATAGGATGTCCTTTCTTGAAAGACAGTGCCAAAGGGAATGTGATTGGTAAACTGTCTTGAAATTTAACGTATACGTTATTATAATAGATTTCAAAAAATACTGCAAGTGGAGGGGACTATGGAAAATATTATTATTCGCGGCGTGCGGACAGGGGATGCGGCGGCACTGCTGGCAATTTATGCACCCTATGTAGAAAAGACGGCGATTACGTTTGAATATGAGGTACCGACGGTGGAGGAATTTACTGCACGGATTGAACAGATTTCGGTGCGGTATCCGTATCTGGTGGCAGAGCGGGAGGACGGTACCATACTGGGTTATAGCTATGCAAGTGCCTTTCGGTCGCGTCCGGCATATCAGTGGGCAGTCGAGACGACGATTTATCTGGCAGAGAATGCAAGAGGGCAGGGAATCGGAAGAGCGTTGTATGCGGCACTGGAGAAGGAGTTGCAGGCGCAGAATGCCTTGAATGCGTATGCCTGTATTGCATATCCTTGTGGGGCGGACGAGCATTTGACCGATGCCAGCGTATGTTTCCATGAGGCGATGGGCTATCGGATGGCCGGACGCTTTCGGCAGTGCGGATATAAGTTTGGGGCGTGGTACGATATGGTTTACATGGAAAAGATGCTCGGAGAGCATAAAGAGCCGAAGCCGATAACGAACTGGAACAGAATAGAATAGTATGAAAAATCAAAAAAGCCTTGCAAAGGAATGAAACAGTGTCCCTTTGCAAGGCTTTTAGCTTCGTTTCTATGTATTTAGCAAGGTATCGCTATTGCGGTTATTTGGTCTTGCGCTTTTTTGCAAATACAAATCCGGCAGCTGCGCCAATCAGTACGATAACGACAATGACAGCAATCCACACGCCGGTATTGGAGTCATCTTCTGTCGTAGGAGCGCCGGTTGACTGGTCATCGGTAGTTGAATTCGGTTCTGTGACCGGAGCTTTGGTTGCTTCCGGAGCGGTAGTTGGTTCCGAAGCCTTGGTCGGTTCCGGAGTCGCGGTTGGAGTCGGAGCCTTGGTTGGTTCCGGTGCAGTGGTCGGCTGAGGAGCTTCGGTCGGAGCCGGAGTCTTGGTTGGTTCCGGTGCTGCAGCGCCCGCAAATGCTACATTCGATAAGGTAAAGGTTACTTCGATGCTTGTCGGTTGCGTAATGGAAGTAAAGGTAGCCGTATGATCTACCGAGGATACCTCCGCTACGACCGAGCCATCCCATGCGTTGATTGGCTTGCCGGAGTCGAACACACCGGATTTTACGCAGGCAGCAGGCTCGTGAGCAAGCATGGTAAGCTCGGTACCATTTACCTTGACCGAGTCGTATACAATATCTGCTGAGGTTAGCGGAGATTTGGTTGCATTTCCGCAGGTTACATCATAATCCTTAATGTAAATGGCGGTCAGCTTGTTAATCTCGGTAATACCGGCATTTTTGGCGGCATCCGAAAGCTGAGTCGCAAGGTCAAAGGAAAGGGTGTAGGTACCGTTACCCTTGACTGCTACAGGCTCGCTCAATTCGCAGCTCCAGTAGGATTTTTCAGCATCATTGTAAAGGACGTGGAGTGCCAGATTGATGCTGTTGGTATGAAGAGTGCTGGTTACGTTTACACTTACGGTTTTGGTCGCACCGCTGGAGGAGGAAATGATAACCTCTGCGGTTCCCTCTGCAATACCGTTCAACTTTCCGAATGCATTGACGGTCACAATCGCCGGGTTCGAGGAACGGTAGGTCAGCGTATCCGTCTTGGAGGTTACGATGGCAGAAATCTGTCCGGTTCGGTTGGTCATAACCTGATAGGTATCTGTGTCCGTAATGATTTCCGCAGGAATGTCCGAGGCTGCCGGCTCCACGGTAATTAAGAGCGTCTTTTCTACCGAGCCGCTTTGAGAATATACATGCACGGAGGTGGTTCCGACACTCTTGGCGTGAATCATACCGCGGGACACGGTAGCGATGGTGTCATCCTCGGTACTCCAAAGCAGGACATCGTTGGTATCTGCCGGACTTACGACCGGAGAAAGGGTCAGGGTATCTCCAACCTTCATGGTAACATTGTCTTCTACAGTAATTGAGGAAATTGCAACAATCTCAGGATTCTTTACAATGTCCTTAAAATCATAGCTCTGATTGGATTCCGAGGCGTTCAGATAGGTGCCTCTTACCATAGCCTCTACGATGCTTGGGAAAATCGGGCGAAGCTCCTTGCGGTTCCAATAGGAGAAAAGTCCGGTTTCGTGCTCGCCCTTCGCGCCGAAGCCCTGATCCCATACGACAGGTACAACGCCTGCTACCTGACATGCTTTGGTTACGATTTCACTAAAATAAGCGCGTTCAATATCGTTGTAGCCGGTTGTGCTACCTGCCTGCTCGTAGGTGCGATTGCCCCATTCGCCGAGATACATCGGCACATCGAACTTGTTTGCCATTCTCTTTAAGCCATCCACAACTTCGTAAATCTGGTCATAGGTCCAGGAAACGTTGGTAGAGTGCTTGTAAATATGAGCGGCAAACATCAGACCGCCGTTTTCATTGTAGGAATCTGTCGGAAGAGAAAATACCTCATGGGAGCCGTTGTTTGCATAATGTGCAACGGCTGCCAGCCAGCGGGTCGTGTTATTGGAGCCGGTGGAACGTACTACATTCACGAAAATCTGGTTCAGATTCATGATAATCGGAGTATCGTAAGCAATGGCAGCAGAGCTGTTCTTCAAATCACCCTCCATGCAGGTAATTTCATTCATGGATTCGAAAATCAAATGCTCGTCATAGTCCTTGAAGTGTTCTGCAATGATACGCCATACCTGCTCAAACTGATAATACACATTATCAATTTTGTCAGAGGATACCCGGAGCCATCCGCTCTGCTCTGCACCATCGTGGTGAATATTGATGATGGCATACATATCCTGTGATACACAGTAATCGACGATTTGCTGCACACGATTCAGCCAACGCTCGTTGATGGTCAGACCGGTGTCAATGGTACCGTTAATCATGGTACCCCAGGTAACCGGGATACGGACGGTGTTGTAGCCTGCGTCGTGAAGCGCGGTAATATATTCCTTGGTGGTTATGGCAGACTGCCATGCGGTTTCTGAAGGAGCGAAGCCGGAATGACCGTCCATGGTATTGCCAAGGTTAGTACCGAGTCCCATTTCGTATACAAGCTCTTCCCCTGCCAGCGTATGGAACGGAAGCGGGTCGGAGTCACTTTCGTCCATGACAAAGCGCATTCCCGCCTTGGTTGCTTCCAGCTTCGCATGCATCGTCGCAAATGCATCCTCGGTAGCAGTGGTGCTGCCAAGAAGTGTTTTAGCTTCCTCTACCACTGCGGTAAAAGCAGCCCACGAATCCGCTTCATAAGCGGAGGCATTCAGCCGCGGCACAAAATCAACCGCATACTGCAGCTTGGTGCGGTTTTTGTTGCTGGTATCCTCTAACGGTTCGTCTAAGGTAATGGCTTCGGTTACCGGCTCGGTAAAGCCCTTCGGATATACGGTGCCATTGTTGAAGATAAGTCCCAGCAATTCGCAGTTTGTTGCCGAAGTATGTGCGCTTACCGTAATGGTAATCTCATTGATATAATCTTCCACCCATGCGGAACCGTCCTGCATGGTATGATTCAGATTGACATCAGGGAAGACATAGATGCCGGTTCCGGCATTGCCCACAAGATTTTCCTGAATCATGTTTCCGGTTTTGGAAATCAAAGGTGCGCTGCCTACTAAGTATTTACTGGAAGCTTTGCCGACCGGTGTACCGTCCGCGCCATCCGGTCCCAGCTTTACCATTGCGTTAAGAGCGGAGTAGGAGCCACCCTCGGTTATCTTTACATAAACCTTTACCTTTGATGCTTCCTGCCAGTTCAGACCGGTCAGGTCTTCTTCGGTAATTGTGTAAAGAACCTCTGCCGGTGATAGCGCTGTTGCAGCGGATGCGGCATCTCCCGCCGCATAGGCAACCAAATTGTTTGATGATACCGCAGTAAATACGATTGCAAGCAAAAGAAGCCATGCAAATAATTTGTTTCGTTTCATTGTAAACCTCTTCCTCAAACATTTTTTATTTATAGTATTCTTCACAATATCTGTCTACAGCATCGGTGAGCAGATTCAGTGAGGACAGCTTTCCGGCTTCGCCTGCACCTGGTACCAATGCGAGGATATCGTCGGTAGCTTCAGCAGTAATGGCGATTGGGTCCGGCTGTTCAGGAAGTGTGCCGAATACAGTCCGATATACGGTAAGTGCATTCAGATAACCGTAGAGCGCATTGGTGCTGTCATCGGTATAGAGCTGTGCCAAAGTAATATCACTACCACTATTTTCGGTCAATTCCGCGGCGAGTGAACCTGCCGGAATGATGGTTAATTGTTCAAAAATCGAAAGGCGGTCTAAAATATCACTTTCCAGTTCTTTGTCGGTCAACAGATAGTATACTTTCGCTTCCGGCTTACAATAGCTCATGGCACGGGAAATTGCCTGCACCGTACCGGTCAGAGAGCTTGATTTTTCCTGCAGAACAACGATATCTGCATTGCGGATGCGCTCATAGGTGTAATAAGAATCCTGCTCAATATATTTCAACTGTTCCTTTAAAGTTTCCTGAGAGTGTACACAGGAGTTTACCGTAATCTCCGGATAGGTAAGAGAAGCCAGTGCAGTAAAGGATTCGACCAAGCCGCTGTTGCCGGTGAAAGCGTCTCCGATAAACAACACCTTGATATCATTGGACTGCGGCTGGTACGGAGCGTAGACGCTAGCCTTGGCAGCTGAATTGTAGGAGAGAATCTGAGTGGCAGTATCCTCTGCACTCAGGTCGCCGACTAAGAAAAGCTCCAACACCTCATATACAGCAGCCCGCAGGTTTGGATTTTCCTGATAACAGCAATCCAACAGCTGCAACTGATTTGCCAGCAATTCAAGGTCGGTTTCTTCAATGCCTTTGGCTGTCCATCCGGCGATGGCATTCTTGCTCATCGGAATACCGCTGCCAACGTTCTGGCATTGTACCTTTTCGGAATACAATGTACGCAGAAATTCCTTGGACAGCTTGATATTGCTGCTTTTGCTGTTGATGCCGACGAGGCTTACCGGTTCAAATCTGCCACAGGCATTGTGCCAAGAGGCATTCATTGTCCGTAGGGTAGTGAGCATTTCGGCAAAGGCTTGTTCTGAGTCAATCAACGTAATACCCGGAGTGCGGCTTTCTTCGGAGGAAACCGGTACTGCATACCAGTTTTCTTCGGCATCCGCCTTACCCGGAGCGAAGGAAGCGACCGTCCGGAAGGAGGTCAGAGCCTGCGTCAGCAGCTCGGCAGTCACTACACCGCCCGTAGTGTATGCATCATTATAAAAGCTTGCAAACAAATCCGTCAGCTGTTTTACCGAAAAAGAGGACAATGCCTTTTTATCATTTTTTTCAGACCAGACAGCTAATTGCTCCAGCTCGTTCATGGAGGACAGGAGCGTGTTGCTTCCATAAGAAAAGTAAGCGTTGAATTTGGCAGGCGTAACGAAAATTTTGGTCTGCGCCATGGCGTTGGTTATGTTTCCGTAAAGATTTGCCGAGGTGTACATCGGCTTCATCAAATCGCTGATATTCTCGAAATATCCGTTGCTCATGTAGGTAGTATAATCCAATTCATCACATACCAGAATATCGGCAGCAGTACCGGATTGAAGGGCAGACTGTACCTGCTTTTGATAAGCTTCTATCGTAAGTGACGGATTTTTATCCAAAGCAACCTCATATACTACCTTGATGCTAGGATTCTTTTGCTGGAAGGCAACGACTGCCTCGGTAATAATCGCACGGCGGCGATAAGAGGAAATCGTAAGAATGGTACGTTCGTCCTCCTCTTCTTCTTCCTCTTCGGCAGGTCGGCGGGAATATTTGGTCAAATAGTAGCCGTCCATAAAATCCTTGGAAAAGGAATAAAATGCATCATTGCTTTCGATAAAGTCCTGTTGTATGACGGATGGGCGACCGAATATGCAATCGATGCCTGCCATCAGCGGTTGCCAGCTTTTGGTCTCGGAATCTAACATATAGATGCCGTCCTGACAGGAAAGATACAAGGTATCCTTGGAATAGAGCAGACGGTAGTCCATAATCTCGTATTCCGATTCCTTTGCCTCAAAGGTGGTGGTACGCTCCCAAAGGGTTGGTTCCTGTGCCATTTTGATGCTGGTAGCCGAGGTCCCTCCTTCGCTAAGATTGCTCTTGATTATCAAATTAAGATTTGGTATCTGCTCGAGAGGAGACGGAGAAACGGAATTGAGGGAAGCTCCCATTTGGTATACGTTCGTACCGTCGGATGCGAGTGCATACGGAGCATGAGAAACACGCATATAATACAGCTCGCCGCTTACCAAGGAGTACACATAAGTATGCGAATGCTCGTCGGTAACAAAAATCATATTATTTGCAATCATCATATGAGTAAGCTGAATCGGGGTTCCATCCTCATTGGTCTTATACAGACCCTTTACACCAACGTGTTCCACCTCATTGTCGGTGCTGACACGCACGACTTCATTTGCTTCCGGTACTTCTGCGGTCAGATTTTCAAGCACCAGATACAGACTGCCGGTTTCGGCATAGCTCATCAGGCGGATAACATAGTTGGTATCGGAGAAAAACTCCAGTCCCATCCAACCGGCATCGGCTTCATCCCATTTCAGCTCGGCGTTCAGCTTGTATTTTTTGTAGCCGCGCACCAGAGTTTTATCTTCGTTGTACAGTACGGTAAACAGCTCCACAGAACCGTCCATACCGCGCATCAGATGCAGGTATTCCTCGCCCTTGCTTTCATTTAATACCGGCAAAGAAATGTTAGTTTCTTCATATCTGCCAAGCGGAACCGTTTCTTCCGGCTCCGGCTCCGGTCTGGTCTTTATCTGATAGCCCAGATAGAAGCATCCGATTCCTAATACAAAAATCAGAAAAAGAATGATAATCTGTTTTCCACGTCCCATATACTACCTCCATAAAAAAACATTACTTGTGCACAGTATACCACAAGAAAGCAAAACTTACCATTAAAAGTGGAAAACGCGGCATATTTTTCCTGTAGTGTTCATATAGTGAAGAAGAATTGACAAGCAGAAGGAGCTGACAAGCTCAGAACGGAGGGATTATGTCGGAATATCGCAGATGGATTTCTTATATTTATGCTTATGAGGGCGGAGCCAAAAAGCAAAATGGCGGATATGCACGAATCGAGGTGCGGGGTAATAAAGTACGTTTTCATATTCACATGAATCTGCCGGCAAAGGAGCAGACATTGAAGGTTTGCTGCTATAAGCTGCAGGGAGAGCAGTGCGACGGAGTTTGTCTGGGAGATTTTTCGCTGGTAACGGGCAGGGAAGAAATACGGATGGAAACAGATGCGAATAATCTGGAAGGCAGCGGCTTGTTCTTTGTAGAAATGAGCGGCTTATTGCTGGTAATCGGGAATCCGGAAGAGTATCTGATGGGAAATTATTATGCGTCCTCGTGGGAGGAGGAACCGCTGAGCAGTGAAGAAGCAGAACGGATTTGGAGAAAGATACAGGGAGGGAGAAGAACGGAGCCGGAGGAAATGCCGGAAGAAAACAAAGTATACCTGAAGGAGTCGGAGGAACTACAGAGTGAAAGTGAAGTATACCTTTCGGAATCAGAGGAGTCGCAAGGTAAGAACGAAGTAGATATACAGCAGGCGGAACCGATGGAAGAGTCAATGGAAGAACAAATACCGGATGCTACGATACCAAAGGCAGTTCGTAATGAGCCGGAATTGGCGGCACAGGAAGAGAAGCAGGCAGAGTTACCGAACCGCAATCACTGCTGTTCAAACAGGCGGGAGGACCGGCCGTTTTGTTGTTTGGAGCAGATGTATCCGTTTGAGGATGGAGAATTTGAACGTTCGGTACGCATGGAGCCGCAGGATATCGGGCTTTTACCTCGTTCGATGTGGAAATATGCCGGAAACAGCTTTTTACTGCATGGCTTTTATACCTATCATCATCTACTTTTGACCAGAAAGCGTGGGAAGGATGGAGATACCTGCTACCTGCTGATCCCCGGCACCTATGGTACCAGAGAACAGCATATGGCGCAGATGTTTGGATTTCAGCATTTTAAATGCCTAAAACGTAAAGCATTAGAAAACGGAGATTTCGGTTATTGGTATCTGGAGGTTCCGCAGTAAAGCTGCGGAATCTTTGTTACATACGGCTAAAATACCGGTCAACCGCCTCCAAAATGTAATCCATGCCGCGGATACCGACGAAGGGAAGATGCTCCGCGATTTGTGACTGATGCACCAGAGGAAAAGCGGTAAGCAGCTTTTCACAGCTGGAGTCACACAGGTAAAGAGAGATTTCATCCCCGAGTACCAGACTGTATGTAAGCTCCTTCAGGTAATCGATTTTTTCCTTTTCGGTCTTTGGTTTTACAATGTCGTCTGCTTCCAGTCCGGCAAGGGAGTGAGCTGCAAACTTTAAGGAAACCGGCAGACCGATTTCGGCAAACAGACGCGAAAAGCCGCGGAGTTGGTCATAATCACCTATCAGTACTGCATTTGGTGCATGCTCGCGGTCCGCATACATTGCTGCATACATTTTATAGCCGGCGCTCTGCATCATACGAAGCTGCAGCTTCTGCATTAAGGCAGGAGCGACCGGAGTGGAAAGTACAGCAGAAATTTGCTCCAACCATTGCTTTGTACCGGTGTAGCCATAAGGAATATCATAAATATATGGTGTGCCGAAGGTTTCCTGCAGATATATTGCAGCAGGTAAAGCTTCAGCTTTCAGTACGAGATTGACCGAGGCGGCGCCCAGACGCTCCAGCTGTTCGGTAGAAGAATCCATACCGAGTACGGCATTGCATTCGCTTTGGAATGCTTCGCTCAGCAGCTCCTTCATTTCCCACAAATCTGCTTTCATGCGGTAGCTGTAACCGGAGGCACCCAGAATATTGTAGCTGTTTGGGCGCACTTCGGTTTCTTTTGTTACAAAGGAGCGCGTAAGCAGGGAATAAGCCTCTTTGATTCCCAGACTGTAATCTCCCTTGAAACCGCCGGTATCGACCGGAATCAGGCGGGCATTGACCTCTTCCTTCATATAAGTACATACGCCCTTGATGTCGGTACCGATGACGGAAATAACAGCGGAGGAAACGACGAAAATTACCTTTGGATGATAATTTTTATCAATTTCACGGATGGCTTCCTCCAAGCGGGTCACATCTCCCATGATAATATCATCTTCGCTTAAATGTGTTGTGAACAAGGTCTGATTCGGCTCTACACCGAGCTTGCCGAAAAATCCGACGCTGAAATGCGTCGTTCCGGCAGGACCATATTCCAATACTACGGCATCTTTTACGGATAATAAAGTCCAAAGAACTCCCATACGGTCGGACGGAGTCGGTAAATATCTGCATAAACTCATTAGGATACCCTCCTTGCAATCAGTTCTTTTGCTTCGGCAGCAGCGCGACGAAGCTCGGTTACGACAGCCTCCGTTACCTCAAAGCCCAGACGGGAGGAGAGATTGCTATCGTGCACCAGAGCAATGCCCTTTGCGCGCAAACGGGTAGCATATTCATGACCGAAATAGAGATTTGGCTTTAATTCATCATACACATACTGCAATGGTGTAATGTTTGCGGTCTTAGTAACGTAAGGATTGTATTTCTCAAGAATTGCCTGAACGAATTCGTTGTCCTGTCCCGGAAATTCATTGGTCTGAATCAGCTGTGGTTCCATGCCGAGCGATACGAGAAAAGCATTGTATTCATAGCATGCCAGTGCAGTGTTACCATAAATGTATTTCATTCCGGAAAGCTCTGCTTTGGCAGCAGTTATTTGTTCTGTGCATGCATTGTACTTGGCTTCCAGTTCGGTAGTAAGGTCTAATTGCAGATAACCTGCAAGCTCCTGATACGAAGCGAGGATACGTTCCGGAGAAGCATATTTTTCAAACATTACATACGGAGTGCCGAACAGCTCCTGCATTTTCATGGCAAGCGGCAGACCAAGCTCATGTACGACAATGTTTACCTTGGCAGCAGGAGCCGTCTGAATAGCTTCCAAAGAAGTACCGCCCGGCAGCATCATGCCGATTTCAATACCGTGCTGTGTCAGCAGATGAAAGGTCTCGGTTTCGCGGAAGCTGCCCAGACGCTGGCCGATGACATTGATGCGATTTGGCTGAACCGGTAAGCCTGTTTTCATAACCGGGATACAGGCACTGATGGTATCGCGCACGCCCGGCAGATGATTCTCGGTTTTAAAGTGTTCCGTATGAACCGGGAGTACCGGAATCTGATATTTGTCGTTCAGCTCCATTGCCATAGAGTCAACATCATCGCCGGTCACCTCCATGACGCAGGTGGTAACAAGAAAAACAAGCTTTGGCGAGATTTCCTTTACCAGCTCATCAAAAGCGTGGTAGAGCTTATTTTTACAACCGAAGGTAACGTCGTGTTGGTTCAATACAACAGAAAAGCACCGGTTGTCGATTCCGTGAAAGGAAAAACCACCGATGGTTGCTTTTTTGGTATAGTAAGTACATTCGTCGGTTCCGAGTACCAGCATAATCGCATCCTCAATACCGCCAATCGCCATCATGGCACCCATCAGCGGACAATGGGAGCCGGGAAAGAGCGCTGCGGTTAGTTGGCGGATTTCTTTTGCGTCCTGAATCTCATTCAGACGCTTCAGGCGGAATAAAATATCCTGTCCGTTCATATTTTTACCTCATTTCCAAAATTCTTTTAAGCTAATTCTTTATATATAATGACCGGCTTTTCACGACCGGCAATCGAAATGACATCAGCATCTACGTTGTAAACTTCCTTTAACATTTTCGGGGTAATGACCTCTTCCGGAGTTCCTTCGCTGTACTTTTTGCCATCCTTGATTACAATGATTTTATCACTGACCTCCAGTGCCTGCCCCAAATCGTGCAATACCATGACGATGCCGACACCGGTGTTTTTGTTCAGATTTTTGACCAGCTGCATAACCTCAAGCTGATGTGCAACGTCCAGATAGGTTGTTGGCTCGTCTAAAAATAAAATTTCCGGGTCCTGTGCCAATACGGTGGCAATCCAGACGCGCTGTGTTTCGCCGCCGGAGCATTCGTAGATGGATTTGTCCCTCAGATGCCAGACACCAGTGGTTTTCATCACCTTGTCGATGATTTCATAATCCTCTTTACTGAAGCTGGAAAGTGGCTTTAAGTGAGGCATTCTTCCGTAGCTGACGAGCTCCTTGACGCGGAAATCCGCCGGTGCGCTGTGCTTTTGCGCCAGCACACCGATATAACGGGAAAGCTCCTTGCTCTTGTATTTGCGAATATCACGACCATTGATGATGACCTCGCCCTTCTGATAATTCAAAAGACGGGTAGCAGCCTTGAGTACGGTGGATTTGCCGGAGCCGTTTGGTCCGATGATGGAGGTGATTTGCTTTTTGTCAATCGTAATCGTCATATCGTTGATGATTACGGTATCTCCATAGCCCACCTGTAAATGATTACAATTAACCTGCATTGAACTTTCCTCTCTTTCTAAGCATGTAAAGGAAGAATGGTCCGCCGATGACGGACATTACGACACCAACCGGAATTTCAAGACCCGGCACGATGGTTCGACCGATGGTATCTGCTGCCAACAAAACACAGCTGCTGAGCAGGATACTGGTCGGAAGCATCACCTTATAGTCAGAGCCGACAAGCATTCTGGCGATATGCGGTACCAAAAGTCCCACAAAGCCAATCATACCTACGACCGATACGGTAGCAGCAGCCAGAAAAGCAGATACCGCAGACAGGCAGACGCGGCTCAAATTGACGCGGATGCCGAGGTTTTTTGCCATTTCATCACCAAGCTGCAGTGCGTTTGCCGGGCGGATGCACATAAATGCGAAGAACAGACCGATAAAGGTGTAAACCGCAGCAATGCGCACATGTCCCCAGCTGACGCCGGAGATGCTGCCGTTCATAAATGCCAGTACGCCGGACAGATTGTCGCTGTTTAACAGCTGCAGCATAGAATTGTAGCCGCCGAGTACGGAATTGATGGCAACACCGGACAAGATGATACGAACCGGGTCAATACCGCCCTTCCATGCCAAAGTGTAAATAAGTACGCATGCCAATGCCGCGCCCGCAAAGGCAAACAATGGCAGCGACATGGACAGATTTGGGAAAATCAAAAGTATGGTAATAGCGGCAGTACCTGCACCGGCAGACACGCCGATGGTGCCGGGGTCTGCCAGAGGATTTCTCATAACTGCCTGTAATAGACAGCCGGAGGCAGCCAGCGCAGGTCCAACCAGTACTGCCATGAAAATACGCGGCAGACGCAGGTACATGACGGTTACCTTGATGATGCTGTCCTCTTTGGAGAAGAGCGCTTTTACAATTTCAACAACGGAGTAACCCGCACTGCCGACGGCACAGGAAATAAAGATAAGTACAATCAGTAGGATGAGAAGCACCAGCATAACCATGCCGCAGCGCAGCATACTGACGCTTCCTTGATTTTTTTTATGCTTTGCCATAATTGTGTTTCACTCCGCTTTTTCTTACTGATACAATGCCTCAATCATGCCTGCAAGGTTTTCGATGTTGGTCAGAATCGTAATACCTGCGGTAGAAACATAGGAGCTAGGCAGGTAAACAACCTTGCCGTTTTTGTATGCCTCGATGCTGTCCCAATACTCAGAATTTGCTGCATAGATTGCATCCATGAGTGCCTTGTTGTCCTCTAAGGTGCTGCTTCCGGTAATGCAGATGACATCCGGGTTGTAGGACAGAGCAGCCTCTAAATCCAGCTCGTTCATAGAGTGACCGGTGGTTGCATCTCCGGATGGGACAAAGACATTTTCCAGTCCGCACTTATCTAACATACAGCCGAGTGTAGAGCTCGCGGAGTTTACATAGATGCTGGTTTCTCCGGCAACGGTAATTGCGAGCACACGCTTGCTCTCTAAGGTTTTCTTTGCCTCGGTCAGTTTGTGTTCCAGCTCGTCGAAACGCTTTAAGATGGCTTCGCCCTTTTTGGTTGCTTCTTCATCTACGGAGAAGGCATCAACCAGTACCTCTGCCTGCTCCTTGATTACATTGTATACGTCGGTTTCGGTGGAGGTCATAGCTACATAGTAAACCGGAATCTTTACTTCCTCTAAGGTGGCACCGTACTGCTCCTGATAGGAGATTGGCATGATAACCAAATCAGGGTCTAAGGAAACGACCTGCTCGATATCAAAGCCTGCCATAACACCCGGCAGGATAACACCCTCGAAATCAGCAGGATATTCAATTACCTTTGTAGCCGGAACTGCAGCAAGCTTTACATCCATCTCAAGTAAGGTTGGTACCGGATATGTACTCAAGGACACGATGGTTTCCGGATATGCATCCAGAGTTAACGGCTCCGTTAAATCATAGGTCTTCATATAGGAAGGATACTCAATGGAAAAGCTGTTATCAGCGTTGCCATCAGCGCTGTCTGCTTTACCGCAACCGGCCATAACGCTCATACTCAGTGCTGCTGCACATAAACCCAATGCAAATGTTTTCTTCTTCATAATTTTTTCCTCTCTTTTTTTGAATAAATTGATGTTTACTCTGCTCCATTGCGGATAATTGTCTCTGCCAGTGCATTGTACACGGCATGCATCTCGGAATGCTCCAGTATTTCGAATACCGTTCCGCCACCGTTTTCTGCTTCTTGAATATCAGCAGAACGTGGAATATACTGAGTAATCGTAGTACCGATTTCCTTTAGTGCTTCTTCTACAATTTCGCGTTCGTTTACGATGTTTTTGGCGTTCAGGATGAGTCCCTTCAGTTTTGCGTAGCCGCGATTACCGAAGCCGCGAATTGCGGAAGCGATATTGTTCGCTGCGTAGAGAGACATCATTTCACCGGAGGAAACGATATAAACCTCTCTGGCGTAGCCGCCGCGAATCGGCATTGCAAAGCCGCCGCATACTACGTCGCCGAGAACGTCATAAATCACATAGTCCGGCTGGTAGATTTCAAAAGCATTCAGACTTTCCAGCTTTTCAAATGCGGTAATGATACCTCGACCGGCGCAGCCGACACCAGGGGTCGGACCACCTGATTCCACGCACAGAACGCCATGATAGCCTTCAAAAACGATATCCTCCAAAGTGACATCCTCACCCTTGTCCCGGATTTGCTCCAGCACTGTAGGGATACGCTTGCCTTTCATCAGATTTTTGGTAGAATCAGCCTTAGGGTCGCAGCCGATTTGCATGACCTTGTAGCCACGACAGGCTAAGGCTGCGGATAGATTAGAGGTAGTAGTGGATTTACCGATACCACCCTTTCCGTAAATTGCAATTTTGCGAATTGATTTTTCCATAGATTCCTCACTTTGCGCTGTAGTTACAGCAGATTTTAGTTCTAAGTTTTAAAGTTAGCAGCATGAAATACACTTGACTAATTGAAGTTTATTACAACTAACTAAAGTTTAGAACGACAAACCATAAGATACAAGAAAGTTGGAAAAGTGTCAATAACAAAACAAAAGGAAATGAACTGTTAAGAAATTTTATCAATTAGAAGATACAAAAGAGCAAATTTGTGTTAAAAAGATTTCTTACTTTAATATTTTCTTAACATTCCTATGATATACTTCGATAAGATAGGTCTTGGAGCATGATAAAAGCAGAAGGTCAGAGTAGGAGGTACGGTGATGTTTAAGATTTTAGTCGTAGAGGATGATAGAGATTTGAATCAGACGGTGTGCGCGTATCTGAATCGCAATGGTTATGAAGCGGTTGGTTGTTTGGATGCGAATGATGCTTACAATGAAATGTACGGAAATTTGTTCGATATGATTATTTCGGATATTATGATGCCGAAGATTGACGGATACGAGTTTGCAAAGACCGTGCGTGAAATGAATCAGGATATTCCGATTTTGTTTATGACGGCGAGAGAGGATTTTGAGTCAAAGCGCAAGGGCTTTGGTGTGGGCGTGGATGATTATATGGTAAAGCCGATTGATTTGAATGAGCTGTTGCTGCGGGTGGAAGCATTGCTGCGAAGAGCTAAGATAGCGACCAATCGCAAGCTGACCGTGGGAAATACCGTGCTGGATATGGAGGAGCATTCGGCGTATGTCGGGGACGAGGAGGTTACACTTACGGTAAGAGAGTTCAACATTTTGTATAAGCTCTTATCTTATCCGAAAAAGACGTTTACCCGTTCCCAGCTGATGGATGAGTTTTGGGATGTGGAATCGGCATCCGGCCCAAGAGTGGTAGATGTGTATATGACGAAGCTTCGGGATAAGTTTAAGGGCTGCGAAGATTTTGAAATTGTTACGGTACACGGACTTGGCTATAAGGCGGTGATAAAGCAATGAGCCGGATGAAAACCAATGCTATTGTAAATTTTATCGTGTTTTTTTTGCTGATTGCTTCGGTTGTTACCTTTAACTTTCTGCTGTTTTTGGGTTCGATGAATTTGGAAGAGAAGGAGATTCGCGAGGCAGCACCAATTACATTTTTGAATATTTTGCTGTTGACGCTTTTATTCTGTGTGGTTGATGCGATTCGCAGACATTTGACCATTACGAAACCGGTCAGAAGGATTCAGACTGGAATAAATCAGGTAATCAAAGGAGATTTTTCTACACGAATCCGGTATATTCATGGAGAGGATAGCGGAAACGAATTTGATACGATTATTACAGGTTTGAACAAAATGATAGATGAGCTTTCCGGGGTAGAGACACTGCGAACGGATTTTATTGCAAACGTGTCACATGAGTTAAAGACACCGCTAGCAGTTATGCAAAATTACGGAACACTGCTGCAAAATCCGGATTTAACAAAGGAGCAGAGCGCAGAGTACGGCAGAGCGATTACGGAGCAGACGAAGCGGCTGTCATCACTTGTGATGAATATTTTAAAACTGAATAAGTTAGAAAATCAGCAGATTTATCCGAATGTGGAGCGATACGATTTGGGAGAGCAGCTTTGTGAATGTATGCTTGAATTCGAATCGGTCTGGGAAAGGAAAAATATAGAGATAAAGGCAAATCTGGAGGAAGAGGTTTGTGTTGAGGCAGACAGAGAGCTTCTTAGTCTGGTATGGAATAATTTGCTGTCGAATGCGTTGAAATTTACGGAAGCCAATGGAACGGTATCACTGTCGCTTCGGCAGGACGAAAGCTTGGTATATGTTGAGGTCAAGGATACCGGCTGTGGCATGAGTGCAGAGACAGGAAGGAATATTTTTAAGAAGTTTTATCAGGGAGATACGTCTCATGCGACCAAGGGAAATGGTCTGGGTCTGGCATTGGTAAAACGTGTGATTGATATTTGCGGCGGTGAAATTTCGGTCAGCAGTCAGCTGGGCGAGGGAAGTACGTTTACTGTCCGCTTAAGGAGGAGTACCAATGGATAAGTGGAAGAAAGTACTTTGGAAGCTGCTATTTCCGGGAACCTTCTGGGTTTTTCTTTTGTTTAATCTATCCTTGGTATTGCTTTTGTATGTCTTTTTGGGGAAGGACATAAATCCGGTGGTTGCATATGCTTCTTATTTTATTTCGGCATATATGCTTGTCACGGTGTGTGCGAGGATGCCGGGACTGATAAAACGGACCAAGGCAAAGCTGCATGGTAATCCGTATACGAATCGGCTGTTAACGGACCGACCGTTACGGATTCGAATTTCGTTGTACGGCGGACTGCTGCTGAATGCTGCGTTTGCAGTATTCAAGGTGGTAGTGGGAGTGCTGTACCAATCGGCATGGCTGTTTGCCATGGCAGGCTACAATATGGTTCTGAGTATCATGCGTTTTTTGCTGGTGCGACAGGATATGAGTGACCGACGGGGAGAGGCGAGTGAGGCGGAAAAGCACTTGCAGGGCTTGCATCGGTATCGGTTAAGCGGCTGGCTGATGTTGATTTTGAATATTGCAATATCGGTCATTGTTGTGATGGTGGTTTTCGGAAATCAGGCAATTACCTATCCGGGCTTTATGATTTATGCCATCGCAGCGTACTCGTTTTACTGTCTGACCAAGGCAATCATCTATCTAGTGCGGTATTGGCGCAGGCAAAATCCGATTTTTTCGGCAGTCAAACGAATTGATATGGCAAAGGCAATGGTTTCGATATTTACAATGCAGGTGGCTATGCTTACGCAGTTTGGAGAAGGGAATGTGTTTGCGCGGCGGATGGCGAACGGTGCCACCGGATTGGCAGTATGTCTGCTGATTAATGCGATGGCAATTCTGATGCTGGTCGGTGTAAAAAAGGATTATAAAGAATTCGGAATGGAGAATTATGTTGGAACAAAATAATCAATCATTTGAGTATACATACTCAGCAGAACGACAGGTAGAAATTGAAAAGATAAAAAGAAAATATATGACGAGGGAGGAGGACAAGCTGGAGCAGCTTCGAAAAATGGATGAGGCGGTCGCGCGACCGGGTACGATATGGTCATTGGTTATAGGAATCGTTGGTTGTCTGTTGTTCGGAGTCGGAATGTGCTGTAGTCTGGTCTGGGCAGAGCAGGCATTTGTGCTTGGTATTGTAGTGGGGATTTTGGGAATGGTTTTAATGGGCTGTGCTTATCCGGTGTATAAGAAAGTGAGCGAAAGAGAACGGGAGCGAATGGCACCGCAGATTCTCGCGTTGGCAGATGAATTGTTGAAATCCGAAAGATAATAAAAACGAGAAAAAGAGGATTATGCCATGGGCTTTGACGGAGTGGCAGAAGGGAAAGAAGGATTATGACACTACAGCAATTAAGATATGTGGTAGCGATTGCGGACCATAAATCAATGAATAAGGCAGCAGCCGAGCTGTTTGTAACGCAGCCGAGTCTATCTAATACAATTAAGGATTTGGAGCAGGAGCTCCATATTGAGATTTTTGCCCGCTCAAACCGTGGAATTGTACTTACGCCGGAGGGGGAGGAGTTTTTGGGATATGCCAGACAGATGCTTGAGTATTATCAGCTCATGGAAGTGCGCTATTTGAAAAATACAGTACTCAAGAAAAAATTTAGTGTATCGATGCAGCATTATACCTTTGCGGTAGAGGCGTTCATTCAGATGGCGAAGGAATTCGGCATGGATGAGTATGAGTTTGCAATTCATGAAACCCGTACCAGCGAGGTTATCGAGAATGTTCGTCAGCATCGAAGCGAGCTAGGCATCCTTTATCGAAATGAGTTCAATGCAAAATTTTTGGATAAGCTTTTGCGAGACCGGGGAATGGAATTCATTCCGCTGTTTGATTGCGGGATTTATGTGTATCTGAGCAAGACCAATCCATTGGCAGAGAAAGAAATCATTGACTTTGAGGATTTGCAGCAGTACCCATGTCTTTCGTTTGAGCAGGGAGACAATAATTCCTTTTATTTTGCGGAAGAGGTTTTGAGTGCGCATGAATACCGACAGATTATTAAAGCAGATGATCGTGCGACCCTGCTGAATTTGATGGTAGGTCTGAATGGTTATACCTTATGCTCCGGAATCATTTGTGCAGAGCTGAATGGAGAGGAATATGCAGCAGTACCGCTGAATACGCAGGAAACGATGACGATTGGATATATCAAGCATAAACAGATGCCGTTAAGCCGCTTAGGAAAACGATATATTGATGAACTGCAGAAATATAAGGGAAGAGTTTTGTAAAAGAAAATCAAAATGAAATAGAGAAAACAAAAACATGGTTTGTTATAGGTTTAACTTATAACAAACCATATTTTTTTGGAATTAACACTTTTCGGAAAAAGAATCTATAATCAAAGCATAACAAACAGACAGGAAATGCAAGAGTTGATTTTGCATCAGATAGAACAAAGGGAATGACGGAGGTGTAGGATGAGTTACGATATTGAAACAAGATGTTTACATTTAGAGGATTGTCAGGGAAGCTGTGATAGATCCGGGGCGGTTAGTTTCCCAATCTACCAGACAGCAACCTTTGCACATCCGGGATTAGGACAGAGCACTGGTTATGATTACAGTCGGTTGCAGAATCCGACTAGAGAGCAGGTAGAGAAGGTGGTTGCCGGTCTGGAGGGAGGCGTGGATGCGGTAGCGTTTTCCAGTGGTATGGCAGCAATTGCAGCTGTAGCGGAGCTGTTCCGGCCGGGCGATCAGGTGCTTGTAGATGAGGACCTCTATGGCGGAAGTGTAAGATTATTCTTAAATATCAGCAAGAAAAACGGAATTGAGATTACCGATGTGGATTTGAGCAGAGAAAATGTAGAGGAGTATATCACGGAGCGCACCAAGGCAATCTTTTTGGAAACACCAACGAATCCAATGATGAACGTCGTGGATATTGCAAAGCTTTCGGAGGCAGCAAAGAAGCATGGCTTGCTGTTGATTGTAGATAATACATTCTTATCACCATATTTTCAGAATCCGTTAAAGCTGGGGGCGGACATCGTGGTGCATAGCGGAACAAAATATCTTGGTGGGCATAATGATACGCTGGCAGGCTTTGTGGTATCCGGGACAAAAGAAATCGCAGAACGTGTGCGGTTCCTGATAAAAACGACCGGAGCAATGCTTGCACCCTTTGACAGCTGGTTGATTTTAAGAGGTATCAAGACCTTGGCACTTCGGATGGAAAAGGCACAGGAAAATGCGCTTCGACTTGCACATTGGCTGAAGAGCAGAACGGAAGTGACGAGGGTCATTTATCCGGGGCTGATAGAGCATCCGGGATATGAGATTATGAAGAAACAGGCAAGCGGCTTTGGCGCAATGCTTACCTTTGAAGTAAATACAAAGGAGCAGGTGGAGAAGATACTAGGCAATGTGAAACTGATTGCTTTTGCGGAAAGTCTGGGCGGTGTGGAGACATTGATTACTTATCCGATTACGCAGACACATGCGGACGTACCGGCAGAGCTGCGGGAAAAGAACGGAATCAATGACCGGGTGCTACGGCTTTCGGTAGGCATTGAGAATATCGAAGATTTGACGCGGGATTTGGAGCAGGCGTTTGGAGTGCTGTAAAACGCAGCGATAGCAGGTTGGTAGTGAAAAGGTTTTGGAAAGGAGAGCAGGAATGAGTGAAAAAAATCTGGACTTTGATACAGTCATTAATCGTAAGAATACAAGAAGCTTAAAATATGATTTTGCCAAGGAACGCGGAAAGCCGGAGGGAATTCTTCCGTTGTGGGTTGCGGATATGGATTTCAAGGTTTCCTCTTATATCCAAGAGGCACTTGAGGAGATAGATCACCATGGTATTTTCGGCTACAGTGAAGCGAAGGAAAGCTATTTTGATGCCCTGCAAAGCTGGATGAAACGCCGCCATGACTGGAAAGTGAGGGAGGAATGGCTGGTAAAGACACCGGGTGTTGTGTACGCTCTTGCCATGGCAATCCGTGCATATACAAAGGAGGGCGAAGCGGTATTGATACAACCGCCGGTTTACTATCCGTTTTCTGAAGTGATTTTGGATAATAAACGAAAGCTGGTAACGAATGAACTTTGTCAGGATGAGGGCGGACACTATCAAATCGATTTCGAGGATTTTGAGAAAAAAATTGTTGAAGAGAATGTGAAGCTGTTTCTGCTTTGCAATCCGCACAATCCGGTTGGCAGGGTGTGGACAAAAGAAGAATTAGCAAGGCTCGGAGATATCTGTTATCAGCACAAGGTAATTGTTATCAGTGATGAGATTCATGCAGATTTTATCTTTGATTCGAAGAAGGCAAAGTGTTTGGCAGGAAATGCTGCGCAGAGTGCGTATGCCGAAGCAACAGCCCCGAAGCATACTGTGTTTACAAATGTCAAAGAAGCTTATAGGGAATTTGGTATTGTGTGTACCTCTCCAAGCAAAACGTTCAATATTGCAGGGCTTCAGGTTTCGAATATCTTCATTGCAAATAAGGAGCTGCGGGAACGGTTTTGTCGGGAAATCAATGCGACCGGTTACAGTCAGCTGAGCTTGCCGGGACTGGTAGCTTGCGAGGCAGCGTACCGGCATGGCGAGGAGTGGCTGGATGCATTGCTCCGGTACATTCAGGGAAATGCAGATGATACGAGAGATTTTTTGAAGGAGAAGCTCCCGAAGATACGAATGACCGAGTTAGAAGGAACCTATCTTGTCTGGCTGGATTTCAGAGCCTATGGTTTGAGCGAACAGGAATTAAATGAACGGATTGTTCAAAAAGCAGGTTTATGGTTGGATGACGGCAGGATGTTCGGAAGGGCGGGAAAAGGCTTTCAACGAATTAATATTGCTTGTCCGAAAAAGACATTACATGAGGCATTAGGAAGATTAGCCGCGGCTTTTGAAGAGTTGGAATAAAGCTACAGCGGAAGGTGAAAAGTAAAATAAAATCAATTGAAAATGGAGGAATAATTGTATGAGTAAAATTATTGAGAGTTCATTAGAGTTAATTGGAGGTACCCCATTATTAAGAGCAAGCCGTTATGCAGCAAAGGCAGAAGCAACACAGGCAGTTATATTGGCAAAGCTGGAGTATCTGAATCCGGCAGGCTCGGTCAAGGATCGTATTGCACTGGCAATGCTTGAGGATGCGGAAAAGAAAGGAATTCTGACCCCGGGAGCTACCATCATTGAGCCAACCAGTGGTAATACCGGAATCGGTCTGGCAGCAGTCGCTACGGCAAAGGGCTACAAAGCGATACTTACCCTGCCGGATACGATGAGTGTAGAGAGAAGAAATCTGTTAAAGGCATATGGTGCCGAACTGGTACTGACCGAGGGTGCAAAGGGAATGAAAGGAGCTATTGCAAAGGCAGAGGAATTAAAGGACTCCATTCCGGGTGCAGTAATTCTCGGACAGTTTACCAATTCGGCAAATCCGGCAGTGCATAAGGCTACTACAGGGCCGGAGATTTGGGAGCAGACAGAGGGCAAGGTAGATATCTTTGTTGCAGGTGTTGGTACCGGTGGAACGATTAGTGGTGTAGGAGAATATCTGAAGGAGCAGAATCCGAAGGTGAAGATTGTAGCGGTAGAGCCTGCCGGTAGTCCGGTACTTTCGCAGGGCACACCGGGAGCGCACAAAATTCAGGGAATTGGTGCTGGTTTTGTGCCGGAGACATTAAACACGAAAGTCTATGATGAAATTATTACAATCGAAAATGAAGATGCATTTGCAGAAGGAAAAGCATTTGCGGTAAGCGAGGGTATTTTGGTGGGTATTTCTTCCGGTGCTGCATTAAAGGCAGCTACAATTCTCGCAAAGCGTCCGGAAAATCAAGGAAAGACCATCGTAGCGTTGCTTCCGGATTCCGGTGACCGCTATCTTTCGACACCACTTTTTAATAACAATTAAGGGAGAAATGTTTTTAGGGAGGAATTTAGTATGAAGAAGAAATTATTCGCATTAGCATTTGTTTCAGCCGGAGTCGCACTTGGTGCGACCGGCTGCGGAAATAAGAATAACCGGGAAGTGGATGTAAAAAACTCAGAGGATGGAGTAAGAAAAATTACAGTAGCACATTCGCAGGCGTATGCACCATATGATTACATCGATGAGAATGGAGTATCGGATGGATATGAGGTCGCAGTATTAAAAGCGATTGATGAGCTTCTTTCGGAATATGAGTTTGAGTTTGTTGGAACAAACGATGATGATTTGCTCATTGGAGTAGAATCGGGTAGATATCAGATTGGTACTAAGGGAGTCTGGTGGACTGCAGCAAGAACGGAGAGCTATGTATTCCCGGAGCATTACATCGGCTCCAGTATCACGGGTCTTACCTTCAAAACGGAATATGCAGACTGGATTAAGGATATGGAATCCTTTGCAGGATTCAGTGGCAGACTGGTTCCATTGGCGCCGCAGAATGCACAGTATACCATAGTGGAAAACTACAATAAGACACATCCGGATGCGCAGGTTGAGCTGATTGCAGCAGAACAGTTCAGTAATTCGGATTCCTATCAGTGGGTGCTGGAGGGAAGATATGATGCGGTATTTGATATCAAGACCTCATATGAGAACAATGTAGTTCGTGAGGGTGGTGAATACCATGATTACGCAGCTCAGCTTTCCTATGTGGCTTATAAGGCAATTCCGACCTGGCCTCTTTTCAACCGGAAAGAGCAGGAGCTGGCAGATGCCTATGACAAGGCATGGGAAACACTTTATGAGGATGGAACGCTGGAAGCGTTGCAGCAGGAGTATTTTGGTTACAGCTTGTTTGAGTATATCCCAGAGGGTTACCAAAAGGGCGATGATGTGTAATATTGGCACAAAGTGCCGTGCAGCTATAATAGCATCAGGACGATGCGAAAAAATAGTAGAAAATTAGTAATTTGGAGGAAAAGGATATGAGTAAGAGAGAATTAGTATTGAATGCATTTGATAATAAGGTAGTAGAGAGAGTACCGGTTGGTTTTTGGTTTCATTTTGCAGCAGATGCCTTTTTTAATAGCAGTGAGGAGACGGTTAAGAGAAATGTTGCAGGACATCAGAAGTATGTCGATGAATTTCAGCCGGATTTTCTGAAGCTGATGAGTGATGGCTTTTTTGGATATCCCGGCGAAGCATTAAAGAATCTGAAGACGGCAGCAGATCTAGATACGGTAGAAACCGAGGATGCAGGAGCATGGATTCAGGGTCAGGTAGACCTTGTGAAGGAGCTGACAGGACGCTTTAAGGCGGAGGTTGCATCGTTCTACAACATATTTGCACCGGCAACCTATTTGAGCTTCTTATTAGAGGCAGCAGAGAGCTCGTTTACCGTAGAGCAGCTTGCAAAGGAAAATCCAAAGGGATTATCCCGTGTGCTTTTAGAGATTGCAAAGGATATTGCAGTATTATCCCAGAGAGTCATCACAGAGGGTGGTGCAGATGGAATTTATTTCAGTGCAAGAAACATTGACGGTTTAAGCAAGGCAGATTATCTGAGTTACATTGCACCGAGTGAACAGTACATATTGGAGAAAGCAAATACGGTAAGTGACTATAACATTCTTCATATCTGCGGCTATGAAGGTCATAGAAATGATTTGTCAACATATGTGGACTATCCGGCAAAGGCAGTGAACTGGGCAGTAACGGTTGAGCAGGTAAGTCTGCAGGAGGGCAAGAAGCTGTTTGGCGGCCGTGCAGTTATCGGTGGCTTTAATAATACGGAGAATGGAATTCTTTATAAGGGAAGCAAAGAGGAAATCGAAGCAGAGACGCAGAAGCTGTTAGAGCAGGCTGGCAATGTCGGAGTCATCCTTGGTGCAGATTGCACGATTCCAAGTGATACACCGCTGGAGCATCTTTCCTGGGTTCGTGAGAAAGCAAGAGCAGTTTCTGCAAAATAAGGATAAGAAGGAGGTGACCGGTCATGCGGTCATTTCACCCATCGTATATTCTGGAAGTCCTGATTCAATTATTACCGTTTCTGTGGGTCACCGTGGCAATGGTTATAGGGACGGTATTCTTTGGTGGTGCTGTAGGCATTTTGCTTGCAGCAGCCAAAGTAAGAAAAGGGCGGATTACCAGATTACTTGCTAATATTTATATTTACATTACAAGGTGTATCCCGTCGGTTATCATGCTGTTCATTGTATATTATGGGCTGCCGGAGCTGCTGTTAGGTTTTGGAATAGATATTAATCATGTTGGCAAAGGATTTTTTGTAATCACAACGTTTTCTATTTTATTTGCAGCAAATATGGCAGAGGTTTTCCGTTCGGCTTATGAAGCGGTTGATAAGGGGCAGAAGGAAGCTGCGGCAAGCATTGGAATGACATCATGGCAGACCTTTTACCGGATTCTGCTTCCGCAATGTACGGTAGTAGCACTTCCGAATTTCGCAAATGCTCTGGTCAATTTGATGAAGGAAGGATCTCTCGCCTATACCATAGGTCTGATTGATATTATGGGTAAGGGGCAGCTGCTCATCGGAATGAATCATGGTTCTTATGCGCTGGAAACTTATCTGGCACTTACGATTTTGTACTGGGTTTTGACATTCGTGGTAGAAAAGAGCTTTGGAGTTCTGGAAAAGCATTTATCGAAAGGAAAAAAGGCGCTGTCTCAGGCGTAAAAAAAGGAGGAAGCGGACATGGAACTGAATACAAAATTTATGATAGAAACCTTCTTTGATGCGCTTGCCGGTATACCTGTCACATTGAAGCTCACGTTGATTACACTGCTTGTATCCGCACCGATTGCCTTTTTTATGGCATTGGGAAAGATAGAAAAGCGAAAGATTGCAGGAAAGCTGATTAGCGGATATGTGTCTTTCATCCGGGGGACACCGGTAGTATTGCAGATTTTATTTTTATACAGTTTATTGCCTACCCTGTTGAATTATCTGGTAAAAGACGTGCTGGGACTTTCGTTTAATGTATTTCAGCTGGATACCATTCTTTATGCATACATCGTATTTGTTTTAAATACGACAGCAGTATTATCGGAAGTATTCCGGTCGGCACTTCTGACCGTAGGACATGGACAGATGGAAACAGCGCTGACCATTGGAATGACGAAACGACAGGCATATATAAGAATCATCATTCCACAGGCAGTCGTTTCAGCATTACCGAATATCTGTAATGCTACCATCGGCTTACTTAAGAGTACTTCTCTTGCCTTTATGATGTCGGTGCAGGATGTTACGGCAATTGCCAAGGTAAAAGCAGCTTACGGTTACAATTATATAGAAGCGTACTTGGATATCTGCTTCGTATACATCGTTCTGTGTAGTGCGATACAGCTAGTATTTAAGCTGATTGAAAGATACGCTTGCGCTTATAAAAAGTCATCGCGAACTAAGGGAGGTGCTTTATATGCTCGAAATAAAGAATATATATAAAGCTTTTGGTAACAATGAAGTATTAAAGGGTGTTTCTCTAAAGGTAGAAAAAGGAGATGTAGTCGTTATTCTTGGTCCGAGCGGTTCCGGAAAGACGACACTGCTCCGGAGCATTGATTTTTTGGAAAAGGCAGATGCAGGAGAAATTATTTTCGATGATATCCATGCAGAGTTTGCCCGTATCTCGAAAAAGACGATTTCACAGATTCGGAAAAAGACTGCATTTGTATTTCAAAATTATAACTTGTTTCATAATAAAACGGCGCTTCAGAATGTGACGGAGGGACTGATTATTGCAAGGAAGCTGCCCAAGGAGAAAGCAATTGAAATCGGTAAACGGGCATTGGATAAGGTAGGACTTTCGGAGCGTTATGATTACTATCCGAGCCAGTTATCCGGTGGACAGCAGCAGCGTGTCGGTATTGCGAGAGCGATTGCAGTCAATCCGGATATTATTTTATTCGATGAGCCGACCTCTGCATTGGATCCGGAGTTAATCGGAGAAGTGCTGGGTGTTATGAAGGAGCTGGCCAAAGAGGGCACTACGATGATTGTGGTAACACATGAGATGCATTTTGCACAGGATGTGGCAAACCGGGTCGTTTTTATGGACGGAGGAAGGGTAGTAGAGGAGGGAACTCCGGATGAAATGTTCAGTCGTCCGAAGGAAGAGCGAACCAGACAATTTTTACGAAGAATATTACCTGATTTCGATTATGTAATTTAAAGAGAACAGATTAGATATTTATCTGCAAGGTTATTTGAGATATAGAAAGGATTACAAGTATGAAGATCTACTTAGACAATGCAGCGACGACGCAGGTGTACCCTGAGGTAGTGGAAGCAATGACACCATATTACACAGAGTATTATGGGAATCCATCTTCGATTTATTCATTTGCAGGAGAAGCAAATAAAGCGGTTTCTCACGCAAGAGAAGTGTTGGCAAACATGATTCATGCGAAGGCAGAAGAAATCTATTTTACGGGAGGCGGTTCAGAGTCTGATAATTGGGCACTCAAGGCGACTGCAGAAGCATATGCGGATAAGGGAAAGCACATCATTACAAGCAAAATTGAGCATCATGCGATTCTTCATACTTGTGAATATTTAGAGAAAAAGGGTTATGAAGTAACCTATTTGGATGTGGATGAATATGGTACGGTAAAATTGGATGAACTGGAAAAAGCGATTCGCCCGGATACCATTTTGATTTCTATCATGACAGCAAACAATGAAATCGGGACGATTCAGCCGGTTGCAGAAATCGGGAAAATTGCCGGAAAACATGGAGTATTGTTTCATACGGATGCGGTGCAGGCGTTCGGACATATTGAAATTGATGTAGACAAGATGAACATTGATATGCTGAGTGCCAGTGCACACAAGATTAACGGTCCGAAGGGAAGCGGGCTGATGTATATTCGAAAGGGTGTAAGAATTCGGTCATTCATTCATGGCGGAGCACAGGAGAGAGCGAGAAGGGCCGGAACGCATAATGTACCGGGAATTGTAGGGTTTGGAAAGGCAGCAGAGCTGGCAAAGGCAACGTTAAAGGAAAGAATAGCGTATGAGACAGTGCTCAGAGATTATTTAATAAACCGGGTACTGGAAGAGATTCCGTTTAGCCGATTGAATGGAGAGCGGGTCAACCGACTTCCAAACAACGTCAATTTCTGTTTTCAGTATATTGAGGGAGAATCTATGCTGATTCTTTTGGATCAAAGAGGAATTTATGCATCCAGTGGTTCCGCGTGCACTTCCGGTTCGTTGGAGCCGTCTCATGTATTGTTAGCAATCGGACTGCCGCATGAGATTGCGCATGGTTCGTTGCGGCTTACGTTGTCGGAAAAAACGACGAAGGAGGAGTTGGATTATACGGTGGATGAATTGAAAAAAATTGTGGAACGCTTGAGGAGTATGTCTCCGTTGTATGAAGACAGTCTGAAAGAGAAGCGCAGCTAAAAAATGCATGAGAAAGGAAAAATCAATATGTACAGTGAGAAGGTTATGGATCATTTTAGTAATCCACGAAATGTTGGTGAAATAGAGAATGCAAGTGGTGTCGGTACGGTAGGAAATGCGAAATGCGGCGATATCATGAGAATCTATCTGGATATTGATGAGCAGGGCATTATCCGGGATGTAAAATTCAAAACCTTTGGCTGCGGAGCTGCAGTGGCAACGAGCAGTATGGCAACGGAACTGGTGAAGGGTAAAACAGTACAGGAGGCGATGCTTGTTACGAATAAAGCAGTGATGGAGGCACTGGACGGCTTACCGCCGGTAAAGGTACATTGTTCATTATTAGCAGAAGAAGCCATACATGCCGCACTCTGGGATTATGCAGAAAAAAATAATATTGTGATAGAGGGATTGCAAAAGCCTGTAAACGACATTGAAGAAAAAGAAGAGGATATAAGCGAAATATATTAAAGAGGAAGGCAGATGCCGGATTATGTGCCGGAAAATTCCCTGCATTTAACAAAACCTTAACATTTCTTGAACATTTCCCAAACAACACGATGATAAGATAAGACCATCGAAAGAGAATACAACAAAAGTATATGGAGGTTATCATCATGAAGAAAGAGAATTTTGTAGCATTGGTTTTGGGAACGGTAAGCGGTTTGGTTTTTGCATTGGGCATGTGCATGTGTCTGTTACCGGAATGGAATTTGTTTAACGTAGGCGTAGGCTTTGGGATTGTCGGAGCGATCGGTCTGCTGGCAACGGCAATTGTGTACCGTAAGATGTCCGGAAAGAAGCCGGTGAAAGTTAATGCGAAGGTAGTCGGTAAGGTGTTGTACGGCGTATTTGCTTCGCTGGTGCTGGGAACGGGCATGAGTATGATTATGGTATTGGAAGGTATGATGCTTTGGGGAATTCTGGTAGGTATTGTTGGAATTGTTCTCCTGCTTTGCTTAGTTCCGATGTGTATCGGTTTGAAAAAGTAGCAGAGGATCGTCTACGAGCCACGAGTAACGATAATGATCCCGATATTGTCCCTGAATCAAAAAATACCCGCGGGCAGTACCCTCCAAGGTAAAGCCGAGTCGTTCAACGAGACGGCAGGAGGCGGTATTTTCGGGCATAATATTTGCTTCGATGCGGTTCAAATGATAGGAAAGACAAATTTTGGGAATCAAGAAAGCAAGTGCTTCCGTCATAAAGCCCTGACCGGTATAAGCTTGGTCAAGTCGGTAGCCGACTTCACAGGAAGCGGCAGGTGCGGTACGGATGTGTTGAAAGCTGACGGTACCGATGAGGGTGCTATTGTCCTTGAGAAAAAGGAAATAGCGGATTGCTTGGGATTTTAGCAGCTGTGTACTTTCGGCTGCAAGCACGCGGCGTTGGTAAGGAAGGGTATAATATTCTTCCGAATGCGCCGGTTCAAAGGGTTCAAAAAAATGACGGTTACGCACAAAAAAATCGGTAGTCAGCGAGGCAGCGTCTTCGCTCAAAATATTTAATTCTAATCGTTCGGTATTATAACGGTATAGCATATGGTCTGCCTTTCTGGTATGGTTTTAGTCAATGCCGCGTAAGCCGATGGTTTGCACATAAGGAGCGAGGAGGGCGACGAAGTCTTCCAGCTCCTTTTTGGTATAACCGGTTAGAATCGGAGTCGGTGCGGTGTCCGGACAAAAATGAGAAATCAATTCGCCGGAGTCCTGAAATGCCTGCAAATAGTAGGCACGAGCACCTTTTATCCAATTTGCAATATCAAGAAATTCCTGTTTACTGTGCAATTCTCGCACGACGGTAGTACGAAATTCATAAGGAACGGTATTTTGTAAAAGTAATGCGACGCTTTCTTCGATTGCTGCAGTAGAAAATCCGGGGATGCCGACTGCGGCGGGATATCCGGAAAGGGAGGATTTGATATCCATTGCAATATAATCAACCAGCTTATCTGTAATGAGCTGTGTTAGGATAGCGGGATTGGTTCCGTTCGTATCCAGCTTGATAAGATACCCCAATTCGTGGATTTTTGCAAGAAAATCCGGCAGGTCTGTGGATAACGTTGGTTCGCCGCCGGTAACACAGACTCCTTCCAGAATTCCACGGCGTTTTTTGAGAAACGAGAAAAATTCTTCCTCCGGGATAGCCGGCTGTGTTTCCGGAAACAGAACAAGCGAGGCATTCTGGCAGAAAGGGCAGCGCATATTGCAATGTCCGGTAAATACAGTACATGCGATATGTCCGGGATAATCCAGTAAGGTGAATTTGTTGAAGCCGTGAATCTGCATGGTAAGCCTCCGCTTTTATGTTATGTTGTGGTAGGTTTCTTTTTGCGCAATTCTTTGAAAAAGTTGGTTAACAGTTCTGAGCATTCTTCCTCGCAAACACCGCGAGTGATTTCTGCCTGATGATTAAAGCGTTCAATCTGCAAAAGATTTAAAATTGAACCGGCACAGCCTGCCTTGGGATTCATTGCGCCAATAATAACGCGGCGGACGCGGGATTGAATGATTGCACCGGCACACATTTGGCATGGCTCAAGGGTAACATACAGGTCGTATCCGTCGAGGCGGAAATCTCCCTGTTTTTTGGCGGCTTTGTCAATGGCTAATGTTTCAGCGTGAGCCAGAACAGACTTGTTTTTGTTGCGTTTGTTGTAAGCGCGGGCTACGATAACTCCGTCCTTGACGATAACGCAGCCAATCGGAACATCTCCTGCGGCAGCAGCTTTTTTTGCCTGACGGAGCGCCTCTTTCATGTAGTATTCATCTGATTTCATTTGCTGTTTACTCCGATATATGTGAGATTTTAATGTTCTTGTGAGCTTCGAGTTCCTTGCGTAAAGAGAGGAGCTCTGCGAGGAGGGCCTCCTGTTTTGCTTCCGCATTTGCGATTTTTTGAGCAGCCTCCGATTCGACTTTTTTGGCTTGTGTCATCATGGCTTCCGCCTGTGCTATAGCTTCCGTTGCTTGTCTTGCTTTTTCTTCAGAAGCTTTGGCCTTTTCTTCAGAAGCTTTGGCCTTTTCTTCAGAAGCTTTGGCTTTTTCTTCAGAAGCTTTAGCCTTTTCTTCAGAAGCTTTAGCCTGTTCCTCTAAATTTTTGACTTTTTCTTCTAAATTTTTATGGTAACGTTGCATGCGATAATACTCTTCTCTGGATTCACATTGTTGACGGATTCTATCTTCTTCGCTCAGCATATACATGGTGTTTGTGGCTTCTTTGATGTATTCGTTGTTTTGCGCAAGCATCTTAATCTCCTCCCATTCCGTGGTGCGAAAGAGGGCTGCCCAATCATCAATATGATTTTTCTTGTCCTCTTCGGTGGCTAGTGTGATTTGGTTTAAGTTTATCACAGAGAGGACAAACTTGTCACTATAAAGATGATTGTTTTTGATATTAAGCATTTTATAAGTGGCATAGAATTCAGGAAATTCTGGGAATAGATCGAAATCAAGAAAGCAGATCTGAGTTACAGGAGTTACATTGCTATAGCTGTCGCCTTTTGTCAGATTGTCGAAGGTACGGCAAAGGTAACTGAGTGAGCGTTCAGGCCAGCTTCCTTCATTGACAATTTGCATTTCGAGATTGATGATATGATTTTGATTTAGAAGAACAGAGATGTCAAGAATAAAGGTTTTTTCATCCAGGGTTTCTCCAAGAACGATGGGATTGCGAATGGTAATGTCGCTAATATCCTCCGGGCGTAAATGCAGTAATGAACAAAGCAATCCGGTAAGTGCCTTTTGATTGGTCTGGAATACTGCCCGAAAGAGGTAATCATTTGTCATGCGATAACGAACCTTGCCGGTTGCATGGAGGTAATTTGGAATAGAAGCATTAGAAATAGTACTTTGTTTGGTCATAAAATCTCCTTCCGTATAAAAGAATTGAATAGGTGAAAATAATGGATTGCACATTGGTGCAATGGGGGATTTAAGAAAAAATCGTAGAAAATTAGAATACGTTATGATAAAACGTAAGCTTATTATACTGGAATGGAATGAAAAAAGCAAATGCTTTTTTCGTTGTAAAATATTATTTACTGTGGTATAATCCGGCTTAATTCAGAAAGGGGATGGTGTTATGCTGTATTTAAAGGCTGCGAATCATGAGGATGTGGAAAAAGAGTATTTCTTTGTTCGTGATCTGCCGGTGGATGAAAATGGATTCCTGAATGAATGGCATGGAATTTTGCGCGAAGAGTTTGAAGAAAAAGCGTTAAATACAATGATTGCTTATGAGAAAGGGGAAAATTTGCCGGAAGGATATGTTCCGGAGACCTTTTTGTTTCTTTGGGACGATGAGGAGATTGTAGGGGAGTTTCGTATACGGCATCATCTTTGTGAATCACTGAGAACCGGAGCGGGTCATATCGGATATTTTGTCAGTAAGGAATATCGGGGACGCGGATATGGCACGGAAGGACTTCGTTTGACTTTGCAGATGGCGAAACAGATTGTTCCGGAGGATGAGATTTATTTGCGTGTAAATAAAGATAATCCGGCATCGTTGCGTGTTATGTTAAAGAATGGCGGATATATCCATCATGAGGATGAAGAGAAGTATTATGTGAGGATTCGGAAGAATGGGGTGGAGTGAAACGAGGAATGAAAGTTTTACAAAAAGGAAAAATTTCTGCCTTGACAGAAATTTGAAAAGTAAGTATACTTAACCTTGCACTATCGTTTGTGCGAATCAAAATGTCAGAAAGTTTCCGCGCAGCCGGGGAGATAGCGGTGCCCTGTACCTGCAACCCGCTACAGCAGGGGTGATGATGCGCCTCGGGCAGTTTTCTGTGAAGCAGCCCTCTATAAGTGATGTTGACGTTTGGGTCTTGCGCAATGGGAATCTATGAACCGTGTCAGGGCAGGAATGCAGCAGCACTAAGTAGACACTCTCATGTGCCGTAAGGTTGCCTGGACCGAGTTAACTGTAGAGGTAACGTTTGTGGGGATTGTTCAAAGCACATCGCGCGGAATTTAAAAGTATATTGTCCGATTATCCTGTGATAATCGGATTTTTTTGCACCTTTTTAACAAAATCTCTTTCCGTATTCGCAAAACTAGGGTATAATGTTCGTAAAGGGCGGAGTCTAAGCATCCAAACCATCATCTGCCAAGCTCGCTTGAGCAGATGATGGCTTTGTGATGCTTAGAAGGAGCGAAGCGACCCGGATGAGCCGAAGGGTTATCCGGGTGCCGCCGGAGGAACGAGGAAGGCAAAAGAGCAACGACAGAAATACGGTATTTTTTTAGAGAAAGGATATAAGTGATATGGGGATTGCATTAAAAATAAATGAAATGAATGAAATTGCAAAAGGCACTGTATTTTTTCAAGAAGGGGAAAGACCCAATTACATCTGTGTTGTATTAAAGGGCAGAGTGGAATTGTGCAATCAGGGAAGCCGTGTTGTAGTCGGAAACGGAAGCTTTCTTGGTATTCAGGATATCTATATGGGGCGGTATCTGAGCAATTATCAGGCGCTGGACGATATTGTGGTTTATGCATTTGCGGCAGAGGGAATATCGGTTCTGGAACGATTGCTTGCAGGAAATAAGGATTATCGCGGTTTGCTGATGTATTCGGTGGTACGCTATATCAACGGAGTTTGCAAGGCGCAGGATGAATTCAAAAAGAAAGCCATGGAAGGCTATGAATGGATATGTGACTGTTATCAGGAGTATCTGAAAATTGCAGCAGCCACCGGAGTACTTTCGGCGAAGCAGCAGATGATTGAGCAGTTAGAGCCGTATGAAAACGTATCCATGCTGGACACGAAGAAGCTGGAGTTTTTCAAGGAGAGTGCTGCGGTGCCGCTTGAGATTATGAAGAGCTTTTACAGCTGCGGCAGTGCGTTGGCGCTTTTTCCGGTGGAGCAGGGTGCCGGAGTAATTGCGGAATTGACGATTGAAAATATGGAAGCAGTCGATTATCTGGAAGGGCTGCTGCAGTGTCTTGCGAATGAGCAGAACGAAGGCTTGTTTGACAGCTTGATTCGTCTGGCATTGATATTGGCGAAACGAGAAGGCGCAGATGAGTACTATGCGCGGGTCAGCGGTAAGATTGATGAATGTATGGATTTGCTGAATTCCTTGGAGGATTTGATTGAGCAAAAAACCGGTAGGGAGCTGTCAATCGACCGAAATAGATTAGAACAGCTCTATACGGCACTTTTGACCGGAGGAAAGAGTGTTCCGCAAGAGAGCGTGGAAATGGTTACGACGGATGACCAGCTGGCTGAATTGAAGAATTCACTGGGACAGATTGTTACATATGCAGGCTTTGAGGATGTGAAGGCTGAGCAGCTGCGCACTATGATTCACAACTTTGCAGGCTTGAAGGATAGAAATTCTACCGATGATGCGGTAAGAAAATTAAAGCATGGAATCGCTTCACTGTTTTATCCGTTGTATGAGGCGACCTTTTTGAAAGCGTATCAGCAGGCGGAGCTTCCATTGGCAGTTGAATTGTTCTTGAACTTCGGCTATCTGAGTGAAGAACTGTTGGAAGAAGAGGATGTCTGCTTTTTGTTGGAAAAGCTGCAGGAGTCATTTTCTGGCGCATATGGTCATTGCACGGTGTACACGCTGCGTGAGTGGCTGGTAGCTATTTACGAGGGAAGACGAGAGCCGTCGAAGAATGATTTGGATATGGATTATACGGACTATGTTCGTTCCTTGCGGAAGCAGAATCAGATTACGGATGCGCAGGAGAAGGAGATGGCATCCGACCGACGCGCGAAGCTGCATTTTGAGATTCAAAATTTCTTTGTAAGCAATAACCGTGTAGTGAACGGACAGGTAACATCCTTTGTTCCGGTGCTTCATCACGATATGATGCCGCCGGCGCCGGAGCATCATTTTGTTTCGGCAGAACGCCTTTTGGCTGCGGTAGAGCGCGTAAAGCAGGTTGATTTCGGAGCATTTTACCGAGATATTTTGTTTACGAAGCCGGAAGCAGGCGTAGATACGATTTATATTATGAAGGAAATTTATCCGGATTTTATTTTGATGCCGATGGTCGGCAGCAGAGTATCCATGTGGCAGGAATGTGCGGCGAAGCGGCGTGATTTGCCGGGAAGATTTGTATTGCCGATTTTCCTGACGGATGTGTTAGACAATGCAGTGGTTCGACTGTTTGGACGGTTCCGTTGGGAGCTCTGCCGTTTCTTGCAGGGTGGCAGCTGGAACAATATCAAATACCATTCCTTAACGTCGGAATATTGTGATTACCTGCAGTTTTATCGTAAGAATCATGAGCTTTCGGAGGAACGCAAGGAAAAAGTAAAGCTGCAGATTCAGAAGGGCAAGAACAATACCCGCGAGATTTTTGTAATGGACTATGAGGTATGGATTCGAAATGAATCGACCGGTGCGATGCGTCTGAACAAGCCGGTACGAGAAATTCTGGCAACCTGGTGTCCATTCCCGGCAGAAATCCGCACCAGACTTGGCGGACAGCCGATTTTTGAAGAAGCGATGGCGCGTGGAAACAGAGAGCGGGCAAAGCATATCCATGAGCTGGAGCAGAGAATTCGCATGATTACCAAAGAAAACAAGGGAGAGGTGCCGGCAGAGGTTCTGGCAACGCTGGAGTATTATCAGAACAATTAGGACAGGAAGGATTAGCAGCAGATGAGTGAGGAAATAGAATATCGTCTGACGAATGACATAATAGATAATCATGGCGAGCGTATGTCGAATTTACGGAAGTATTATCCCTTCTTCTGCCTACAGGCGGCAAGCCTGGGGCAGTTCAAGGAGGGAAAATACGCCTTTCTGGACATGGGCTATATCACGATGGCACTGCTGCGCTTTTTGATTGAAGAGAATAACTTTAATGAAAAGGATGTTACCTTAAAGCAGGTGCATTCTTTTCTTGCTGTTTTGCTGCAGAGAGATTTTGAGCTGCATTTGCCGGAGGAAGAGGAAAAGGAGCTGACAGAGTATCTTTTTGATAAGATTCGAAATGACGGTAAACCATTCTCGATGGAGTATTTTGACCCGGCAGATAAGAAGCGAAAGACAGCGCGCATGAAGCTGGTGGACAGTGGTTTGTCTGCCGGAAATGTGGTATATTATATCACTGCGGATGCGATTGAATTTTATCTGGATACGAAGGAAATACAGGAAGAGAGCCGGATTAATATTGAACAGCTGCTGCTGGAGAAGATGATACAGACGAAGAATTTTCGCGGCGGTATTGATGTGGTACGCCGGATGAACAGCGAAGTAAACCGATTGCGCCAGCGCAAAAAAGAGGTGCTGCTGATTATGAGCTACAATGTCTTTGAAGGAGTCAAGGCATTGGAGGAGTTTAATTGTACCGGAATCCGCTGGTTCAAGGAGGAGCAAAAGGCGTTTCAGCGCAATCGTGAGCTGACGGAGAATGCCAGACAGAAGGCGGAACAGGCAATTGATACAAGAGAATCCGGATTGCAGGAAATTTTTTTGTTGGATACCGAGTTAAAAAAGGCAATGATGAATCACGGCAGACTGCTGGCAGATTGCATGGAGCTGCAGGTGCGTGCCGATGAGATTATACACAAATTCAAATACAGCAGATTACGAAATGCGTTTGATTTCCGCAGCTTTGCAGAGAAAGCGAAGGAGCAGAACGATGCCTCTCTGCTCTCGACACTGGTGTTGCCGCTGTTCAAGCCGCACACTGGAAAGTTTTTTGCGGTTGGCAGTGTGGACGAGCTTTTGAATGCACCGGTCAAGGAGGATGAGGTGGCAGAGAAGGTAGAGGAAGGCGAAGAAGTAATGTACCGCTTTGAGGATGAAATTGAAGAGGAGCGCATCGGAAGCAATTATCATGCGATACTGAAGACATTACTGGATACTCTGCTTGTTCGGGAGCGGTTTGATTTGAAGGAGTTTAACAAGATACTGGAGGACAAGTATTTTGATGAAATATTCCGTAACAGCGATTATTATTCGTTTCTGGTGCATTTGTGTCAGAAACGGGAGTATGACCTTACGGAGCTGCGCAAAAAGCAGGACACCTTCTTGGAAGGAATTCTGGCAAAGATGCTGTTAGAGTCGGGCGACCGCAAATATCGCGGGCTCAGATTTCGGGTACGGCTGTTGTCAGATATGACGAAGGAGCCGGAGGAAGCAATGGGTAGTTTGCAGGAAGAGGAAGAATTGCTGCATCGTTTTGAGAGCAGAAATAAAAATTGCGAATTTGTAACGACGAATCTGGAATTTATTCGCGGATGATAAACCGTAACAGGAGGAAGGACAAGAAATGGACGGCAGGAATCTGGAAAAGGCAATGGAGATTTTTGGAGCATTGATTACCGGAAATGAAGTGAGCCTTGAGGCCGGGAAAAATACGGCATTGTATGAAGCCTACAATCAGAATGCAGAGGTGGCAGAGATTGTGGATCGTATGGTGAAGCAGCTGAATTTGAAGCTGTATGAATATAATTACGGTTTGTATCTGACGGCGGGAACCGGAAATAAAGTATTCGGATACAGCAATGACGAGCTGAAGCGTCTGATGGGTCTGCGCTGGAATCGGGAGCTGTATCTGGCTTATTTTGTGATTTATAATATTATGTTGCATTTTTATAATGATTCTGCGACCTATACCTTTGCAGAATATGTGCGGGTAGCGGAGATTGTAACTGCAGTGGATATGATGCTTTCGAATATGATTGACCGTACCAGACTGATTGTAAAGAATGAGCAGGAGGAAGAGAGCTTTGAATTGCTGGCAATGACTTGGGACGAGCTGCCGGTAACCGTAAACGAGGAAACCGGAACCAGAGCCGGACGCGGCTCCAGAACCAGCTTTGTGAAGCTGGTGTTTAACTTCCTGCTGGCACAGAATTTGTTTGTAGAGTCCGGAGAACGATATTATCCGACCGGACGGTTTCACGGTCTGATAAAGTGCTATTTTGAGGAAGAGCGCGGACGGTTGTACGAGATTCTGCGTGAAGTAAAACGAGACGAGCTTGAGGAATAAAAGCGAGAAGAACTGCAAGAGTGATGAGAAAGGAATACTACGATGCCTCACATAAACCGGATTCGGGTAAACAATGTAAAATATAATTTCGGAACGCAGTCCTATGAGGATTTTCTGTTAAAGCCGTTCGGACATAATATGCTTTATGACCTTGCCAATGGCGGTGGTAAAAGTGTGCTGATGCTTTTGATGCTGCAGACAGTGCTGCCGAATTGTTCGTTGGATGATAAGCAGCCGGTCGAAAAGCTGTTTCGTACCGGAGATGGCAGCCAGACGATTCATTCTCTGATTGAGTGGAAGTTGGACGACTGCGATGTGGTGGATGGTTTTCGATATATGACGACCGGTTTTTGTGCGAGAAAGGCGCAGAATGCGGAAGAGGAGCGCAAAGAGACGGCTTCTATTGAATATTTCAATTATTGTATTTTTTATCGGCAGTACAATGATAATGATATTCGGAATCTGCCATTGGTAAAGAACAAAGAGAAGATTACCTACAGCGGTCTGCGCAAATATTTGAAGGAGCTCGAACGGGACAATTCGCTGGTGGTGCGAATCTTTGACCGTAAGGGCGAATATCAGAGCTTTATTGCGGATTATGGTCTGTATGAGAGCGAGTGGGAAATTATTCGCGGTATCAATAAAACAGAGGGTCATGTAAGAACCTATTTCGAAACCAATTACCGCACAACCAGAAAGGTTGTGGAGGATTTGCTGATTGAAGAAATCATTCAGAAGTCCTTCCGGCTGCGCGGCGGTCTGGAGTCGGATGACAGTATGTCTAAGACCCTGCTGGAGATGAAGGATAAGCTCATCGAGCTTTCCAGAAAGAAGAGTGAGATTGGAAACTTTGACCGTCAGATGGAGCTGCTTTCTATGTTTGCAGAGAGAGTAGAGAGTCTGAAGGAGGTCTATGCGAGTCTTAGTTCGTTAAAGAAGGAAATTGCAGAGCTGTATCAGTTGGCAGGAATATCGGAAACGAAGTGT